>JAKSNN010000032.1 GCA_024399755.1 Paludibacteraceae bacterium | reverse complement strand
GAGAGCATATAGAAATCACGAAATATGACGAAGAACCGGAAGGAATTATGAATTAAGAATTATGAATTATGAGAAGATTCGATTAAGAATTTTGAATTATGAATTAAGAATTAAGAGTTATGAGTTGGAGCAAGGAAAACTAATTTTTATGTTTTTTCTTGCATAATTCAAAAAAAAGTTGTACCTTTGCGCCCGATTTTGTGTAAATTGCAAATTACAACATAAAACAGGTCGATTTATAACATGAAACAGAACACCATGCGAAACGAAGTTAATCGTGCTATTGTGGTCAAAGATACACTACTATTACTTCTAATGGTCTTGCTGCCGATGAGTTGCAGCCATCGTACCGACCATACCGAAACCCGTGCGGAAACAATCAACTGCACCACAGGAACATCAGGGGATCTAATGGAGGAAAGGGGACTGTTCTTGGTGTTCGGCTATAACACGGATAGCACGCGCCAAGTGTGCCTGGCTCTGAAGATGAACCAATTTGAAGCGGGCAATTACTCAACGGCTGATAGTACATTCGCGGCAGGATATTCCTTCGTGGCTTATTCCTCAAAAGGCGATTTGAAGACAACCCATCTCTTTGATGTGATTTCCGGCAACTTCGATGTCTCTATCAATCAAACAGGCGATACGATATTCTCCGGCACGATGTCGGCAATAGACAAGAAAGACTCGACCGATGTTCCCGAACTCACGATTACTATTCCTTTGAAACACGTACAAACAGAATAAAATGAAGAACGAAAAGTTTGCCTCACGATTAGGACTGATTTTAGCTGCAGCCGCAGGCTCCGTAGGATTGGGGAATATATGGAAATTCCCCTATATGGTTGGAGCAAACGGCGGAGCCGCCTTTTTGCTGGTCTATATTGTCTGCGTCATCATCTTCGGTTTACCCCTTATGATGACGGAGTTTATGATCGGCAAGACCTCGGAAGGCTCTATTCATAGTGCCTACCAGCGTCTGTCCAATTCCAAACGTTGGCAATGGATTCCTGCTCTTACGTTTATCTCCACCACTTTCATCACGGGGCTTTACCTTGTCATCGTAGGGTGGTGTATAGGGTATTTCTGCATGTCAATAACAGGCTCTATCAACCAAGTGGTTGACGCGGCTACTGCCGAAACCGTCTTTCAGTCGTTCTCTACCTCTCTATGGAAAGTGATTACCTGTACGGTAGTCGCTATCGGTCTGTCCATCGTTATCCTCTGGGCGGGCGTCAATAAGGGTATTGAACGCCTTTGCAAGATTCTGATGCCGATATTATTCGCTTTGCTTCTCATACTGGTCGTACGGGTGGCATTCTTAGACGGCGCCGGTCGCGGATATGCTTTCCTTTTCAAACCAGACTGGAAATGTTTGACCCCGAAGGTTATACTCGGGGCGTTGGGACAATGTTTCTATTCCCTCAGTATCGGTATGGGCGCTCTCATTACCTACGGCGCGTACATGGCTAAGGATACGAAGGTAAGTCGTGTCGCCGCCCAAGTGGTCGGGCTGGATACCCTCGCAGCCATCATCGCCGGCTGTGCAATCTTCCCTGCCGTGTTTGCCTTCAATTTCTGCCCCGAACAAGGACCTAAACTGGTGTTCAACGTTATTCCTTTAGTCTTCGGGCAGATGCCTGCCGGTCAAGTGTTCTCGCTTCTGTTCTTTGCGTTACTCATCATCGCCGCCGTCACTTCTTCGGCTTCGCTTTTTGAGGTTCTTGTGGCGGCTCTCATGGACGCAACTTCGCATTGGAAACGACCTATATCCCGTCATAAAGGACTGGTCATCTGCGGATTAGCCTGCTTCGGAGTAGCCTTGGCTTGTGCCCTTTCAGGCGGGGCTTTCGATTGGATAGACAGACTGACTTCCACTTGTACATTGCCTATCATAGCCTTGGGAACAACGCTCTTTGTCGGGTGGTTCGTCGTGGACAAACAGTTGGAATTCAAGCCTTTTACCCGTTTCTTGATCCGCTATTTTATCCCGCTAATCATCTTACTCATTTTCTTCAACGGAATAGGAGTCCTCTGATATATTCCGAAAAAAACAGTAACTTTGCAGCATATTTGAATTAACAATAAAGAAATTTATACATCAATGTTTGATAACTTAAGTGAAAGATTAGAAAGAAGTTTCAAAATCCTCAAGGGTGAGGGTAGAATCTCGGAAATCAATATCGCCGAGACGGTGAAGGATATCCGTAAGGCACTTCTTGAGGCGGACGTAAACTACAAGACCGCCAAACAATTTACCGACCAAGTGAAAGCCAAAGCCATCGGTCAGAACGTGATGACAGCCGTCCGTCCCGGGCAATTGATGGTGAAGATTACTCATGACGAGTTAGCTGCTCTGATGGGAGGCGAAGCCAGCGAGGTCAACCTCAAAGGGCAACCGGCAGTAGTGCTGCTTAGCGGTTTGCAGGGCTCTGGTAAGACGACCTTTGCGGCTAAACTTGCCAACTGGATACAGACAAAGAAAAACAAACGCGTGATGTTAGCGGCATGCGACGTGTATCGTCCTGCTGCTATTGAGCAATTGCGTGTATTAGGTGAGCAGATTCAAGCCAAAGTATATACCGAGGAGACCGAGCAGAATCCCGTCCGCAAAGCCGAGAAAGCCATTGACGAGGCACGCCGATTCGGTTACGACGTTGTTATTGTCGATACGGCGGGCCGTTTGGCCGTAGATGAGCAGATGATGCAGGAGATTGCCGCTATCAAGCAAGCCATCAAACCGCAGGAGACGTTGTTCGTGGTAGATGCCATGACGGGTCAAGATGCCGTGAATACGGCTAAGGAATTTAACGACAGACTGGATTTTGACGGCGTTATTCTGACAAAACTCGACGGCGATGCACGTGGCGGTGCTGCCCTCAGTATCCGTTCTGTGGTCGAGAAACCGATAAAGTTTATCGGTACAGGCGAGAAGATGGACGCTCTGGACGTGTTCCACCCCGAGCGTATGGCAGACCGAATCTTAGGCATGGGCGACGTAGTCAGTTTCGTAGAGCGTGCCCAAGAGCAATACGACGAGGAAGAAGCACGACGTATCAGCAAACGTATCGCAAAGAACCAGTTTGACTTCAACGACTTCATGAAGCAATTGGAGCAAATCAAGAAAATGGGAAATATGAAGGATCTGATGGGCATGATTCCCGGTATGGACAAGGCTCTGAAGAACGTAGAAGTAAGCGACGATGCCTTCAAACCGATAGAGGCAATCATCTCCTCGATGACTCCCGCAGAAAGAAGTAATCCTGCGTTGCTCAACGGCTCGCGCAAAGACCGTATCGCCAAAGGTTCGGGCACAACGATTGTGGAGGTCAACCGCTTCATCAAACAGTTTGAGCAGACCAGCAAGATGATGAAGAAAGTTCAACAAATGCGCCATAGATAATGAAACGCCTGTTATTGTTGCCCATTGTGCTGCTTTGTGGCATGGTAAGCGCCGAGGAGAGTTATCCCCGTAACGAACGGAAGATCGTGCTTGACCGTGTGTATAACTGCTCTCCGGAACGCACCAAAGAAGTGATTGACAAGTTCGTCTATCAACTGCAAGCCGAAGCCGATTCGCTCTTCACATGGGCTTATATGAACACGAGCGGAGGCGGAGATACCAAAGGTAAAGACGCAGTACAATTACGCTACAAAAAGAGTGAGTATTATCCCGAAACCCATAATTCGCTTTTCGTAACCGATATCGTGGTGTTAGGCGTACCTTGGAAGCGAAATGTGGAGATAGGCGGGCATTACTGGGAGAAAATAATGGCAAATAATTCCCGCTATTCGCAATTGGACATTACCTATTCGGGAAAGATTTTGCAAGACGCAAAGGGGCTATTCCTTACTACACCCAGACCTGACGGCAAGACCAATGTCCACTTTGAATTGCACGTGCTATTCGGCAAGTTCTTCTCTGCTTTCATAACGAAAAAGACGTGGCAGGAAGTAGCGGTTTGGCGCTTTGAAACGATAATGAACAACCTCAAGGAGTATGCCGAGACGGGTACCGTACTCCCCAAAACACAGAACTAACCAAAACAAATATAGTATGAAACGTTATTTCTTTTTGATGCTGGCTATGGCGGCTATGACCGTGCAAGCCAAGAACTATGCTTACACGACGGTTCCTAACGACCCGCTTAAAGCACGTATTTACACATTAGACAACGGCTTGACCGTCTATCTGACACAGAATGCCGAGAAACCTGAAATCCAGACGTTTATCGCAGTCCGTGCCGGAGCGCAGAACGACCCTCTCAATTCTACGGGTTTGGCCCACTACCAAGAGCACATCATGTTCAAGGGCACGAAGAGTTACGGAACAACCAATTACGAGAAAGAAAAACCTAACTTGGACGCTATCGACAGCCTTTATGAGGTGTATGGCCATACGACTGACGAGGCTGCACGCAAAGCCATCTATCACCAGATAGACAGTTTCTCCTACGAGGGCTCTAAGATTGCGATTGCCAACGAGTTTGATAAACTGATGTCCATGATTGGCGCAACAGGCGTTAATGCCTTTACCAGCACAGCCATGACCTGCTACCACGAGATTATCCCTGCCGGCGAATTACGCAGATGGGCGATGATTGAGAGCGACAGATTCCAGAACCTGATTGTACGCGGCTTCCATACCGAGTTGGAAACGGTATATGAGGAATTTAATATGTATAGTACGATGGACCAGATGAAGGTGCAACTGGCTGTTGACCAAATTCTCTTCCCGAATGTGCCTTATCGCCAACATACCGTGTTGGGTACGCAAGAACACCTGAAGAACCCGTCGCTGAAGAATATCAAGAACTTCTACCAGACTTATTACCGCCCGAATAACGTGGCTATCTGCCTTTCGGGTGATATAGATTTTGACGCTACGATTGCTTTGATTGACGAGTATTTCGGCGCTTGGAAAGCCAATACGAATATCCCTGCTTTTGATGTCCCGGAACAGAAAGACTTGACCGCTCCGAAAGACACTACCGTCTTTGGCAAGGAGGCTCCTGAGGTATGGATCGGCTGGAAGATGCCGGGTGTGAAACACGAGGATATCGACGCCGTGGAAATCATGTCAAGCGTGCTGAATAACGGCAAGTGCGGACTGATTGACCTTGATATTGACCAGAAACAACTGCTCTTGGGTGCGGCTGCATTCCCAGACGAGAGCAACGACTATTCCACCTTCTTCCTCGTAGGTGTACCCAAAGAGGGACAAGACCTGACGGAAGTAAAACGAATCCTGTTGGACGAGGTTGAGAAACTGAAACGCGGAGAGTTCTCGGAGGAGATGCTCAAAGCCATTATCGCCAACGAGCGCCGTTACGAGATGCAGAACCTGCAAAGCAACCGTTCCCGCGTGAATAAATTCCTCTCCAGTTTCATTTATCAGATTCCTTACGGCGACATTGTGTCGCAACTCGACCGTTATGCCAAGATTACGAAAGACGATGTAGTCCGTGTGGCAAACAAGTACCTGACCACCAACAGTTACGCTTGCGTCTATAAGCGCCAAGGCGATAATGCTAACCCGACGAAAGTGGAGAAACCTGCTATTACGCCTATTGAGATGAACCGTGAGTTGCAGTCAGACTTCGTGCGCGACCTCGGAAAGATGCAGGCAGAGCGTCTCCAACCGCAATATCTCGATTTCGACAAGGACTTGAGCAAGACTACCTTGGCGAAAGGGCAACAACTGCTCTACGTACAAAACAAAGAGAACGAACTCTTTAATCTCTCGTTTGTAGTGGGCAAAGGTAGCAACGCAGACCCTGCTATCGGTTTGGCTCTGGACCTGATGAGTTACCTCGGAACCGACAAGATGACGGCTGACGAGAAGAATACACGTCTCTATAATCTGGCTGCCGAGATGTCGGTATCGAACAATGGCGACGAGACATATTTCTCTATCTCCGGTTTGCAGGAGAACTTTGACGCTACGCTGGCTCTGCTGGAAGATTGGGTGATGAACGTGAAAGCCGACGACGCCATCTTGAAAGAGGTGGTTAAGGATAACGTAAAGGGACACAACGACGCCAAACTTGACCAAGGCTCCAATTTCAGCCAACTGCGTTCTGCGGGTATGGTCGGCTTAGATGTCCGCAAGTCGTTGATACTTACCCCAAAGCAGATGAAGAAGATGAAGGCTGCAGACCTAATGCAACGTATCCAAAACCTGCTGCCGGGTATCATTCGTGTCACTTATTACGGTCCTGCTACCGAAGTGGACATCGTAAAGACCCTGAATGGCGAGAGCAAGTTTATCGCTATGGGCGACCCTGCCAAGCAAACTGTTTCGCCCCGTATCCATAAGCAAGTAATTGCGAAGAACGAAGTGTGGTTGGCTCCTTATAAGGCTAATAACATCTACTTCTTCGGCTATTCGAATATGGGCGAACTTTATACGCCGAAGGACGAGGCAATCGCCATGCTTTTCAACGAGTATTTTGACGGTTCGATGGGTTCGATTGTCTTCCAAGAAATGCGTGAGTCGCGTGCCCTCTGCTACGCTTCGTCGGCTAACTACGACCTCTCGTCCTACAAAGGGGAGAACAATATCTTCTATACCTACATTATTTCGCAGAACGACAAACTGAAGGACTGCATGGAGGCATTTGATTCGATTTGCAACTATATGCCTCTCTCGCCCTCGGCATTCGACCAAGCCAAGACTTCGCTCTTGAAGCAGATTGAGCAACGTCGTTACGTACGTTCTGCACCTATCGGCTCTTATATCGCTATGGTAAAGAATGGTTGGGACCACGACTATTACAAAGAGATTTACGAGGAAGTTCAACGCCTCACGTTGGACGATGTTGTGGCTTTCCAAAAGGCTCGTGTGGCAAATAGAACCTACCGTTATTTAGTTCTTGGAAACAAGAAAGACCTCGATATGAAGTATCTGAAGTCGCGCGGAAAAGTGAAGAAACTGAGCACGAAAGATATCTTCGTGTATTAAGGCGAAATGAGTATACGATGAGTATAAGATGAGTATACGATGGAGATACTGGATAAGATAGAAGGTTTGGAGGCAAAGTTCCATGAGGTTAGTCTCCTGATAACCGACCCTGCCGTGATAGCCGATCAGGCGCGTTATGTGCGCTTGAATCGGGACTATCATGACTTGGAGCGTGTACTCGTCTCTGCGGAGAAATATAAGAAGGCGCGTCATTCTTTGGAGGAGGCAAAGCAGATTTTCTTTAATGAGACCGACCCGGAAATGAAGGAACTGGCACGTCAGGAAATAGACGAAATAGAACCGCAGATTCCTGCATTGGAGGAGGAAGTCAAACTGATGCTTCTGCCGCAAGACCCCGAAGACGGAAAGAACGTCGTTATGGAGATTCGTGGCGGTACGGGCGGAGACGAAGCGGCATTATTTGCGGGCGACCTTTTCCGCATGTACACCAAGTATTTTGAGTTGCACGGCTTCAAATATACGGTTTCCTCGTTCTCGGAAGGTGCTGTAGGCGGATTTAAGGAGATTATCTTCAACGTGACGGGACAGAATGTCTATGGCACGCTGAAGTATGAGAGTGGAGTCCATCGTGTTCAACGTGTTCCTGCAACGGAGACGCAGGGCAGAGTACATACCTCGGCTGCCACGGTAGCGGTTCTGCCCGAAGCCGATGAGTTCGAGGTACATATCAACGAAGGAGAAATCAAGTGGGAGACGTTTCGAAGCGGCGGTGCCGGAGGACAGAATGTGAATAAGGTGGAGTCGGGCGTGCGTTTGCGGTACAACTGGCGCAATCCAAATACCAATGAGGTGCAAGAGATATTGATTGAATGTACCGAGACGCGCGACCAGCCTAAGAACAAGGAGCGTGCTCTCTCGCGTCTGCGCACGCAAATCTACGATAAGGAGCACCAAAAGTATATCGACGATATTGCAGCACGACGTAAGACGATGGTTTCGACAGGCGATAGAAGTGCGAAAATTCGCACGTACAACTATCCGCAGGGGCGTATTACCGACCATCGGATAGGCTATACGATATATAATCTGGCTGCCTTCATGGACGGCGACATACAAGGTGTGATTGACGCTTTGCAGGTAGCCGAAAATGCAGAACGCCTCAAAGAGAGCGAACTCTAAACTCATAATTCATAATTCATAATTCATAATTCATAATGTATCTCTTCTACACTCCCGATATTGCTACCTTACCTTTCCTAAGCGAAGAGGAAAGTGGGCATTGTGTTCGTGTATTGCGCTACACGCGAGGAGATGAGATTCTGCTCACGGACGGCAAGGGAACAACCTACACGGCACGGATTACGAATCCGCACCCCAAGCGTTGTGAGTTTGAGGTTATATCGCAGGAGAAACAGCAGAAGCACCATCGTTTCTACCTGCATATTGCTATTGCACCGACGAAGAACGTAGAGCGCCTGGAATGGATGATTGAGAAATGTACCGAGATAGGGGTAGATGAGATTACGCCTTTGCTTTGCCGTTTTTCGGAGCGCAAGCAATTGCGAACCGACCGGTTAGAGAAGATTATGCTGTCGGCAGCCAAGCAAAGTCTGACACCCTACTTGCCGAAACTGAACGAATTGACCGAGTTTGACACGTTTATCCAAAGCCAACAAGGACCGATTGCCACTGGTACAGAGCATGGCTTTATTGCCCATTGCTACAAGGAAGACAAGCGGGAGTTGAAGAACGAGATTATGGCTTTGCGCAGGGCTGCGGGCGAAGGTGATTTAGGTACAATAACGATACTGATAGGTCCGGAAGGCGACTTCTCGGAGCAGGAGATCGCACAAACATTAGCGTCAGGCTGGACTCCCGTTAGTTTGGGTGATAGCAGGTTGCGGACAGAGACGGCAGGTGTCGTGGCTTGTCATACGGCTATTTTATTAGGTTCATAGGCGATGGGGCAGACACTCGTACATATTGACTTAATGCCTCTCGTTGCGAGTGTGGGGAACTTTACCCATAGTCTGTTGCGGATGACGGGGCGAAGGATCTACTTGGCGATTCATAAACTGAGTAAATTGCTCTGGGGTAAGAATGTGCTGTAGTTCGTCGGTAAGTTGTTGTAAGCGTTGTAGGTTTTCGGCACGGGTATTGCTTACTGCACGCAGACGCGCATACTTGAGGTTAAGGCGATAGAGGGTATCCCGTTGAACGGAATCACGGATATTCAGTTCACGGACAAGCATCTCCGTATGTTTGATGGCAGACTCCTCGGGTGTCATTTGAGGGAGAGAAGCGTCCTTTTGCGCCCGGCAGAGAGAGCAAATAGCCAATAGAAATAGCGTACAAAACAAGTGTACAAAACGCATAAGAGAATATAATTAAGTTTAATATAAAGCCATATCCCTTTATCGGGATATAAAATATGCACAAAAATTATGCCAATTAGACCCGAAACATTCGTAGCGCAACGACTATATTTCAGCCGTCAAGGCAATGGCAGGCGCAACAATGCGGCTCGTCCTGCCGTGCGAGTGGCATTGGCGGGCATTATCATTGGCGTAATGGTCATGATGGTGACAATATGTGTGGTAGTGGGATTCAAGCGAACTGTTACCGAGAAAGTTGCCGGTTTTGGCGCACATATTCAGGTTGTCAACTTCGATAATAACAACACCTACGAGATGCAACCTGTAGCCGTGTCGGATAGCCTGCTGGAGAAACTGAATGCTCTGCCACATGTGGCTTCGGCGCATATATTCGTTACGAAACCGGGTATTATCAAGACGGACGCAGAATTTCAGGGGATTGTTTTTAAGGGGACAGATTATTGGGAGTGGTTTGAGCAGAACCTGATAGAAGGCGTGTTGCCGGAGAAGGCAAACGAAGTACTTATATCGCAAGAGCAGGCACGCCTGTTGCAATTGGAGGCGGGCTCGTCTTTTCTTTGCTATTTCGTAGATGAAGATGTGCGCGTGAGGAAATTCAATGTGGCAGGTATCTATGCCACGGGTTTTGGCGACTTTGATGCGATGTTTGTAATAGGTCTGCCCCATGTAGCACGTCAATTGAATGGCTGGAGCGAAACGCAAGCCTCGGGCATAGAGGTGCTGGTAGATGATATTCACCACTTGTCGGAGGCTACCGATTATGTCTATTTCGCTACGGCGAATCGACTGGACGAGAACGGAAATGCCTTCTATACCCAGACCTTGGAGCAACTTAATCCGCAGATTTTCTCGTGGCTTGACTTGCTGGATATGAACGTGGTAGTCATCATCTTCCTAATGTTGTGCGTCTCGGGCTTTAATATCATTTCAGGGCTGATTATCCTGATTTTGGACAGTATCACGCTTATCGGCACGCTAAAGTCGCTTGGGGCAGACAATCGCTTCGTAAGGCGTATATTCATTACACAGGCTGCTATGCTCATAGGCAAAGGCGTATTGTGGGGCAATGTGCTTGGCTTAGTGCTATGTGCGATACAGTATTTTACTCACGTGCTGCCGTTAGATGCCGCTACGTATTACGTCAGTTACGTGCCTATTGCTTTCCCTTGGCTTGGGTGGCTGGCACTTAATTTGGGAACGATAGCGGTTTCGCTATTGATTCTGTTGGCGCCATCGGCTATCGTTACGAAGATATCACCTGCTAAAGTAATGCACTTTGAATAATGATTTTCACCACTCCTGTTGATATTGCCCCTTCTGCGTGGAAGATTCGCTATGCCGACCGGCTCTTGCTGTTGGGCTCGTGTTTCTCGGATAATATCGCCAAGAAGGCGCGGGAGTATTATCTTCAGGTAGAGGCTAATCCGTGCGGCACGTTGTATAATCCGATTTCGATTGCCCATCACGTAGAGGCTTTGGCTGATAAGGCAGATGTGGTGATGGTTACGTTTGGCTCGGCGTGGGTGTATATAGATAAGGCGTTGGCAGCAGGGGAAATCCGGTTAGAAGCCGTAGTAGATAATTGCGAGAAACGCCCTGCAAGTGATTTTATCCGCTATCGCTTGAGCGTAGAAGATATTGTAGCAGCATGGCAGCCTCTCTTACAACGTTACCGAGACAAGCGTTGGCTCTTCACGGTATCGCCTATCAGGCATAAGAAAGACGGACTGCACGAGAACCAACTGTCGAAGGCTATCTTGCTGCAAGCCATCGAGCAATTGGGAGTGGATTATTTCCCCTCGTATGAGATTATGCTGGACGAGTTGCGCGATTACCGTTATTATGCGCCGGATATGTTGCACCCCTCGGAGGTAGCGGTTGATTATATCTGGGAACGGTGGGAAGAGACCTATATAGACGAGGCTACACAAGCGGAGATGAGACCTCTGCACCAGTTGTGGCTGGATAGGCAACATCGTCCTCTCAAACCCGATACCGCGGAAGCAACACGCTTTGCCGAAGGGGTAGAGCAACGGGCAAAAGAACTGCGAAAACATTATCCTTGGATACAATGAAGATATTTAAGAAAACAATCTTGGCAATAGCCATTACTATAGTGGCGTTATTGCTGTTAGTAATGGCATTATCGCCCGTAGCAAAGCAGGTAGTCAATAGACACGGACAACAAATTATCGGACGTGATATGCAGGTGGAGAAGGTGTTTATCAATCCTTTTTGGGGAACGGTAGATGTGCGTGATTTCCATTGCAAAGAAGCGAATGGAGAGACCGATTTCGTAACATTCGGGCGTCTATACGTGCAAATCAATTGGCTGAGCCTGATAGCCAAGGACGTTAACCTGCGTCATATCCATTTGGAGGACTTTTCCGGTCAGGTTCTTACCAGCGATGAAGGCTTCAACTTCTCGGATATTATCGAGCGATTTGCTTCTGACTCTACGGAGGAGAAAGACACTACCTCATCGGGTTGGAAAGTGAGATTGAACGATATCCGCCTTATCAATGGCAATCTCGTCTATCGTGATGTACCGCGTGATAAGCGTTGGGCTTTAGACCATCTTAATCTGAATATCCCCGGACTTTATTTCGGCAACAAGCAGACAAATGCGGGATTGGATTTTGACTTGCCGTCGGGTGGAAATGTGGCTATTACGGCAGGTTATGTGATGGCGCGTCGCAGGTATGCCGTGACGTTGCGTATGAAAGATGTCAATACGGACGTGGCGTTGCCCCTTGTGCAGGACTATCTCAACCTGAAAGGCATCAGTTCGTCGGTAAACGCCAAGATACACGTAGATGGTTGCTTGGATAATATGAAAGACTTGCTGGTGACGGGTGACGTAGCCATGAAGGACCTGTCGGTAGTAGATGAGCGCGATAACGAGGTGGCTGCTATTGGCGAGATGCGTGTGGTATTAGATAGAATAGACATGATGTACAACCGCTATGCTATTGATACATTGCAGATTACGGGTATAACGGGCGGTTTCGAGAAGGGGGAAGATTATACTACTCTCTCGCGCTTGCTGAAACCTGCTCAACAGGATACGGCGAAAGCGGCAGAGGAAACCTCTGCACCTGCTGCAAAGTCTGAACCGATGATATGGTCGGTCAAGCATTTGCTACTATCGGGGCAGAACTTGACATATAGCGATAAGTCCATGAAACCTCATTTCGCTTACGGTGTGCAGTCGTTTACGTTGAAGGGGCACGACTTATCCATGTCGTCTGCCGACGTATCGTTGACGGCTACCCTAACGCACGGAGCGCACCTGACGGCTAATCTCAAAGGTTCGCTCGATATAGAGCACGGCAATACCACGTGTAATGCCAAACTGACGAAGGTGCAGGTAACCGACTTCTCGCCCTTTACGGAGTCGCTGATGGCATATCCTCTGGAAGACGGAGTCTTGGCATTCGAAACGCATAATACGTTGCGTAATGGGCAGTTAGAGGGAACGAATCATGTCACGATTGACCAGATGAAGGTGGGTAATAAACAACGTTTCTCGAAAGCCAAGTATAAGAATATCCCGCTTAAGTTAGGGGTGGGGCTATTGAAGTCGGCACAGGGATTGATTGTAGTGGATTTGCCCGTGTCGGGAGATGTACGTTCGCCTAAATTCAACTATAGGCAGATTATCGGTCGTGCGCTGGCTAAGGTGTTCTTCGGTCCGCTGATGGGCGTGAAGGACGATCGTAACCGGATTTCGGAAGACGAGATGTTGGAGATGATGGAACTATTGGGTGACGACACGCTTTCTCTCGCGACAGATGTCGCAACTGTCGCAGGCGACAGCATCGCTCTCCCCGAAGTAGGAGAGTAGTACCTGGCTGCGGCAGAACTGCTTCTGCTCGGCATATTCTACCATTGCACGAAGGCGCTCGGCATAGATATGCAGGCGCTCGTCATATACTTTTTGCGTCAAGTAGATTGCTGCTTGGCGCTCTTTTGTCAGCGTAAATAGACAGGCTACCGTGCGGGGAACGTAGGTGATGATACCGCGTTGCGCAAGTGCGACTAATATCTCGTGGGTATGCTGTTCTTCCGCGTTTCCTCCATTATGGGGTGTCAGGCTGATATATTGCAATTCGGAGAATATGCCTGTATGCTTGCGCATGAGCAGGTTCAGCAGGTCGTCTTGTTCCGTAGAGAGACTATAGTCGTAAAGCGTCTCCCTCGGGACATTGATTTGCACACGTGGTGACGTCTCTTGTTCGTCTTGAAAGTCGATATATCCTGCTTGTGCGAGGATTTGCAGGGCAGAGTAGGTCTGCAATAGAGGCAGGTGCATCACGCGACAAAGGTCGTCGATATGCAGGGCAAAGGAATGAAAGAGTCCGCTACCTTCGCCTATTTGGAAATAATCGCACGTCTTATGATAGACGTCTTCGATAAACTCGCGAGTGGGGTAGTTGTCGTTCACTCGTTTGCGGGCTTTGGTTTTGTCGGAAGGGGCATAGAGTAGCACGGCGTAGGCTGTCTTGCCGTCTCTACCGGCACGTCCTGCCTCTTGGAAATACGCTTCGATGCTGTCGGGCAAGTCGTAATGAATCACAAGGCGTACATCGGGTTTGTCAATCCCCATTCCGAAAGCGTTAGTTGCCACGATAATGCGGACGCTGTCATGTTTCCAAGCCTCTTGACGGACATTACGTTCGCTATTGCTCAGTCCTGCGTGGAAGAAGGTTGCCACAGCGTTGCCGTTGCCGGTAGCGGTGGCAGGCAGTTGGGCATTGATATATTCCGACAGTTCTTGCGCACGCTTGCGGTTACGCACATATACGATGGCGGAGCCTTTGACGTTACGAAGGATATGCAGTAGTTGATACGGCTTACTCTCAGGCAGGGAGGAGTCCTGTGTATCTTCGCAGTAGCGGACTATATATTGCAGATTGGTGCGGGCAAACGATTGCCGGAAGATGTTCCAAGGCGTATCGGGTTGCAGGCTCAGTTTATCGGTTATGTCCTTCACTACATCGGGTGTTGCGGTAGCCGTGAGGGCTAATACAGGCACTTGAGGCAGGAGTTGGCGCACCGCGGCTATATTGAGATAGGAGGGGCGGAAGTCGTAGCCCCATTGGCTGATACAATGTGCTTCGTCAATAGCAATGAGACAAATCGGCAGTTGCGTAAGGCGTTTGCGAAACTCCTCACTCTCCAAACGTTCAGGAGAGACGTATAGAAAATGGTACGGACCGAACTGGCAGTTGTCAAGCGCTACATGTTGCTGGTCGTGCGACATGCCCGTATAGATGGCAGCAGCATGAATGCCGCGTCGTTTCAGGTTCTCCACTTGGTCTTTCATCAAGGCGATAAGTGGTGTCACGACAAGACAAAGCGCAGGGGTATCATCGTGCATCGCCATCACCATTGTCGGCACTTGGAAACAAAGGCTTTTGCCGCCGCCTGTAGGTAGTAGGGCTAAAGTGTCGTTGCCGTTCAAGACCGATTGTATAATGTCTTCTTGCAAAGGTCTAAACTGCCCGTAATGCCAATATGTCTGCAATACCGATAGAGGAGACATAATTGAAGCCCCTAAAGGGGCGTTTATGGGTTTATGGGTTGGTTTAGGGGTTTATGGGTTATATGTTGCAAATAATGCTGTACGTAAGGGGAACGTGAAGTAGGTGTCGGGAAAAGGTTCGTTAGCGAGGGTGAAGTGCCACCATTCGCACTCGTAGGGTAGGAAACCATGGCGCAACATAGCCTCACGCAGAATCATACGATTGCGGTATTGCTCCTCGGTGATAGGTTGGCATGTGCCCGCCTCTTGCCCCGGCTGTACGTCGGGGTGAGAAATCATACCGAAATAGTCGAACACCGCACCCATATCTACATCTTTCTGGCTATTCATATCGAATAGGGTGAGGTCAACCGTCGAACCGCGTGTATGGCTGGAGCGGCGTGCTACATACTCTTCGGGAACGAGTACGGATTTCTGTAGTTCGGGGTAGAAGTGTTGTTGCATACGGATGTCCAAAGTGTCCTCTGCCCATTGCATAAAATAATCTACAGCGCATTGCGGGCGGTAGGCATCGTAAATCTTGATACGGTAGCCTTGTGCGAGCAGGTCGTCGCTCACTTTGCGCAGCGAGTCGGCTGCTTGTCGGGTCAGGACAGCGACGGGCTCGTCGTAACCGGGGATACGGTCGCCAATGAAATTGAATGTAGAGTGATAGCGAATCTCAAGGATCGCATCAGGAATGACATCGGTGAGGAGTACAAAATGGCTGGTGTCTTCCTCGATTGCCTTCCGGCAACCCGTAGAGAGCAGAAGCAGGGTCGTTACGACGCCAAAGAGTAGTTGTTTCATAGTTCGTATGTGCTATATGTTATCGGACGATGTATAGAAGATATGTTAGCGCTGCAAGCGTTTTTGATTGCCTTCAATCACGATACCTTTGTAATGGGCATCTACTTCTTGCCCCAACATGTTGTAACGGCGCAGAGTAGCGCTGCCGGTATCGTTGTTCTCGGTAGCCCCGTCCAAGTCAGTAGGGGTATAATCAGAGGAGATGGTAATCGTGATGGTGACACGTTCCTCGAAGGCTAATTCTTCCTTATTGAGGAAAGAGTAGAAGCAGAGTGTGGAAACGAATGTGCCTACCTCGTAGGCATTGGCTTCGATAAGGATAGATTCGTCGGTACGGGTTGTAGTTCCCATATTCGTGCTGCTACCGAAATAGAGTTCCTCGGCTTCGTTGCCTGCGTAGATTGTCACTTCGTCGGTTGTCCAGTCAGGAATCTCCCCTTTCTCCCACTTGATATACAGGTTCTTGGTAAGGTTCTCCACCGAGAAGGTCAACTCCGCCATATCGCTCATATTGTTGTCGGTGTTCGGGTTGAGGTAGATAGAGCGTGTGCTGAGGCTAATCTTGGGTTTTACCTCTTCTGCATCTACGGCTTCGGCTTTCAGGATAATACCGTATGTCCGGTCTGCAATCGTGATATACAGGCTGTCTTCGTAATGTCCTTTCTTGTCGGTAGATAGTTGAATAGAGGCAGTACCTCCTTTGCCAGAAACGGAAGATGTAAAGAGTTGGAATACAGAGCCTGTCTTGAGGCTTAGTTGGAATGTCTGGTCGTCTAAGTCTTTGGTGACGAACTTCAGCGTTTTTGCTGCTTCGTAGGGATTAGTCTCTGTGCCCCAACTATCGTCATATACCACTTGTCCGAAGTCGAGCACGTCGGTAATGGTATCTTCGCCGCAAAGGATAGTCCATTCGGGTTGTGGCACATACTCTTTCCAAGCAGGTGCGTTATCGGAATAGAGATATACGTAGGCGATGTTATCATCGGTAGAAGGCTGGGTGGTGTAGGTGCAGAATAGGGCAGGGGAAGCCGTCTTATTGAAGAATATATGCCACGAACTGCTATACGTATTGGCTATCATGGCTTGTCCGTAGCGCGAGTCAATCGTAGCCGTCCACTTGGCTTGTTTATCAAGCGTAGTGCTGCTGCTCAGGTTCTTGTTGGTATTGTACATATAGAGGTACTTGCCATCGGAGCCTACGAAGATAATCTTGTCGCCATCGCGTTGAACCGTATAGGCATACTCGTCGCTTGCGGTGACGGAATGGCGGTCGTCGGAATAGGTAGCTGCAACGCCTTTGATGTTGGAGCCCTTTTCGTAAAGTCCTACGATATAGTCTTTGGCAGGTGTACCGATGAATACGCGCACGCCCTCTTTCAGGGAGTCGATATATTGCACATGATTCCACGTTACGACTTGG
>JAKSNN010000031.1 GCA_024399755.1 Paludibacteraceae bacterium | reverse complement strand
TACTACGATAGTACCATTCGTGGGGGTGTTGATTGTAACGATAGGGGTGGTAGATTTTTTAGCGAACGTGGCAGCAATATCATAGTCCTTAGCACCAATCGTCAAAGTATATGTACCATCACCATTGGCTACAATGTCGCTTGCGCCCGTACCAGTCCAACCTTTGAACTCATATTCATCACTTGCAACTACTGGTGTTAAAGAAATAATTGTCCCTTGCCAGAATTGAGTGCAATTATCATCAATACAAGGCAATTCTGTTGAGGCATCCACGGAACAATCTCCGATATAACCATCATATTGAATATTGACTATTCTATGTGTCGGTTCAGTGCCTACTGTAACATTAATTGCAGCGCCTTGTGAATTTGTTGCACTGACATAAATATAAGGATTTGTTGAATTATTAGGATTGATTACATAAACTTCTCCTTGGTCAAAAAACCATGCAGGTGTTGTGATACCATTGCTATTATTCAAGGTAATAACATACGAACGATATATAGAGGAACCATCGTATCCCTCACTACGCGTAACTGTCCATGGTTGCCCGCTATCACTAATTGTATATGTACCCGTTGGCACTATCGTTGTACTGATAGTAGGATCTGTCCAAAATTCAAAGCAAACTTTACTGCTTTTATTGGTTTGTGCTACAATTCCAATATCTCCAGTTCCCCATACTTCATGAGTTGTAACTGAGTTGTAATGTTTGTCGCAATTGTCTGAAGATGAAGAATCTATATCAAAATTAGAGTCATAAACCATAGAAAAATGATAAACAATACCATTAGAAGCAGTTATATAGACATCTGCCGTATAATGATCATCAATGTCAAAATTTACCCTTGTCGAAGCACTGCTAACTTCGATGTAATCTCCTAATTCGTATGAGTATAGTTCTGCATATTGTGTCGTATTAAAAGTTCCACTTGTCCAAGAAGTTCCATAATCTCCAACCCAACCTGTATATAAATAGTAAACTCTATTGTCCTTTTCAAATTCCCAATAAGTCTTGCTTCGCAGACTTCCCCATGTCCCATTAAAAATGCAATGCCCTAAATCTACATGGATAGTTTCTGCTTGCAATGCTTGTGGCGCTCTTTTGGGAAGATTTTTTGTTACTTCATCATCATCAATCTCTCCAAAAGACAAATCCTTCATCGGTTTAACATGATGCAATTTATGTCCTTGTTTGGCGATGCTTAAACTCTTGTCTGCCAATGGATTCCTATTTGCACGCTGCATTTGTGCCCAACCTATGCCGATACTAAGCACAAGGGCGGTTAAAAGAGTAAAAAGTTTCTTTGTCATAATTTTGTTCCTTTCTTTTTTAAAGGGTTAATAATTTGGGTTGTTTGTTTTATATTTAATTTTTAACATTAATTGCCGTTAATTGGACATTAATTGTTCATTAATTATTTCATCATTTTCATCATTAGCATCATTTGCATCATTTCATCATCAGTCTATCATCACCTTATCTTCACCTTATCATCACCTTATCATCACCTTTGAAAAGTGCGCCATAAATTAAGTCACAACGGACTTGCACTTATACAGCGAACGATTGGTTTTTTCTTCAACATTAATCACCATCAATAGGTCATTAATTGTTCGTTAATCTCATATTGTAGAGAATTTTCCACAAAAACACTCGTATTATTTGTATATTCCAAAACTTTGTTGTACCTTTGTGGCGGAATTTGATTGAAAATTTAAGTTAGCAACTAAAATATTCAAGTATTATGTATAGACGTTATCTCAATTTACAAGAGGAATTAGAAATGAGTTTATTCCTCTTCGGAGCCCGCCAAACAGGCAAATCTACCTTGCTTCATCAATCGTTCCCCAAGGCAATGTATATTGACCTTTTGGATTCGGAAGTATGTCGCGCATACAAGAACCACCCATCACGCCTCTATGACCAACTAATCAACTTGCCAACAGATAGTATCGTCATCATCGACGAGATAACCGAAGTACCCGAACTGCTGAACGAGATTCATCGGCTGATGTTCGCTACATCTATCCGCTTTATCATCTGCGCCAGTAGTGCCCGTAAGTTGCGCCGCAAAGGTTACAACACCTTAGGCGGACGCGCCTTCCCTTGTTATCTATATCCCTTAGTCAGCCAAGAGATACCAAACATTGACATCGACCAAGCCGTCACTCGTGGACTGCTCCCCGCTATCTATGGTTCGAAGATTTATCGCAAACTCTTAGCCTCCTACATAGATGTGTATCTGCGCGAGGAGATTAAAGCCGAAGCCATCGTTAGAGACTTGGCGGCTTTCGAGCGTTTCTTAGAAGTGGCAGCCATGACCGATGGTGAGATAGTGAACTATAGCAATATCGCCAACGACTGTAACGTGAAATCCGTAACCATCAAAGAATATTTTTCCATTTTGGAAGATACGCTTGTCGGCTATATGATTCCAGCCTACACCAAGACCACCAAACGCCGTGTGGTACAAGCACCGAAGTTCTATTACTTTGATGTGGGAGTAGCTAATCACCTTCTCCATCGCCACGAACTGATTCGCGGAACGCAAGAATATGGTCACGCATTTGAACACTTCGTAATGCAAGAACTGATTGCCTACATAGGTTATACCCATAGCGAACACAAACTTAGTTATTGGCACACCTACACAGGGCAGGAAGTAGATGCCATCATAGGCAACCAACTTGCCATAGAAATCAAGTCCTGCAACGATATTCAGAGCAAACACCTCAAAGGTCTGAAGGCGTTTAGCGAAGAACAATCTGGCTTTCGGCTGATGGTAGTGAGTCTTGACCCCATCACACGCAGAAGCGGAGATATAGAGATTGTCTATATCAAAGACTTTCTGCAAATGCTTTGGAATGGAGAGTTGTTCTGAGAACACTCTCTATTTCTTTTCTCTACAATATTTCAAAGACCATTGTTGGTGCCTAAGGCACGTTGTTTACGTTATTGGCGTTGTTTGCGTTATTGGCGTTGGTTACGTAAATCCTTGCCTAAATACACCACTCCCTTACGCGTGCGCTACGCGTGTGTGTTTTACGCGTGCGGGGCGCGTATTATATATAAGGTGTTCGCGGATTTGTGCCCCGATTTTATCGCGCACAACCGCTACTTGACAAAGTGTCACCAAAAACCCCGCCCAACCCACGGGCGTTTTTGATCCAAGAAATACAAGAAACGAAAAAACGTTGATATACAAAAGAAGTCAACCTAACTTAGAAAAATACCTTATCATCACCATAACATAGGCAGAATAATATACTAATAACATATTAATAACATATTAATCACATACTAAAATATCGGAAAAGATTGGAGAGATTTATGAATTAGGAGGGAGAATTATGAATTATGAGTTAGTGGGTTGGTGGGTTGGCGCAATTGCTGTAGCAGCAAGGGGCATTACACAATGTACAATGCACAATGTACAATGCACAATGTACAATGTACAATGTACAATGAACAACGCATAATGCACAAGGCACAATGAATAATGTACAATGCCAAGGAATGATGTACAATGAACAATATATGGTGCACGATAGACAATGCACAATGCATAATGCACAAGGCACAATGAACAAGGAACAAAGCATGGTGCACGATGCATAATGCACAAAGCACGATGAACAATGAACAATGCATAATGCATAGTGCACAATGGACAATGCACGATGATGCATGGTGGGCAATGCCAAATTAGCGCGATTGCCAATAGTTTTTGAATAATCTATTTCTTAGAAATTTTCGGCGTAGGTGCAACCTTCGCGCCAACGCGAACAGCCGTAACGCGTTCTGCCTCGCAGAATAAGCCCCTGTCCACAAACAGGACAACGCATACCCGCTTTGTCCGTCTTCACCTCACGCACAACGTCCGAAGTCATCTGCTTGAGTTCGTCTAAGAACTGCTGCGCCGTAAACGTACCCGCCTCTATCTCCCGCAATTTCTTCTCCCAACGTCCCGTCAGTTCTGCCGATTTCAATAACGGCGAGATAATCGTGCGGATAAGTTCCACTCCCGTGGGCGTGGCTTTCAGGTTCTTCTTCTCCTTAACGATATACTTGCGCTGAAAAAGTTTCTCAATAATTGCGGCACGGGTAGAAGGACGACCTATACCATTCTCCTTCATGGCATCACGCAGTTCCTCATCATCTACAGTCTTGCCCGCCGTCTCCATGGCTCGAAGCAAAGTGGCTTCAGTGTACCACTTTGGCGGAGTGGTGGTTTTCTCGATGAGTTGAGGCACATGCGGACCGGCTTCCCATTGCGTGAAAGCAGGTAAGGCTTGTGCGTTGCTGGCGTTATTTTCGTTGTTGGGGTTGTTCTCGTTATTCTCGTTATCTGCATTGTTGGTGTTGTCCTTGGCAAAGACTTCGCGCCAACCCGCAGAGAGAATCTGTCTGCCCGTTACTTTGAATGGTAGCTTGTTATTGGTCAGTTGCAATTGGTTATCGGCGATTTGTGATAGGTGCTCCTTGCTCATTTCTACCTCAGCCAAAACGGTAGTGTTGCTGACAATACAATCGGGGTAGAACGCTGCAATGAACCGTAGTGCCACCATGTCAAAGACTTTCTTCTCGTTAGCGGTCAAGTTATCGGGACGTTGCCCAGTAGGGATAATAGCATGGTGGTCGGTAACTTTCTTGTTGTCAAACACTTTGCTCGATTTAGGCAACGACTGCGCCGATTTCTTTCCGTCGGCCTTGAGCCCTAATAGGGGAGCGACTTGCGGGAAATAGTCCTTGATACCTTGCAGGGTAGCGGGGACTTTGGGATAGATGTCCTCGCTGAGATAGGTGGTATCAACGCGCGGATAGGTAGTGATGCGTTTCTCATAGAGCGACTGAATCAGTTTGAGCGTTTCGTCTGCCGAGAAAGCGTAGCGTTTGTTACATTCCACTTGCAGCGACGTAAGGTCAAATAAGCGCGGAGCAGACTCCGTGCCTTTCTTCTTCTCCACGGAGGTAATCATGAACGGCTGCTCCTTGATAGCATCAATGATGGCGTTTCCGTATTCCTCGGAAGTGATGGCATACTCGTCCTCTTCGGCGGGCAGTTGTGCGCTAAAGAGGGTGTCGCGGTACTTGGTTTTCAGTTCCCAATAGGTTCTTGGCACAAAGTGCTCAATCTCCTGTTGCCGTTTGACAATCAAAGCAAGGGTTGGGGTCTGTACACGTCCGATGGAGAGAATCTGCCGGTCTTTGCCCACACCTTTGGCATAGCGCAAGGTATAAGCGCGACTAGCGTTCATGCCTAACAGCCAATCACCTATAGCCCGCATCAGTCCAGCCTCGTAGAGACGTTGGTACTCCGACTGGTCTTTCAGTTGTTTGAAACCTTCTGCAATCGCTTCTTCGGTGAGCGAACTGACCCAAAGACGTTTCACAGGTACTTTACAGCCCGCTTTCTGATATACCCAACGCTGAATCAGTTCCCCCTCTTGCCCGGCATCACCGCAGTTGATCACTTCGTCAGCGTGTTCAATGAGGTTTTTGATGGTATTAAACTGCTTTTGGACACCTTTGTCTTCGGTCACTTTAATACCAAAACGAGTTGGCACCATAGGCAGGGCACTCATGTTCCAGCCTCGCCATTGCGGATTGTATTCGTGCGGGTCGAGAAGGGCACAGAGATGCCCGAAGGTCCATGTCACTTGGTAGCCATTGCCCTCAAAATAGCCCTCGTGTCTGGCATTAGCGCCCAACACTTTGGCAATATATTGACCTACGGAAGGTTTTTCGGCAACGCAGACTATCATTGTTGAGAATTGAGAATTGACAATGCACGGCTTAGATTTGCGTAATGCCGTATCCGTAGCCTGCTTTTACACTCTTGACGCCATTCAGTACGCACGCCATATTCTTGAGGCGCTTCTCGGCATGTACCTTGTTGAGGAAGTCAACCATATCTAACGGCGTATATCCTTCACGGCTGACATAGATAGTCATGTCTGCTATTCTATCAAGCAAGAAAGTGTCGCTGACAAGAGCCACAGGAGCAGAGTCGATGATGATAATATCGTAGCGTTTTCTCAGTTCTGCGATGAGAGTGTCCAAACGGTCGCATTGCAGCAGTTCGTTTGGATTAGGCGGAATAGCCCCGGCAGGAATGAGGTCAAGGTTGCTGTGTTGCCCAGATGGCAAAATGATGTCGTCAATCTCGTATCCGGGCTCTGCCAAATAACTGGTAAGGCAACCGCTATTGCTCAACCCAAAATATTGTGCCAACATCGGTTTGCGGATATCCAGACCAACCAACGCAACTTTCTTGCCTAACATTGCCAGCGAGATAGCCGTATTGGTGGAGATATAAGACTTTCCTTCACCATTGATGGAAGATGTTACTAATATCACAGGCGTTTTGTCGGAAGGCAACATGAATTTCAAGTTTGTACGCAAGAGACGGAAAAGTTCTGCAGAAACAGTATTCTCGCCTTCCGCAATGGCTATATGTTTGCCACGTGAATTTTGTACAATCTCACCGAGGAAGGGGGCGTTAATCATTCTCTCGTAGTGTTTCTTATCTTCGATGGTGTTGTTGAAGAAGGCTTTGAGATACATAATACCTGCAGGGATACATAGCCCGAGAATCAAGCAGAACAGACCTACATAGCGCAAGCGTGGCGAAATGGGTTTGGTACTTTGCAGGGGAATATCCATTACCTTAGCAGGTGTAACGGCAGAAGCAAGCATCAGGGCATTCTCCTCCCGCTTTTGGAAAAGGAAGAGATAAAGTTGCTCCTTCAGTTGCTTACGGCGCTGAATCTCAATGAATTGACGCTCTTGCGTAGGTACCGACTTAATGCGATTGCTGAATTGCGAATCGCTGTTGATGAGTCCCTGCTTGGTGATGTTAAGGCTCTCACGAACGGAAGCAATGCTGGCAATGATGTTCTGACGCATATTTAAGAGTTGGTCATTCAGTTGCTCTATCACAGGGTTGCTGTCCGAAGCGGTACGTTGTACTTTCATTCGCTTTAGAAGCAAATCATTGTAGTCGCTGATAATCCCCATCAAAGCAGCATCTTCAATACCTAAGTTGGCAGGAATCATGCTAAAGCGCTTGCTGTCGTCATTCACAAACTCCTGAATGTAACTAACAAGATTCAGTTGTGTCTCAACCTCAGCAATGCGGTTCTGATATTCGCTACTGCCCAAGATGTAGAGTTTGGCTTCCTCACCAAGATTTGCAATCTGGTGCTCACGTTTATAGGTTTCTACATCGTCTTCTGCATCGGATAACTCGTTGGTAATAAGGTTCAACCGTTCTTCAATGAAGACAGCCGTATTGGTTGCCAAGATGTTCTTATCCACTACGGCATCAAGGTTGTAGAGTTCGATAATCTTACCCAATAGATCTACATCGCGTTTCGGAGCATCTGAAACGATATTCAGGTTGATTACCTTTGAGTCTTTCTTTAGTTTGTTAACGTGCAAGTCTTCACGATACTTGTCTATCAAAGGCAGTACGGGCGACGTAGAAATATGGAAATGTTCTCCCGCTTTTGTGTTTCCCAAAAGGGAAATTTGGAGCGTACCCAAGCAGGTATTGATAGGCTTGTTAAGGTCAGTTACGAAGTGCTTGCTTCGTAAGAATCGACCATACTTGACTTTCAGTTTGTAGCCGTCTTTCTTTACTTTGATATCTATGCTGACACCGTCGGTTGTGGTGTCGCAGAATTGTTTAGGGTACTCAATGAGAAAAGTGCTTTTGGGATATTCGTTCACCCATCTCAGTCCAGTTTTCTTTTTTGAACACGTTTGCAAATCGAGTGCCACAATGGCTTGCTGCATAATACCACGCGACGTAATGATGGCTATCTCGTCGTCTACACGTTTACTTCCCCCCATACCGAGCATACTCATCATATCCGAAGAAGCGAGCGGGTTCTTGTTTGCAGCATCGTCTCGCAACATGATAGTCGCATTGGTGCTATAATTCTTGTTTGCGCAGCAATAATACAAGATTCCCAAGCAGCCGCAGAGGAAGCAACTGAGTACAAACCAGTACCAGTTTTTCAATACCTTGATGCAAAGTTCTCTAATATCTATTTGTTCGTTTGTCTGTGCCATATTCTTTCTATTTTTTACTTTTAATCTTTTTTCGACGCATTTACAACGGTTACAATCACGGTAGCAGCGCTGGCTACGGTAGAAACCATGCTCAGCCATAGACCGATATTTTGGCTGCTGACAGCACGCACATTGTTAGGTGATACGTAGATGATATCGTTTTGCTGCAGGTAGTAATAAGGCGATGTGAAGATATCTGCACCATTGAGGCTGATGCGTGCAAACTCCATTTTGCCGTTAACCTCGCGCGCAATCATTATATTATCGCGCTTGCCGTAAGGCGTCAAGTCGCCTGCTGCTGCAAGGGCATCGGGCAGGGAAAGACGCTCATTCGACATAGCAATTTGCCCCGGATGCACGACTTCACCCATTACCGTCACGTGGGCATTCAATAAGTGAACTACCACCAGCGGGTCAATTATCTGACCTGCCAACTTTTCTGCAATCATATTCTCGACTTCGGTACGTTTCAGTCCTAAGACATGAAGCGAGCCTAATACAGGGAAATTGATATTTCCTTCTGCATCAACGAGATAATATTGCTGCGAAGTGTTGGAGGAAACTACGTTATTATTTGGCTTAGCCATATTCACGGTAGGCAGGTTGTAAGGTGCAGCAGCCTCTTGGTCTAAGGCATTGACGGTAATAGTCAACGCATCACCCATCTTGATAATCGGCTCTATTTCTGATTTGAAATGCCGATTGATTGAGTCCGTACAGGTCTTCGTGATTCCTTGAAAATAGGTAAGTTTTTTCTGAGTTGTGCAACTGGCTATGGTCATCGCCATCAATATCAGAGTTGCGCATTTAAGTATTCCTTTAGTCATGTTTTCGTATAATTAGCCCACAAAGGTACTGCAAATTTTCCATATATGCAACTTTTTTCCACTTCTTTTGCAAAAACATTTGCACATGTCTAAAAAAAGCAGTACCTTTGCCTGCCAAATTGGCAGTACGTTACATTTAAAATGATTCGTTATGACCCAACAAGACCTTCAATCCATTAAGCAGCGCTTTAAGATTATAGGTGCCGACAGTGCCCTAAATCGCGCTATTGAAGTGGCTGTACAAGTCGCTCCTACAGATTTAAGTGTATTAGTAACGGGTGAATCTGGTGTAGGAAAAGAGCATTTCCCACAAATCATTCACGCCTATTCTGCGCGTAAACATGGTCCATATTTTGCCGTCAATTGCGGAGCCATACCCGAAGGAACTATCAACAGCGAACTCTTTGGGCACGAAAAAGGTGCTTTTACAGGCGCTGTAAGCGAACATAAGGGTTACTTCGAAAACGCCAATGGCGGAACCGTCTTTCTTGATGAGGTAGGCGAATTGCCACTCTCTTCGCAAGTGCAGTTGCTGCGTGTTCTTGAGTCAGGCGAGTTTGTGCGTGTGGGCAGCAACCAAGTGCAGAAAACGAATGTGCGCGTTGTAGCTGCCACTAATATGGATATGCCACGTGCTATCCGCGAAGGGAGATTCCGTGAAGACTTGTATTATCGTCTTAATACGGTAGAGATTAAGGTTCCATCGCTGCGTGACCGCAGAGATGATATCTTTATGCTATTTCGCAAGTTTGCGTATGACTTTGCAGAGAAATGCCGTATGCCCGAGATTCACCTTACGCCAGACGCAGCCATGCTGCTGCAGAACTATTATTGGCAGGGTAATATCCGCCAACTGAAGAATGTGGCAGAGCAGGTATCTGTATTGGAAACGTCACGTACTATCACGGCAGATATGCTTCGCCCTTATCTACCTGACGAGGGAAATCGTCAAGATTTAGTGCCTATCGGGCAACAGGCTTCGGGGGACGCTTTTATGAATGAGCGCGAATTATTATATAAGGTGTTGTTTGATATGAAGCGAGATATGACGGAGATGCGTCAGCAGTTGAATGGCTTGATGCAGTCGGCTTCTGAACCTATCACAGCACCTAAACCAGCCCCTACTACGATGATTCAACATCGTTCGATGCGTGATAAAGCAGATTATGAAGTGGCAGAGGTGCTTCGCGACGAACCGACCAATATTGAGGATATGACAATCGAGGCTATTCGTCGTGCTTTGGAGCGTCATAAGGGGAATCGCAAATACGCTGCGCGCGAACTGCAGATATCTGAACGTACATTATATCGTAAGATTAAGGAGTATGGTCTATAAGTCTCATCATATCTGTCGGTTTTTGACGTCAGCCTATGTTCTTGCCGTGCTGCTGATATTGGCGGGGTGCCAGATTCGTTATCGTTTCAATGGCGCCAGTATCGACTATTCCACAATGCATAGTATATCTATTGCGGACTTCCCGAACAATGCGGCTTTAGTCTATCCTGCTTTGAGCAACGACTTGAGTGAGGGTATTCGTGATTTATATCAGCGTCAGACACGCTTGCAGATTTTGCGTAAGGGAGGCGACTTGGAGGTAGAAGGTGAGATTATCGATTATGCGCTCACCCCGATGGCTGTTTCTGCGGATAGTTATGCGGCAGAAACCAAACTTACCCTCACCGTGCGCGTGCGTTTTACCAATAATGTGATGCCGCAGGAGAGTTTTGAACGCACATATACGGCATTCCAAACATTTGACGCGTCTCGCTTGTTGAATGATGTGCAAGCGGAACTCTGCACTACGATGATTCAGGAAATTGCAGAGAGTATCTTCAATGACACGGTAGCAAAGTGGTAACAACACCACCTGCACATTTCTGCGCAGGTGGTGTCATTTCTCTAATATCCTAGTTTTCTAGATTTCTAGTCTCCTAGTCTTCTATATTTCTAGTTTTCTAGTTATTTGTTTTGCGCGTGAGCGCGCCAGTTGCCGTTGTGCGCAGCAACTGACGCTTGCGCCTTGCTTAGAGTTGTTTACCTTGGGCGTCGTATTTCACGCCATTACGCTCGATGATGAGCATGCCGTTGCGGAAAGACTTTGTGGCGGGAGCGGCTTCTCGTTTGGTATTCTCAATAGCCGTACCGCTCTGTAACTGCGTAAAGTATGTGCTGATGCCCGGTGCATTCTTATACGCTTCGTCCGCACCCTGCGGATATGTAATTTTAATACCCTTCGGAGTGTTGTACGTTCCGTCGGTAGCGTCAATGTTCCAAGGAGTAATACCATTCCGGTTATAGACCTTTGGAGGGGTAGTGCCCAAGAACTCAATCTCCTCCACTTGGTTGAGCACAACCGCACTCATACCCAATGTATCGACACTGGCAGGAATGACAAGTTTCGTAACAGGCATCTGACCGCCCTCTGTTCCGCTAAAGAGTCCCTTCTCGTCAATCTCCTTCAAGCCATTAGGCAAGGTGAGCGTACCTTTTATATTCTTCATCTCTGCCATACCCTGCTTGCGGATATACGCAAACTTGCCGCTCGTAGGGAAGGTGATACTCGTGGCTTTCGCTTGGTAGAAGGCATTCTCGCCAAAGCCCACAACGTCCATCGTGATGGTGACCGTGCCCGTCGCACCACCCATCGTTTGACCGGTTTGCTCTAAAGCTACCGTATTATGAATGATAAAATTCTTACGGGGGTAAACACCACCTGTAGCATCGTCTTCCGTCACATACGATACTTCTGCCGTCTTTAAGTCGGTATTGCAAAGATACTTGATGTTGTTGCCGTTACCATCTTTGAACACCTGATAGGATATGCTCTGAGGGGCTGCCAACATAACTAATGACACACTCACACCCAGTACGATATGGAATATACGTTTCATATAGGATTATAATTGTTGTTTTCTAAAGGGTAAGCCCAAAAGCCACAACTATACGTATGGCTCTTGGGTAGAATAATCGGATTGACCTCTTTCCGCTTTTTGCGGTTATGGCAAATCACCTGTTGGACCTTCCGGAACTTTTTCACCTCCGGTACTTATTGTACCTATAGAGAGACCTAACACCGCGTTGATGGTTTCTACGCGCAAGGTCTCCGTTGATGGCTTTTGATACATTCGTTTCATTGTTTATTGTGATTGATTTAGTTATTCAGTTTTGCGCGTTAGCGCGCCAGTTGCCGTTGTGCACAGCAACTGACGCTTGCGCTTTGCTTATTGTTGCTTACCTTGTGCGTCGTAACGTACACCGTTGCGCTCGATGATAAGGTTACCCTCGTTGTCGAAGTACTTCTTGATAAATTCTTCCGCTGCCTCGTCCTCAAGATTCATCACCTCTTCTCCCTCTACTACGATACGAATCTTCGGAGCATGCTTAATCTCTTCTTCCGACAAGTTCAGATTGAAGAAACCACGGAAGGCAGGCATATTCGTATTGCCTTTTGTACTTGAGTAGTAAAGCTTGTTCTGGTTCAGGTAAATGATGTTCTTACCCTTCTCCAACGTCGTCTTGTGCTGAGTGTTCGAATAAGTTACTTCATGTCCTGACGTACATGGAACATTATACGAAGCATCTGCTATATCAAGGAGTTTCACGTTCTCGAAAATTGGATTGACTATCTCTTCTGCTGGATGTACAACGTATGGCTTGTTTGCCACGATAGAAGCCGTCTGACGAAGGAAGTTCAGTTGCAAGTAACCGTCATCATATACTGCGTTGTCCAACTCATATACTACGCCACGGAAGGTTTGGTTCTCGTCCTTCATGTAAGAATAGTTGAACGGCAACGAGAACGATGTCCATTGGTCTTTGACAAACGAACGTACATACGTTACGGATATACGTTTGTCCTTCATAGGAGCATACGTCTCGGTGTACCAAGCATCATCAGCGTATTTGTCGCCTACCAATTGGAAGTTCGTGGTAAACGATGCCGTCAGGTCAATATCCTCCTCTACGTCCAACTCATACGGGTTCTCGGTCTCTTCGTCGTCCCAGTTGGTGAAGTAATAACCCGTATTGGCAACGGCTTTCACATAGACGAACGTTCCGTAATCAAGCACATATTGCTTGGTGTTGCCCTGCGTGGAGGTGGCGGTCAGTTCGTTCTCGTCCTCGTCCAATACCGTCACACTACCCATCGTTGGATTGGCGGTCGTAACCGATACCGTGATTTGCTCAAGACCAAAGACTGCTGCATACTCGGCTGCACTCGATACCGTAAAGGTATAAGGGTTGTCGTCGACAAGGTTATCCCATTCACCTCCACCTTCAGTACCTCCTGCACGGCGAGGAGCATCCCATTCTTGTTGTTCATCCTCTGGTACACTCCACCCTTTGAACTCGTAGTGGTTAGCCTCGTCAGCGGTAGCGGTGAGGGTCAGTTCGGTACCGGCTGCCACAGACAGCGTTGTGCCTCCTGCACCATTGTACATCTCTGCTTTACCATTATCGGTAGTACGCTCAACCTTGATAGTACCATGCTCGCAAGCGGCAATCGTAATATCGTACTTGAGTGCCCCAAAGACTGCTCGGTACTCTACATCTTCTGTCATAGTGAAGGTGTATGGGTTCTCCTCGGAAGCATACTCTCCACCTTCTGTTTCTAACTCATCGCCAATGCTACCTCCACCGCCTATGCCTTCCATCGTTGCACGACGCGGAGCATCAAACTCTATATCGCCACCTTCGCCATTATCCCAGCCTAAGAACTCGTAGCCGGTAGCAGGTTCTGCGGAGAGAATCACCTGCGTGCCATGACCGATACTAAACTCTTGCTTATCAGAACCTGTATATTGAGTCTGACCGCCATACGTAACGGCGTATGTACCACCTGTGCAAGCGTCCATCGTGAGGGTATGAGGAATAATCTCAAAAATAGCTTGTAGAGTTACATCTGCAGTAATATTAGAAATCGTGCGTTCGGAATCTGTAACATTATCCGACCACTTAACAAATTGGTACCCCGGTTGAGCTACTGCGGTAAGAGTTACACTCGTCTTATGCTTTGCTGTACCATTTGCATAATTATCACCTGTGACAGTAACCGTTCCATAACTATTGTTATTGGAGGTTACATTGATATTCCAACGCACTTCTACATATTTTGGATAAATATTATTGCTTGTACCTACGGTGTATTTATATTCTGTATTAGTACTTTTTCTTGTGTTACCATTGTACCAACCATCGAAACGATATTCGTCACTCTCTGGGGCACCTGCTACAAGATTAAGGTATGTACCTTCGTAAAAATAATCACCCGTAATTTCTGTACCTGTGCTATTATATCCATGACCCTCCGCACAAGTAAAACTTGAAGTTTGACCATGTTCGGCATCTGCTGTAAATGTAACTTGATACAAAGATGGCTTATTGTAAACGCGATATTTGCAATGCTTATTATTGGTATTGTAACCATCTGCCAATACATACATTGGGAAATTTGTATGATTAGGATTAATTACTTCGACTGTACCACGACACATCATGTACAAACGAGTTTGATAATTTTTACCATCCGAAAATTTATATGACATGCTAGAAGGATTCGGGAAATAATTCATCGATGCACCTGAACCAGATGTTGTATATGTGCCATTTGATCGTTGTACACGTGGTGTACCCACAGAAGATGCTGTACCTACAGTATATGTTCCAGTAGGAATGTACTTTGCATTGTAAGCAGTATTATCTACTACGAAATATAAATATAAGTTTCTAAACGGAGTACTTGATGTTGACAACACTTCTAATGAGAGCATATTCGTGCCTGATACAGTTTTTTGAACGACACTCTTACTATATGGATTCGTTGTGTTAAAGTCTAAATCTGCAGCAGAAGTATCACCTGAAGCTGGAACAAACAATGTGCCCGTAATGTGGTACATTGTGCCATCTGTTCCAAAATAATACGCTTCAAGACGCCACTCAATATCATCAATTTTTGTAAATGTGGCAGTTGTCTTATTAAAATCTAACGCTATGCTTGCATTGTTCTTCTTGAGGTAAACATATTGAGAACTCGTTTCTAACTTTCCTGCAGCAGCCGTTAATGTGGTCGTACTACTTGGGAAACTTACACTATTCGTCTCAAGACGGAACGAATAACCATCTGCGGAACTGCCTGTTAAATAGAAGTAACCATTCTGCTTGCTCAATGTAATACTTGTTGCACGAACATTCGTTTGAGGTATTTCTTCAAAAAATACTTGATACGCATCTGCTGCATTTACGACTACATTCAATGCGTTCCCTGTTTCGCCTATAATGTCCACACCATTCTTTTGCCATTTTTGAACGCGATAATCAGCATTCGGGTTAGCCGTTAGAGTAACATTGGCACCTTGAGCAAAAGTACCGGCACCAGATACACTACCCATTGAACCATCATTAACCGTGGCTGTAATTGTGTAAGCGGGAACAAAGACGGCAGTATAAGTTTCATCTTTCGTTACGGATATGGAACGTGGATTAGTAGTATTATTATCCTCAAACCATTTTTGGAACACATATCCTGTTGCAGCATGCGCCTCAATTTCAATATTTGAACCAATTAAATATGTGCCTCCACCAGTAACTGAACAACCTGCAATATCATCTTTTACTGCAGTTGAGATTGTATAATTAGCAGTCGCCTCTTCAAAAACAGGGGTAACGCTATAGTTCTTAGCACCAATAATACATGTGTATGTTCCATCGTTATTATTAACAATATCTTCAATTCCTGTACCTGTGAAAGATGTCAAAACGTATCCAGAAGCAGGATGCGCTTCAATAGTGACAGTCGTCCCTTGCCAAAAATGAGTATCATCGGCACCTTCAGTATCCGTTGTAACATCTATGAAACCTTCTACATAATTGCCATTCTCATCTGGCGTCTCTCCTCCTAAAATGAATTCTCGCAAAGCTGGTTCAGTACCAAATGTCACCCAAGCTTGCCATCCTGAAGATACTGCGGTAGCAATTGCCAATACAAAGATTGGCTTTTCTGCTTTGTACGGATTAATTACATATACGATTTGACCATAAGAATCATCAGTAGCACTAAACAAGTACCAATAATTTCTACTTTGATACCAATTAGTATATGCATAGTAAGAGTAAGGATCGCTTAGACCGGTACCGCCTTTTACTGTATAAACATTGCCCGAACTTGAAATAGGATAATCACCTGTCGGTATGTAATTACAAGACGATGGTACATAAAAATCAATATCCGACTCTTCTTCATAGTCACCTACATCAGCATATCCGTGTAAACGCAATCGCCCCTCTGAGACCTTAGATACCGATATTTGAGACAATGAAAAATCATTTCCGCCATGATTATTAGCATAATAATTGCCACAATCATTTCTACTATTCGGTAATCTTCGTGGAGATCTCACTAATGATTCGGACGAAATAGCAGTAGCCTGTTGCCCATCATTATTCTTCTCCATTTTTTGTGTTACACGAATAGGCTCCTTTACCTGTCCATTAGAACGAACATACAATTTCGCCCAACCTATGCCCATACTGAGCACGAGGGCGGTTAATAACGTAAAAATTTTCTTTGTCATAATTTTGTTCCTTTCATTTTTTAAAGGGTTAATAATTTGGGTTAATTAGTTAGTTTTTTGTTTTTGTTTATTTTTTGTTTAGTTTTATTGTTTCGTTAGTTGACTAGTTTTCTAGTTGGCTAGTTATCTAGTTTGATAGACTTTTTCTGTGCAGATTGTTATTTGCGCAAGCGCACAATTTCTTCAATCCATCATTTTCATCATTCGCATCATTCGCATCATTTCATCATTTTCATCATTTGCATCATTTTCATCCTATACTCATTCTATACACATGTTATACAGATGTTATACACATGTTGCAGGTCTCTATCCTCGCCTAATTGGTAGGTAGGATTGATATTTGCTTGAGTGTCGAGTTCTGTACACGACAAAAAAGCGATAATATCGCTTGATATTACCGCTGGAGATATAGGGGGAGGATTTAATCTTTAATCAAAATCAGAATAATGATCCGAAAAATATGTACTTATCTTTTCTATCAAATATTCATCGTCCTCTAAACACTTCTTCCGAACCATTGCATAAGCACTTTTTTCTTCAATTTGGTAGTGAAAAAACACTTCTTCCGAGAAATAACTTGTCAAAATTCGTCTATAAACACGAAAACGTTTCGTAAGTTTATTGTCTTCACCTTCTAAATTCGCACCAATAAATCCAAAAGATGACTTCTCATCACGTTGCACTATCTCTAACATAATCGC
>JAKSNN010000030.1 GCA_024399755.1 Paludibacteraceae bacterium | reverse complement strand
AATGGCAATGGTCGTTTGTGTGGCAGTTGGACTTTTCAATATGGTTGCCAACATATAAAGTCCACGCTCCGTAAACGCTGTTGGCAATGTTCGTACGCCTCCCCAACTTGAGGTCAAAACTTTTGATTTCAAGTTTGCAAACTCCTGATTGTCAAGGCGAAACAAATATCCCGTAGGGAATTTATCAGGATTATTCTTCACCGCCTGATTAATCTCACGAGTCTCCACCCCATATAATCGCGCTACATCACAATTTAATATCACTTGTTGATTGCGTAACATTAGGACCTTATCTTTTACATCTTCATATTTGAGCATATTGGGCATAAACGAAAAGTTTTCAATTTAGTTACTATTTTCATGGTTCACAATGCACGATGCACGGTTGGGTTATTACCTTAAATTTCTTGCACGCTACACGTACGCATAAGCATATAATCTTTAATCATACCCCCTACTCCAACCAATATCTCCTACACAAAAAAAGCACTATCCCCGAAAAGATAGTGCATCATGCCTGCGAAAGCAAACATAAAAATATATTGTTGCGATTTTGCATACGAAGTGATGTGTCTTAACCGTTTATATTCGTACAAAAAAATGGATACTTCTCCGAAATCCACTGCAAAGGTACTACATTTTTTTGACGTGACCAAATATTTCTGTAACTTTTTAAGAGGATTTTTGCATTTTCTTTGCAAGTGACTGAAAATCAAATTCGGTGCAAAATGCACAATTGGGGATTGGTGATTTGTTATTTGTAATTTGTTATTTGGGATTGATCTCTCGCAGAACCCGCAGAAAACGCAGATTTATTATTATTTTTGTTTCCTTAGTTGGCTGTAAACAAGTTTACGCCCACTAATCAAACTAAAATATATAAGGCTCCAAGTATTCGCCTTAAGCGTTGCCAAGCAACACTAATAATAAATGATTGCGCGGAAAGCAAGAGACAATTATGAATTATGAATTATGAATTAAGAGATGATGCCGCAAGCGGCTAATGATGCGAATGATGCAAATGATGCAAATGATGCGAGGGTTCGGTGAAGGTTCGGTGAAGGTTCGGTGCGGTACGGTAGTGGTACGGAGAGGGATTTGTTATTTGTTATTTGTTATTTGTTATTTGTTATTTGTTATTTGTGATTTGTAATTTGTGATTGGTTAATTATGCACCGATGGACAATGGAGGGCTTAGTGAGAACTATAATAAAAAAGACGAAAAAATGAAAACAAAAAAGATAAAAAAAGCAGAAAATAGAGAAAATATAAAAAAATCGTATTTATATATAAATAAACTTGCATAATTGAAAAAAAAATAGTACCTTTGTAGCGTTTTTTGGATTTGTGGGCGAAACCCATTCCAATCAACGCAAATAAATCAAAAATATACCCGCATAAACAAATCAAAAATATATCACTATGAACAAAATTATTTCAGTAGAAGAAGCAGTTGCCAAAGTACATGACGGCATGACTATCATGTTTGGCGGTTTTCTCGGAAACGGCAGCGCCACACAAATCATTGACGCTATCGTGGAAAAAGGCGTTAAAGACCTCACCATCATTGCCAACGACACGGCATTCGACAACGTGGCACACGGCAAGTTAGTTGCCAATCACCAAGTAAAACGCGCAATCGTTTCCCACACCGGTACGAACAAAGAGACTGCCATTCAGAAGAATGCAGGTACGCTAATCGTAGATTACGTTCCCCAAGGCACGCTGGCAGAACGTATCCGTGCTTACGGCGCAGGACTGGGCGGCGTACTGACCCCAACCGGAATCGGCACTATCATGGCTGACGGCAAGGAAGTGGTGAAAGTAGATGGCAAAGACTACCTGCTGGAGAAACCTCTCGGCGCAGATATCGCCTTCCTTCGCGCCAACATCGTAGATGAAGACGGCAACATGGTGTTCCTCGGCACAACCCAAAACTTCAACCCGCTAATGGCTACCGCTGCCGACTATGTAGTGGTGGAAGCAGAGAAACTTGTAAAACGTGGCGAAATCGCACCTGAACAAGTACATGCAAGCGGCATCTATGTAGATGGAATCGTCTTAGAGAATTAAGAATTATGAATTAAGAGTTCAGAGTTAAGAATTAAGAATTAAGAATTAAGAGATATGGAATACAGAACAAAAATCAGATTACGTATGAGCGCAAAAGACGCTCACTACGGAGGAAACTTAGTAGATGGCGCTCACATGGTTCACCTCTTCGGTGACGTGGCAACCGAATTATTGATTATGCGCGACGGCGACGAAGGACTCTTCCGCGCCTACGACCAAATAGACTTCCTCGCACCTGTGTATGCAGGCGACTTCATCGAGGCAGAAGGCTGGATTGACAAAGAAGGAAACACCAGCCGCCACATGATGTTCGAAGCACGCAAAGTGGCTATTGCCCGCCCTGACATCTCAGCAAGTGCTGCCGACGAACTGGACGAACCTATCGTGGTTTGCAGAGCAAGTGGGACGTGTGTTACGCCGAAAGACTGCCAGAGAAAGTGATTTTCGCTTTATCTTGAAATCTTTGCCTTTTTTGTTCGGTCACAATGCCCCACATTGTTCCCCCACAAGAAAAAGCAAATCTTCTCAAGATAAATTCAAAAATGACTCAACACGAATATGACTCAACGTGTTGACAAAATAAATAACCAACTATTGATAGAATAAATCAAGCAACAATGGAAAAACTAATCATAACCGCTGCAATATGCGGAGCAGAGGTAACGAAGGAGCAAAATCCTAACGTACCTTACACCGTAGAAGAGATTGTGCGCGAAGCCAAGATGGCTCACGAAGCAGGTGCCGCTATCGTCCACTTACACGTACGCTTCGATGACGGTACGCCGACACAAAGTCGTGAACGTTTCCAAGAATGCACAACCGCTATCCTGAAAGAGTGCCCGGACGTGATTCTTATCCCGTCAACAGGCGGTGCGGTAGGTATGACTCCAGACGAGCGTCTGCAATCAACCGACACCACCCCTGTCCCCGAGATGGCAACCCTCGACTGCGGCACATGCAACTTCGGCGACGACATCTTCGATAACAGTATGCCCACCATGCGTGCCTTTGGCAAACGTATGATGGAACGTGGCATCAAACCCGAATACGAGTGCTTTGAGATGGGTCACCTCGATACCGTCTTGACGATGGCACGCAAAGGCGAAGTGCCCGGCGCTCCTATGCAATTCAATTTCGTGTTGGGCGTTCCGGGTTGCACTCCCGCTACCGTAGATAACCTCTGCTGGCTGGTGAATAAGATTCCCGCAGGCAGCACATGGACCGCTACCGGCGTCGGACGTAATGCCTTCCCAATGGCAGCAGCCGCAATCGCCATGGGCGGAAACGTGCGCGTAGGCTTTGAGGATAACCTCTACCTGAGCAAAGGCGTTCTCGCCAAGAGCAACGCAGAACTCGTGGAGAAAGTGGTGCGCCTCGCCAAAGAACTCGGTCGCGAAGTAGCCACCAGCGACGAAGCCAGAGTGATTTTAGGATTGAAGAAATGATGACGCCACAAAGCGGCTAAATGATGCAAATGATGCAAATGATGCGAATGATGCACAATGCACAATTGATAGAAAATAAAATTAACAAATAAAAATACATACAACTATGCAAAAACATGGAAACAAGTACGGTGTACACCGCGTAATCGAACCACTGGGCGTATTGCCTCAGCCAGCCAACAAGATCGACAACAACATGGACGAAATCTATGACAACGAAATCTTGATTGATGTACAAACCCTTAATATCGACTCCGCAAGTTTCACCGACATCCTCAACTACGCTAAACAACAAGCAGGCGAAGGCGCAAGTCAAGCACAAATCGAAGAGGAAATCAAGAAAGAGATGCTCCTCAACGTAGAGTTGCAAGGCAAACACCGTAACCGTCGTACCGGTTCGGGCGGTATGCTCCTCGGTAAGATCGAGAAAATCGGCGACGCCCTGAAAGGCAAAATTGACCTCAAAGAAGGCGACCGTATCGCTACCCTCGTTTCACTCAGCCTTACCCCACTCCGCATTGACGAGATTCTCGCTATCCGCGCTGACGTTGACCAAGTAGATATCAAAGGTAAAGCCATCCTCTTCGAGAGCGGTATCTACGCTAAAATCCCAAGCGACCTGCCTGAGAAATTAGCTCTCTCGGCTCTTGACGTTGCAGGTGCTCCTGCACAAACCGCTAAGCTATGCCAATATGGTCAGACCGTAGTTATCCTCGGTGCCGGTGGTAAGAGCGGTATGCTCTGCGCTTACGAAGCAAAGAAACGTGTTGGCGTAACGGGTAAAGTAATCGGTGTGGCTAACAGCCCAAAATCTACCAAACGTATTGAAGACCTCGGTTTCTGCGACATCGTTGTAAGTGCTGCAGGCAAGACTCCTGTACAAATGAACGAGATGATTGCCGAACTGACCAACGGCAAAATGGCTGACGTTACCATCAACTGCGTGAACGTTCCTGACCAAGAGATGACTGCCGTTCTCTGCACCAAAGATGACGGTATCGTTTACTTCTTCTCTATGGCAACCAGCTTCACCAAAGCAAGTCTCGGTGCTGAAGGTATCGGCGCAGACGTTACTATGATCATGGGTAACGGCTACACCAAAGGTCATGCCGACTTCACCCTGCAAGAGTTGCGCGAATGCCCGAAACTGCGCAAACTATTCGAGGAGTTGTATGCGTAAGAGTCGAAAGTCGAAAGTAAAAAGTCGAAAAGTACTATGAACGAAAGCAGAAGAAAACAACTCTTCCCACAAGTGACTGACGAACAGTGGAACGACTGGCATTGGCAAGTGCGTAACCGCATCGAAACGCTGGACGAACTGAAAAAATATGTCAGCCTGACCGAAGAGGAACAAGAAGGCGTACGCAGCGTGCTCAGCACCCTGCGTATGGCCATCACTCCATATTACCTGAGTCTGATTAACCCAGATGACCCATTTGACCCTATCCGTCGTCAATGTATCCCAACTGCATTAGAGACACACCATGCAGAAGCAGACCTTCTTGACCCTCTGCACGAGGACGAAGATTCGCCTGCTCCCGGACTGACTCACCGTTATCCGGACCGCGTGCTCTTCCTGATTACGGATATGTGCTCCATGTACTGCCGCCACTGCACCCGTCGCCGTTTTGCCGGACAAAAGGACTGCGAAAGCAGCAGCGACCGCATTGAGAAGTGCCTTGAATATATCGAGAACACCCCTACCGTACGTGACGTACTACTGTCGGGCGGCGATGCGCTGATGGTAAGCGATGAGCGATTGGAGTATATCATCAGCCGTCTGCGCAAAATCAAACACGTAGAGATTGTGCGCCTTGGCAGCCGTGTACCTGTGGTTTGCCCACAACGTATCACGCCTGAACTTTGCGCTATGCTGAGCAAGTATCACCCTATATGGCTCAATACTCACTTCAACCACCCAAACGAGGTGACCGCAGAGAGCAAACGTGCCTGCGAGATGTTGGCTAATGCCGGTATTCCTTTGGGCAACCAGAGTGTGCTGCTTCGTGGCGTGAACGACTGCGTACACATCATGAAAGACCTCGTACACGAACTGGTGAAGATGCGCGTGCGCCCATACTACATCTACCAATGCGACTTGTCGATGGGTCTGGAGCACTTCCGCACACCTGTCAGCAAGGGTATTGAGATTATCGAAGGCTTACGCGGACACACCTCCGGCTATTGCATTCCTACCTTCGTTGTAGATGCCCCGGGTGGAGGCGGAAAGACGCCTGTCATGCCACAATATATCATCTCGCAAGCTCCCGGAAAAGTGGTACTGCGCAACTTCGAAGGCGTCATCACCACCTATACCGAGCCACTTGACTACAAGAACGAGTGCCATTGCCCGGCATGCGAGGCAGAACGCCAAAAGAAAGTGGCTGCAGACAAAGCAGTAGATGGCGTAATCTCACTCTTGGAAGGCGAGCGTATGAATATTGAGCCTGCTCACCTCAAACGCCACGAGCGCAACGAGGCAAGAAAGAATAAGTAATAATGCTAATTGAGGAACTGTTACACACGAAGAGTTGTTCGGTGGTTGGATTGGAGAAAAACACGGGCAAAACCGTGACACTCAATTACCTACTCCAACACCTACCTCCGACACACCGTGTGGCAGTAACCTCGATTGGATTAGACGGCGAACTGAAAGACCAAGTGACGGGCACAGCTAAACCCGAGATTACACTCTTCAAGGGAATGCTCTTCGCCACGTCGGAAAAACATTATCGCCAACGCCGGTTGCAGAGCGAGATATTGGAGGTGAGTGACGAAAGCACCGCTTTGGGGCGATTAGTTACTGCACGCGTATTGAGCGAAGGCAAAGTATTACTATCAGGATTAGGCTCCACACAGGGACTGAAACGCTGGATGAACAAGATTGAAAGCGAAACCGACCTGATTTTAATAGATGGCGCTTTGAGCAGAATGAGTCTGGCATCGCCCACTATCAGCGAGAGTCTAATACTTGCCACGGGTGCCGCCTACTCCGCCAATATAGAGACGTTGGTACGGAAGACAAGACATATCGTTGCCCTCACCCGTCTGCCGCTTTACGAAGGCGCAATGCCAGCAGACAACATCATTGAGGCACAAGGTGCCGTAACCGACCGAACACTCAACCTTATCCTTAACGACCCCGAAGCCCAAGGGAAAGCACTTCTCATACAGGACTTCACCCGCGTATTTGCCGACGAGATGCTATGGCATCAGTTTACGAAGACGCACCCCGTCTATGTACGGCATAAAAGCCAACTAATAGGCGTAACCGTTAACCCGAAAGCCCCTAACGGCATGGTCTTGGACTCAAAGACGCTATGCAAGAAGATTGAAGAAGCCATTGAGATACCGACCATCGACCTTATGAATAACGAATGAAACTGAAGAACCTCATATCAACTCCTTGCGGACTCCGCTATATGGTGGAGAGGCTTGACATACAGTCAGGGGTGGCTCGCCGTATGCTGTTAGAACGCGAGATGATGACCTCCGCTTTGGTCATTGAGAGTTACTATGAAGAACTGAACACATATATCCAAGCGGCGCAAATACCACAAAACGCCCTTGCTATACGGAACATACAATTCCGCCTGCAAAACCTAAAGGATATTCGCACTACCCTACAGAACCTTGCAGATGGGAAGACGCTGGACGAAATAGAACTATTTGAGATTAAGCATTTGGCAATTCTCACCAATGAGACAGGTCAACAGATGGATATTGTCGGAATCGGGCTCATTGATTTTGGCATGAATGAGGTGATTGCTATACTCGACCCCGAGAAACAATGTATATCATCGTTCTATCTCTACGATGCGTATAGCGAAACGCTATGCCACTTGCGCAAAGAGTTGGAAAAGAACCCTACAAACGAAGAAATATACTGCCAGTTGCAGGAGGAAGAACTGAGAGTAAGACAACAACTAACCAGCCAACTACGCGAGTATAAGAGCAACTTATCGCTTGCGTTGCAGCAATTGGCAGAGATAGATATTTACCTGTCACAAGCCAAACAATATATCGACATGAGCTTATGCTTGCCTACCCTATCCCGCGAGACGCGACTCACGGAGATGTGGAATCCCGAAGTAGCCGAGTCGGTTAGTCATCGGGGGATAACGTATCAGGCAAATAGTATCTCGCTAAGCGATTGCCCCACCGTACTGACAGGCTCCAACATGGGCGGAAAGACGGTTGTGCTGAAGACGGTAGCGCTCTGCCAACTGCTGATGCAGTTCGGTTGTGGCGTTCCTGCCAAGCATGCTACCATGCGCCCCTTTGATGCTATCTACTGCCAAATGGCAGACGGGCAGTCAACGGAGGCGGGATTGAGTTCGTTCGGGGCAGAAATGAAAAGCCTGAACGAGATTATCGCTGCTGCACGCAGCAACAAGAATATACTTGCCCTTATTGACGAGCCAGCCCGCACGACCAACCCTGTGGAAGGGACGGCTCTGGTTTCGGCACTATTGGATACCTTGCAGCCCACAGGGATTACCCTGCTGCTCGTGACACATTATATAATTATGGGCGCGCACGCATGCGCATACTTGCGCGTGAAAGGATTGGAAGAAGGAAAGATGAATTATGCGCTTGTGCCAACCCGAAAAGGCGACGTACCGCATGAAGCGCTACGTATTGCCGAACAATTAGGCACTGATGATGAATGGCTGCAGAAAGCCAAGACGTACCTAACTACGTAAAAAAGCAAACAACGTAAAACATAAAATATATGGAAAGTAAATTAGGTTTAGATTTCAAGAAGGTCGAATACGCTCGCTCCCTTGCCCATGGAATTGCCAACGATGTACAGTCGTTCGTTGAGCAATATACCACGGTAGCGGTAGAGAGAACGCTTTGCCGCTTGATGGGAATTGATGGCATTGATGCCAACGGAGTACCCCTCCCCAATGTGATTGTTGATACCCTGAAGGACAAAGGTGTACTGCAGGAAGGTGCCCTTTTCTTCATTGCTAACGCGATGATTGATACGGGATTATGCCCTCAAGAGATTGCCGAACATGTGGCAAAGAACGAGTTGGACATTACCAAGGTTGTTACTACCGACAAGAAACGCATAGCCGAGGCTCTGCAACCCGTGATTGACGAGAGTATCAATCGCATTCGTACACGTCGCCAACGTCGTGAGCAATACCTGAACACCATCGGCGAAGGTCCAAAGCCTTATCTCTATATCATTGTTGCCACGGGTAACATCTACGAAGATGTGGTGCAAGCGCAAGCCGGTGCACGTCAAGGAGCAGATGTGATTGCCGTAATTCGTACTACAGGTCAGTCGCTGCTTGACTACGTTCCTTACGGCGCTACTACCGAAGGCTTTGGCGGCACTTTCGCTACCCAAGAGAACTTCCGTATTATGCGTAAAGCACTTGACGAAGTAGGAGAAGAACAAGGACGCTATATCCGTCTATGTAACTACTGCTCAGGACTTTGCATGCCGGAAATTGCTATTATGGGTGCCTTCGAGGGACTGGACGTAATGCTTAACGATGCCCTCTACGGAATCCTCTTCCGCGACATCAATATGCAACGCACCTTGATTGACCAATATATGTCCCGTATCATCAACGGTTTCGCGGGCGTCATCATCAACACGGGTGAGGACAACTACCTCACAACAGCCGATGCTGTAGAGGCTGCACACACCGTTTTGGCTTCCGACCTTATCAACGAGCAATTGGCTCTGATGGCCGGTCTGAAAGAGGAACAGATGGGCTTAGGTCACGCCTTTGAGATGGATCCAATGCTGGAAAACGGTTTCCTTTTGGAATTAGCACAGGCACAGATGACCCGCGAGATTTTCCCAAAAGCAACCCTCAAATACATGCCTCCTACAAAGTTCATGACGGGCAATATCTTCCGTGGTCATATCCAAGATGCTCTCTTCAATATGATTGGTATCTGGACGAACCAAGGTATCCAGTTGTTGGGTATGCCTACCGAGGCTATCCATACACCGTTTATGAGTGACCGCTACCTGAGTATCGAGAATGCGAAATACATCTTCAACAACATGCGCTCTATTGGCGATGAGATGCAATTCAAAGAGGGCGGTATCTGCCGCAAACGTGCAGCCGAGGTAGTAGATAATACGATCAAACTGCTGGAAGATATCACTAAGGAAGGACTCTTCACTGCGCTTGAGAAAGGTATCTTTGGCGATGTGAAACGTCCGAAGAACGGCGGTAAAGGCTTAGCAGGTGTCTGCCTGAAAGGCGAGAACTACCTCAACCCATTTGTTGAACTTATGAAAGGAAAGAGATAATTATGAGCGAAGGATTATATAGCATGGAGGCTAAGGACTTCGACAAGACCTTAGACCTCACCAAAATCAAGCCATACGGCGATACAATGAACGACGGTAAGGTGCAGATGAGTTTTACCCTACCCGTTCCATGCGGCGCAGAAGCCGTAGAAGCAGCCAAGCAACTGATGAAGCAAATGGGCTTGGAGAACCCTTCTGTAGTATATTACAAAGAGTTGACTCCGGGTTTTACCTTCTTCAATTGTTATGGAAGTTGCACGCACACGGTCAACTATAGTTCTATCTATGTGCCTAAGGTAGAGAGCAACGTGATGTCGATGCCGGATACCGATGAGTATATCCGTGAGCATATCGGCAGGAAACTCGTTATCGTAGGTGCTTCTACAGGAACCGATGCCCATACCGTTGGTATTGATGCCATCATGAATATGAAGGGCTATGCAGGTCACTACGGTTTGGAGCGTTATGATATGATTGAGGCTTACAACCTCGGTTCGCAAGTGCCTAACGAGGAACTGATTGCCAAAGGACAAGAGTTGCATGCCGATGCGCTTATCATCTCGCAAACCGTAACACAGAAGGACGTGCATATCAAGAACCTCACCAACTTCATCGAACTAATGGAGGCAGAGGGGCTGCGCGATAAAATGATTTGCGTATGCGGTGGTGCCCGTATTACCCACGAGTTGGCGCAAGAACTTGGTTTCGACGCCGGTTTCGGTATGAATACGTACGCAGATGACGTTGCTTCCTTCATCGCACAGGAAATAGTAAAAAGAAACATTAAATAATATAGTATTATGGAAAAAGAACAAATTCGTGAAGTAATTGCCCGCCGTGCTGCCAAAGAGTTGCACGATGGCGATGTAGTTAACTTGGGTATTGGTCTGCCAACCATGATTCCTAATTACCTGCCGAAAGACATCACCGTGACTCTGCAAACGGAGAACGGTGCTATGGGACTTGGTCCTACTCCAGAGGAAGGTAAGGAAGATAAGAACCTCGTTAATGCCGGTGCCGGTTATATTACTCTTCTCCCGGGCGCAAGCACCTTCGACTCTGCAACCTCGTTTGCCATCATTCGTGGCGGACACGTTGATGTCAGCGTATTAGGTGCGCTGCAGGTAGATGAGAAAGGCAACCTCGCTAACTGGATTATTCCCGGCAAAATTGCCCCGGGTATGGGTGGTGCAATGGACCTCGTAGTAGGTGCTCGCCGTGTAATCATCGCTATGGAACACACCCAAAAAGGTGCTCCTAAAATCCTGAAAGAGTGCACATTACCTCTTACTGCAGCAGGACAGGTGAATATGATTATCACCGAGATGGGCGTTATGAACGTTACCAAAGACGGCATCGAACTCGTGGAGAAACACCCTGACTTCACCATTGAGGAGATTCAGGCTGCTACCGAAGCCAAACTGATTATCAGCAAGAACCTCAAATCGATGCTTGACTAATTATGGACTATCAGTTTCTAAAATCAGAGATACGCGAAAATGGTTTGGGCATACTCACTATCAGTGCGCCCAAATCGCTAAACGCGCTCAACTCCACGATTATTGCCGAACTGGACGACTTCTGCTCTCATCTTGGCACCAAGAAAGTACGTGTACTCATCTTGACAGGTGATGGCGAAAAGTCCTTCGTAGCGGGTGCCGACATCTCGGAGATGGCAACGAAGAACGAACAGGAAGGACTGGAGTTTGGCAGAAAAGGCGCCGAAGCCTTCCGCAAATTGGAGGACCTGCCTATCCCTACGATTGCTGCTATCAACGGCTTTGCATTAGGAGGCGGTTGCGAGATTGCCATGGCTTGCGATATTCGCTACGCTGCTACCAATGCAAAGTTCGGTCAGCCCGAAGTAGGATTAGGAATTATCCCCGGCTTCAGCGGAACATACCGTCTGCCGAAACTTATCGGTCAGGGTATGGCAAAGGAACTCATCTACTCGGCTAAAATTATCCGTGCAGACGAGGCCTTGCGTATCGGATTGGTAAACGCCGTCTATGAGCAAGCCGAACTGATGCCTGCTGCTATTGCTTTGGCAGAGCAGATTCTGAAGAACGCACCTATTGCCGTTAGCCTTGCGAAAGAGTGCATCAACCGCAACTACGACATGGACCGCACGGAAGGATTAGCATTGGAGAATGAGTTGTTCGCACGCTGTTTCACCACGGAAGACCAAAAGAACGGAATGGCAGCATTCCTCAAAAAGGAGAAGACGACCTTCCAAGGCAAATAACCGACACGTACAAATTTACAAACTTACAAATTTACAAATTGATATGAAGATTTATGTTATTGGTACAGGAACGATGGCAAAAGGCATAGTAAAAGCATTTGCCACTAAGATGCCTGTCGTAATGAAAAGCCGTACACAGGCAAGTTTGGATAAAGCCATGGCTTCTATCGAGAAGGGCTACATGAAGCTAGTAGAAAAAGGAAAGATGACGGAAGATGCTGCAAAGGCTATCCTGGCTAACATCACCACGACTACCGACTATGCTACCTTTGCTGACGCTGACCTCGTCATCGAAGCAGCCGTAGAGGATATGGAGCTCAAGAAAGAAGTGTTCCGCGAGTTAGATGGTATCTGCAAACCGGAGACTATCTTCGCTACCAACTCTTCTTCCCTCTCTATCACCGAGATTGCCGCTGCTACGCAACGTGCTACACGCTTCATCGGTTGTCACTTCTTCAATCCAGCAGACCGCATGGCTCTCGTAGAGGTAATCAACGGTCAACTGACTGCGGAAGATGTTACCAAGACCATTATGGACCTCTGCACAGAGATCGGTAAGACTCCTGTTGCCGTAAAAGAGGCTCCGGGCTTTGTGGTAAACCGTATTCTTATCCCTATGATTAACGAGGCTGTAGGTATCTTGGCAGACGGCATCGCAAGCGCAGAGGATATTGATAAGTGCATGATGCTCGGTGCTAACCACCCAATGGGACCTTTGGCTCTGGCTGACCTGATTGGTAACGACGTTAACCTCGCTATCATGGAAGTGCTTTACAAAGAGTTTGGCGACCCGAAATATCGTCCTCACCCACTGCTCCGCAAAATGGTACGCGCAGGCTTACTCGGACGCAAGACCGGTGAAGGATTCTATAAGTACAATTAATCGAATTAACTAACTTACAAATTAATATATCTATGGATTTCAGTTATTCAAAGACAGAACAACTCTTCCTGCAGATGATTCGCTCGTTTGCAGAGAACGAGGTCAAGCCTTTGGCAGCCGAGGTTGACGAGGAAGAACGCTTCCCCGTTGAGACCGTTGAGAAAATGGCGAAATTAGGTTTGATGGGAATTCCTGTACCTAAGCAGTACGGCGGTGCCGGTGGCACGATTCAGATGTACACCATGGCAGTAGAAGAACTCTCCCGCGTATGCGCAACGACAGGCGTTATTCTTAGTGCTCACACTTCACTCTGCGTTGACCCTATCCTCGAACACGGTACGGAAGAGCAGAAGATGAAATATCTGCCCAAACTCGCTTCGGGTGAATGGTTAGGCGCATTCGGACTGACCGAACCTAACGCCGGTACAGACGCTGCTATGCAGCAAACAACAGCAGTAGATGCCGGAGACAAGTGGATTCTGTACGGAACCAAGATTTTCATTACCAACGCTGCTAACGCTGATGTATTCATTGTGATGGCAATGACCGACAAGTCGCTCGGTAACAAGGGTATCTCTGCTTTCATCGTAGAGCGCACCTTCAAAGGTTTCAGCATCGGTAAGAAAGAGAAAAAGATGGGTATCCGCGGAAGTGCTACCTGCGAATTGATTTTCGAGAACTGCGAAGTACCTAAGGAGAATGTGCTCGGTAAAATGGGCGAAGGCTTCAAAGTTGCTATGAAGACGTTGGACGGCGGTCGTATCGGTATTGCCAGCCAAGCACTCGGCATAGCACAAGGCGCTATGGACGAAACCGTCAAATACACCAAAGAGCGTAAGCAATTCGGCAAGTCCATTGCTCAATTCCAGAACACCCAATTCCAAATGGCTGACCTCAAGACTCGCGTAGAGGCTGCGCGCCTGCTGGTTCGTAGTGCTGCTTGGAAGAAAGATATGGGACTTCCCTACTCCGCTGATGCCGCTATGGCTAAACTCTATGCCGCAGAAACAGCTATGGACGTTACCACGAAGGCTGTTCAATTCCACGGAGGTTATGGTTATACGCGCGAATATCCGGTTGAGCGCATGATGCGTGACGCTAAGATTACCGAAATCTATGAGGGTACGAGCGAAGTACAACGTATGGTTATCGCTGCACAACTCTTCAAGTAATTAAGAGTGTGCGGATGAAGAACCCCATATAACTTACAAATTTACAAACTTACAAATTTACAAACTATATTATGAATATCATTGTTTGTATCAAACAGGTACCGGATACAACCACCGTTAAGATTGATCCGGTAAAGGGAACGTTGATTCGTGAAGGCGTGCCTTCCATCATGAACCCTGATGATAAGGGCGGTCTGGAACTTGCCCTTCAATTCAAGGAGAAATACGGAGCCACCGTAACCGTCGTTACTATGGGTCCTCCACAAGCCGACACTATCCTGCGCGAAGCATTCGCCATGGGTGCTGACCGCGCAATCCTCTTGTCCGACAGACGCTTTGCCGGTGCAGATACGCTGGCTACGTCCTACGCTTTGGCTGGTTGCATCAAGACGCTTGACTACGATTTGATTATCGCAGGTCGGCAGGCTATTGACGGTGACACCGCACAAGTAGGTCCGGAGATGGCAGAACACCTTGGCTTGCCACAAATCTCCTACGTTATCGGCGCTGAGAAAACGGCTAAAGGTTTCCTCGTTAAGAAGGAACTGGAAGACGGCGTACAGACGCTCGAAGTTGAAGGTGCTTGCCTGCTGACCGTTCTGGCATCGGCTTATCAACCACGCTACATGACCGTATCCGGCATCATCGAAGCCTACAACCGCGAGGTGGAGGTTTGGAGTGCAGATAAGATTGATGTAGAAGAGACTAAATTAGGTCTGAAAGGTTCTCCTACCAAAGTATTCAAATCCTTCCCTAAAGCCCTCAAACCTGCGGGCGAAACGTTTGAAGTAAGCGAAGAAGAGGCTGTAGAACTGATTATCAGCAAACTGAAAGAGAAACATATTATCTAATAAGGAGACAAAGTTATGGAACTGACAGATTATAAGAACATTTTTGTTTTCGCCGAGCAACGTAACGGCGTGATTCAAAACGTAGCTTTTGAACTTTTAGGTAAAGCTCGCGACTTGGCTGATACCACGGGCGAGAAAGTAGTGGCAATGCTCCTTGGCGAAAAGATTGCTGACAAGGCACAGACGCTGATTGAGCGCGGAGCCGACGAAGTAATCGTAGTAGATACACCTATCCTGAAAGATTACCTCACCGAGCAATACGCACAAGCTATCTACCACATCATTATGGAGCGCAAACCATCTATCGTACTCTATGGTGCAACCACGATTGGTCGTGACTTGGCTCCACGTTTGGCTTGCAAGTTACACACCGGTTTGGTAGCCGACTGCACCAAACTGACCATTGAGGATACGGAAGACGGACGCAAAGAGTTCCGCTCCACCCGTCCTGCCTTTGGCGGTAACTTGATGGCAACGATTGTTTGCCCTAACACTCGTCCACAGATGTCCACTGTACGTGCAGGTGTGATGCAGAAACGCGAGGCAGAAGTAGGTCGCAAGGGTACGATTACCCCAATGACTATTCCTTTTGATGAGTCACGTTTCAAAGTACGTATCGTTAAGACCGAGACCTACGATAAGAAGACCTTAGACATCACCGATGCTAAGATTTTGGTTTCGGGTGGTCGTGGTGTACACGATGCAGAAGGCTTCAAGAAACTGCAAGGCTTAGCAGATGTTATGGGCGGAATGGTTTCGTCCTCACGTGCTATGGTAGATAATGGTGTGATGGATCATGCTTATCAAGTTGGTCAAACGGGTAAGACAGTTCGTCCTCAACTCTATATGGCATGCGGTATCTCGGGTGCTATCCAGCACCTTGCAGGTATGGAAGAGTCTGGCTATATCGTAGCTATCAACAAGGATAAGTTTGCTCCTATCTTCAATGTGGCAGACCTTGGTATCGTAGGCGACTTGCATAAGATTGTGCCTATGCTGACTGAGCGCATCAAGAAGGAGATGGATAAGTAATCCCTGCTTGACTAAAAACATATAGGCTGCCTAACATTGCGTTAGGCAGCCTATATGTTTTTAGCACATTTTTTGTGCCACAATAAATGAAAAAGAAAATCCTAAAAAATTGCGTATATCAAAAAAATGTAGTAATTTTGCAGCGATATTTGGATAGATATAACATGAAAAGATTACATATCGTAAATATGCTTTTTTTATTCACAACATAAAAACTATAAATATGGCAGCAACCGCACGTCAAACAAGTGGTTACAATAATCTCATTTAAAGGACACTATTAAAGTATTAAATAAATAGAATTATTAAGGTATGAAAAGAATCTTTTTAGCGCAGATTGCTATCATAGTTGTTACCGCCATCGTATTCACCGGGTGTAAACAAAATGACGAAACGCAAGAGCCCTCCAACACAGAGAAAACAAAGATTACCGAACTGCGTTCGTATACAGAGAAATCTCCTAATCCCATCAAAGATGTAGCCAACCTCAAGTTGGCTAAGTCTGAAGAGACGTTAAAGTCCCTTCGTCATGTGTCCAAGAAACGTCTGTTCTATATGGACTATCTGGCAGATTTTCCAATGGACCAATTGTGGAAAACCGGCAAAGACCGATACGAGTATGACCCGGAACTGAAAGGTGAACTAAAGTACCTGAATGACTATCTGGATTTGCTGTACTATAATCATCCAGAACCCAGAGTGATGGACGATCCATTAACTGCCTGCTCCTCTTTCATATGCCATAATGAGAAAGGCGAACTCCTTTTCTGCCATAACATGGACGGTGCCGGCGGAAGTATCATTGCGGTTTACCAACAACCCATGAATGGCAAATACGGTTTTGTGGCTCTGTCCAACACTATTTATAATACGTACCGTTTTGCTCCTGAATATATCGAAATAGGACGTCTAATGGACGGCACGTCCGATCTCTCTATCCTCCTGACTCAGCATATGGCGCATTTAGGCGGAATGAATGACCAAGGTCTGTGTTATTGTATGTTACAATTGCCTCCGCTGATTCCGGACGAGATGTCTGACCCTAATCATACCATGCCGAAACTGACCAACGAAGATAAAAAAGGCAAGGGCGTCCTGCCACAATTGATTAACTCATCGATGTACTACATGCTACTTACCCAATGTGCCACGGTGAAAGATGTAGAAACGGCTCTACGCACCAAATACGACTATACCCAACTGAACAACGTGATGAACGGGCACTTCCTTATAGCAGATGCTACAGGCGATTTTGCCGTATTTGAGTATTGGG
>JAKSNN010000003.1 GCA_024399755.1 Paludibacteraceae bacterium | reverse complement strand
GCTGCTTCGCAGCGTTGTTTTCGTAGTTTTCGTAAATAACGTGAAACATCAAACGCGAAGCCTAAATAAGCACTTCGTGCGTTTATCTGTGGCAAAGCCACGTAGTTTGCTGCTTCGCAGCGTTGTTTTCGTAGTTTTCGTAAATAACGTGAAACATCAAACGCGAAGCCTAAATAAGCACTTCGTGCGTTTATCTGTGGCAAAGCCACGTAGTTTGCTGCTTCGCAGCGTTGTTTTCGTAGTTTTCGTAAATAACGTGAAACATAAAACGTGAAACATATTAACGTGAAACATCAAACGCGAAGCAAATAACGTGAGCAACGCGAACATATAAACGCGCAGCCGCAAGGCGAAACTAATATTAACCAACAAAAAATTAACATTATGAGTAAAGAGTTATTTTTGGCACAAGTAGCCAAAGCGAAAGAGATTGCGCTAAACAGCGCGAGTGAGAAATGCGAAGACGATGTACTTTCGCAGTTTATCTACATTACAATTTTGAAGCGTGGTATCGACGACGCTCTGCAACAATTGAGCGCCAAAGCGATTCAAAAAGCCGTGGAGCTGTATCCGATGGCAGCCGATGGCAAGCACTTCCATCACAACGGCTTCGAACTGAGTTGCCGCATCGAAGAATGGTATGAGACACTTGGCTCGTACAGCACCACCTACCGCGAGAAAGAACGACTGCGCCAAAGCCTGCAAGAGCAGATGAAACAAGTGACGAAAGAACTCAAAACGCTGCAAAGCGGCATCCTGCTGGAACACCCGCACATCAAACCTGCGGAAACCCGCATCACGCTGGCAGTGATGAACAAATGATGCCGCCGCAAGCGGCGAATGATGCAATTTGTAAATTTGTAAATTTGTAAATTGTCAAATAGTAAATTGATTTATGGAACGTGAATTCAAGTACTGCCGGCAATGCGCAATGAGCATATATATAAAGCCGGAAAAACCAACGTATAAATGTAATAAGTTCGGTACTTGCCTATACTGCACGGCACGAGGCAAAACAATGGATAATAACCACCCAATCCCCAACAAATGCCCTGCAAAAGTGAGGTATAGAGAAGAATATGAATAACGAGCATTACTATAAAATATACGGCTGGATGAAGAACGTGTATAAACTTCGGGGCGCAAGCCTCGAAGTCTATGCCGTATTATACGCAATGACCCGCAAAAAAGAATGGCAAGGGACATATGAGATATTAGCGGGCTATACCGATATAGAATTGAAGACGTTGCGCAGAGCAGTAAAAACATTAGGGGATAAGGGTTTACTTTCTATTGAAAATATCGCCTACAGCACTTACACCTTCCAAGCCTTACATCCGAAAAAGGCGGAAATGGCAGAAGTGGCACAAACGCTAAAAGCCTGCGCGAAAGAGGGACAAAATGTCCCTACACAAGGACAAAATGTCCCTACTCAAGGACAAAATGTCCCTAATTCAAAAGAAAGAAGCAAAGAAAATATAAATAATATATTAAATAAAAAAGAAAATAATGGAGGGGGAGGGGAAAAAGATGTTTTTCCCGCCGCCCCCACGTGGGAAGAAGTTTATGAATATTCAAAATCAAAATTAGTTTCTATAGAGACAGCAAAATCGTTTTTTTGTCATTATGAGGCGACGGGTTGGCGTCTTGGCAAGGGGGGCAAAATAAAGAAGTGGCAGGCGTTGCTGATGAAGTGGGATATAGAAGATCGTCAGCGTGAAAAGGAACAGGCAACACGTGCGGCGACACGTTATCAGGCAGGCAACCAGATTACGCGCGAGCAGGCAGCGGAACGCGCACGTCAGTTGGAGGCGGAACGAGTGGCGCGTGAGCAAGCCGATGCGGAGTACGAAGCAAGTAAAAACGATGCCGAAACGCAAGCGGAAATAGCCGCCATTCAAGAAAGATTAGCAAAGAAATTTGCATGTTTCGGAAAAAAGTAGTACCTTTGCAGCGGAAACGATGAAAGTATATCAACTCATAGAACAAATGATAGGCGACGGGACATGGATAAAATGGTGTTCTGTGAGCGAAGATGCTATGAACAAAAACAAACAATACAGCATATATCACCTTATGCTTACCTTAGAGCCTCAGCGCCGTTACGGCTACCGTAAACGATTAGCGAACCATATATCAGCGAATGGTATCAAATTTATGGGGGGGGGGTACTTCGCAAGTGGACGAAAATTGCATTAATCACGCTATTGTTAGTATGGAGCGCGATGTGTTTGAGTAGTTGCCGCCCCGTATATATCTGCACAGGCGAATACTCTTATTGTTATCATCACGATTCTACCTGCACAGGATTGGAAAACTGCAAGGGTGAAATACAGCGGGTACGCTATTACGACGTTATGCAGACGCGCAAAAAATGCTCTTACTGCGGAAGATATTAGCTTTAACCTTGAGGGTTCGGTGAGGGTTCGGTGAGGGTTCGGTGAAGGTTCGGTGCGGTACGGTAGTGGTACGGGGAAGGATTTGTGATTTGTTATTTGTGATTGGTGATTTACCCGAGGTACGTCTTTAGCACGCTGCTACGTTGTCCGTTTTGCAGTTTGCGGATAGCCTTCTCCTTAATTTGGCGCACACGCTCGCGCGTGAGGTTCAGTTCTTCTCCAATCTCCTCAAGCGTCTTCTCCTGCATACCGATACCGAAGAACTTACGCAGGATATCGGCTTCACGTGGCATGAGGGAATCTAATGCGCGGTCAATCTCGCGAGATAACGATTCGTTAATCAAACCGCGGTCAGCGTTAGGAGAATCTTCGTTCACCATCACGTCAATCAGGCAGTTGTCCTCGCCTTCGACAAACGGCGCATCTACGCTAACGTGACGACCCGCCATCTTCAGCGTATCGGCAATCTTATCTACAGGAATATCCAATTCTTCGGCTAATTCCTCTGCCGAGGGCTTGCGCTCATGCTCCTGCTCAAAACGCTGGAAAGCCTTGTTGATTTTATTGAGCGAACCTACTTGGTTAAGAGGCAAACGCACGATACGCGATTGCTCTGCCAAGGCTTGTAGAATGGACTGGCGAATCCACCACACGGCATACGAAATGAATTTGAAGCCACGTGTCTCATCGAATTTCTCGGCAGCCTTAATCAGTCCAAGGTTACCCTCGTTAATCAAGTCAGGCAAACTCAATCCCTGATTTTGGTATTGTTTGGCTACGGACACAACGAAACGCAGGTTCGAACGTGTCAGTTTTTCCAGAGCAGCACGGTCTCCATTACGGATTCTTCCGGCTAATTCTACTTCTTCTTCTACGGTAATCAAGTCCTCACGTCCTATCTCTTGCAGATATTTATCTAAGGAAGCAGACTCACGATTAGTGATAGATTTTGTAATCTTAAGTTGTCGCATACCACTCGTCTTTTGTCGTTTGTGATTCGGCCGGGAGTCGAACCCGGGACCCACAGCTTAGAAGGCTGTTGCTCTATCCAACTGAGCTACCGAACCATTTTTGCGGGAGCACAATACCGCAAAAAGTGCGCAAAGGTACAACATTTTTTTGATATACGCAAGAAAAAGTCCACTTTTGGGCATTTTAATTGCGTATATCTATGTTTTTTCTCTTTTTACCTTATAGCAGAGACTCTATGCGCTTCTGCAAATCGGGTTTACGGCAGGCACCGACATGGCGGTCAACCAACTCTCCGTTGCGGAAAAAGAGCATCGTTGGAATGTTCATAATACCAAACTGCTCGCACGTCTCCGGATTGTCATCAACGTTCAGTTTGCCAACAATGACTTTGCCTTCATTCTCGGCTGCCAATTCTTCTACGATAGGCAACATCATCTTGCAGGGACCACACCATTGTGCCCAGAAATCAATTACCATAGGTTTACCTTGTGCCAACAGTTCTTGGATATTGGCGTCCGTTACTTCAATAGTCATATTGTTATAAGATTTTAATTATTTTCTTCTTTTAGTTGCTCAATCTTGATTACTTTTCCTCGTCGATTCGGAGTGAGCATCTCTTCTGCTATCGTGTCTTCCAAATGGGTCTGCACCATACGCCGTACGGGGCGTGCGCCATAGCGCTTGCAATCGGCTCGGCGGAGCAGTTGCCGTTTGACTTCTTCGCTCACCTGCAAAGTATAACCTTGCGATTTGAGACGTTGTGTCAAAGCCTCAATCTCTATATCAAGAATACGCAGTATGGTAGTTTCTTGCAATTGATGGAAAACCACGACGTTATCTATTCGATTGACAAACTCGGGCGGGAAGGTCTTATTGAGCGCTTTGGTAAGTGCTTGCTCTGTTGTCTTATCGTCCAAGTGTGTAGTATCAAAACCTACTCCTGAACCAAAGTCGCTCAACTGACGTGTACCTACATTAGACGTCAGAATGATGATTGTATTCCGGAAATCTACTTGATGTCCTTGCCGGTCGGTCAGTCTGCCCTCGTCCAACACCTGCAACAGCACGTTGAAAATATCGGGGTGTGCTTTCTCTATCTCATCAAAGAGCAAGACGGAATAAGGTTTACGGCGTACGGCTTCCGTCAGTTTTCCGCCGTCCTCATGGGCAATGTACCCGGGAGGCGCTCCTACGAGTAGAGAAACCGTATGTTTCTCCATATATTCCGACATATCGAATCGTATTACCGCGTCGCGTGTACCAAACATCTCCTCTGCGAGGCATTGTGCCAAATAGGTTTTCCCGACTCCCGTCGGACCGAGGAAGAAGAACGTCCCTATCGGGTGTTTCGGGTCGCGTAATCCTAACCGTGAACGGCGAATAGCGCGAACGACACTCTCTACTGCCTTATCTTGTCCGATTACCTTCTGTTTCAGCGTATCGCCCATCGTGCGCAGACGTTCTGTCTCTTCTTTCTTAACGCGTTGTACAGGCACGCCGGACATCATTGCCACCACACCGGCGATGTCGTCCACGCTGATTTCACGCTTCGGCATATCGGCGGTATCGGTTTCACTTTCCCGTTCATTTTCCGAGGCGGCTATAGCCGTAGTATGGGCTCTGGCTCCCGCCTCGTCCATTACGTCTATCGCTTTGTCGGGGAAGGTCCAGTCGGTAAGATACCGTGCTGCCAGACTGACACAAGCCTTCAAGGTTTCGCCGGAATAATGTACATGATGATAGTCGCCGTAATACTCTGCCAAACGGGTTAAAATAGCAAGCGTCTCTTCCGTAGTAGTAGGTTGCACCATTACTTTCTGGAAACGTCTTTCCAAGGCTCCGTCTTTCTCAATGGACGTGCGGTACTCGTTCGTAGTGGTTGCGCCGATACATTGTACTTCGCCACGTGAGAGTGCCGGTTTGAGGATATTGGCAGCGTCCAACGCCCCTTGCGCATTACCTGCACCTATTAGCGTATGTATCTCGTCAACAAAGAGGATAATCTCAGGGTGGTTATGTAGTTCTTGTATTACCGATTTCATGCGCTCCTCGAACTGTCCGCGATAGGTCGTGCCCGCTACCATCGAAGCGATGTCGAGCGTCACGATTCGTTTGCCTTTTAGCGCCATAGCCTCGCCATTGGCGATACGTAGTGCCAAACCTTCTACGATAGCCGACTTGCCCACACCGGGTTCACCTATCAATATCGGGTTGTTTTTCTTCCGGCGTGACAGAATCTGTATCACACGTTCTATTTCCACTTCTCTGCCTACTACGGGGTCAAGTTTTCCGTCTTTCGCCATTTGCGACAAGTCGCGCCCATAGCGGTCCAAGGCGGAACGGCTATTCGCATTCTTGTTCTCCCCTCGCGGTTGCGATGAGCGATGCGGTTCCGAGTCTTCTATATCCGACGAGGCGGCACCGCTATTACGCGGCGATGTCTGTGCTTTCGGATAAAGGGCTAAAATCGTGTCATACGTGATGTTCCATTGGCTTTCCAAATAGATAGCCGCATGGTTGATGCGTTCCCGCAGGATAGCCAATAGCAGGTGCATACTTCCTACGGCGTCTTCGTTGCACTCGCGTGCTATACCTTCGGCTATTCGCAATATCCGCTCCACATCATTACTCCGTTTGACGGCTTCAATCAAGGGTGAACTCTGCTGTTGCAAAGCCTCATCTAATTGCCGTTTTGCTTCTTCTGCTACGCACCCAGACTGCTGCAAACTATTGTATGCTGCTCCTTCCGCCAATCGGAATATACCCAATAGCAGATGCTCCGGCATGATGCTATTGTTCTGTAACCGTTCCGCTTCCTCGCGTGAATAAATCAAAATCTTATTTAACCGTACTGTTAATGGCATATATATTGTCTCTTAATTCATAATCCTTAATTCTTAATTATCTATAGAATTGCCATGCTATACCTGCCCGGAACACATCGGGATTATAGGGATAGTTAGGCATAATCAGGAAATTACGGTCTTTGCGCATAAAGAGGTTGTTGAAATGGGTATAATGCGCAAAGAACCTTAGATGCAACGACCTTACAAAGAACGAGGCATACACGTTCATTACAGGATAATTGCCAATCTCTACCTCGTTCTGCACACAGAATTGTCCCGTAGCGGGATTCAGTATCGGTGCAAAATACTTGGTGTGAAAGCGTAAATCTACACCAATCTGTGCATCTAACGCCTTAAACCACGTACCATGGTAGTAGAGGTTGTGATAAAGCGTGAAGGAAGGCAGAGGCAGGTAATCGGACGACGATAACTGATATACCACGTTGTTATCCAAGTTGATCCATGGTGTCGTAAGGTTGCAGGTTACATCTACCGACAGCACTTGTATATTCCCGTCAAATTGTTGCGGCAAGCCTTTTTCGTTCCACCATATAGGATTGGTGATATTTTCAAAGCCGACCTTAATGGCAGGTTTGATCCATTTTGTCGGGTAAGCCCATTTTCCGCCTACGTAGAAGCGATAGGTCTTGTTAAAATCATTCTCCCAGCGGAAGTGGTTGGATAGATAATGATTTTCATACCATAGCGGTGTCTCGTTCTTTACGTAGGCTTGTGCGGAAATCTGCATCGTGTCCTTCCCTGCGCGGAAACGGGCATCAATATGCCCATTGACATCAAACTCCCATTGCTTATATCCGATAAGGCATACCTCACCATCTACTCCATAGCGGAATATCTTACCCGTCTTCTTATATATTGCTCCGCCGATGAACGTGTTGTTTACCCATTTATTGGCAAATAGGGTATCGGTGGTGTCAGAAGCCAAGTTCATATAACGCTGGCATTCGTTTCTTGCAAATACGGTAGCACCGAAATGTAATTTGGTATTAAAAGCCTCCTCAAACGTGACTGCCAACGTATTATGGATATTCAGTACATTGGTCGAGTCGTGTGTTGCTGCGGGATTGACATAAGTGGTATCGAAATACCCCTGTTGCGCATTCTTCTCGATGTATCGCCGCACGGAATTGGTGGTCTCGAAAGTGTGCGCAATGGTGATAAGCGGCACATAGTCTATCAAGACGGTATCGCGGGTATCCTGTTCGCCAAAGTTATTGACGAAAGGAACTTTCTCGGTACGTTTCTTTTCTGCGCAGAAACTATAGTAATGATTCAGGTAGCCGGATATGTATTTATACCCTGACATCGCTTCCATTCTCACAGGTATATCCTCTGAACGGAGTGTCCCGCCAAGGTCTTGAATATCCCGTATTCCTCCATTTTCAAAGTTAGAGAGAGTATTAAAGGTAACGGCAGCGTGCAAGTTATAATGTGTTCCGTTGTAACTGCCGAACACGGCTCCGTTAAAGAGTTTGCCCTCTTGCTTGGCATAGTGCCCCGCACCGTTGGTATAATTGAGTTTCAGTCCGAGGTTCGTCTTGCGGTTGAGGTTTCCCGTGAAAAGGAAATTCAGGTCATTCTCTTCGTGGTATGTAGTAAATCCTTTTTTGTAGGCGATGGAGGAGAAAGGAACGGTCGTGTTGTAATAGCGCACATCTTGAGGCGTCAGTATATACGGTTGATAGTTCTCCGCAAAAATATCCTCGATACTGTTCAGCCGCGAGAAATATACTCGTGACTGGACGGGCGAGATGATGTTTCCGTTCCAGACGTTGGAAATGGAATAGTCGTTCAGCCACTCGCGCATAGGGTAATTGAGAAAAGCGGTATCTACCTGTTGTGTATCAGCAAGCGCAATCGGGCGTGGCAGTTGCCATGTCCGAATGACGGTTTTTATTTTCTCCTTCGCAGAAAGGAGCGTACAAGCCGACAACAAAACTACTATGACGGTTACTCTTCGCAAGGTGTTATTTCGTTTTGGTCTTTTTTGTCTTACTGAGTTGTTGCTTTAGGCGGTTAATCTCTTCTTCCTGATTGGCAATCGTGCGCAATAGGCTATTCAGTTCCTCGTTATCAATCGAACTGGGGTATTGCTCATCTACCAATTGCAGGAAATCGGAGAGCACATTCATATAATTGATAAAGGCATCGTAGGGCGAATCGTACGGCGATATACCACTGTCTTGGTGCCCCATATAGTGCAGATGGCTGATGTCTTGCAAATTTATCCAGTCGGCTTTCAGTCGTTTGGAAGGGCATAGCCGGACACGCTCGGCTACGGCATAGAGTTTCGTAAGTGCTTCTTGCTGCAAATCGTTGCCGTTGAAGGTAGATAAGTCTTTGGCTTCACCTGCCCACGTGATAGGATAAGGTACGCTCAATGTCTCAGTGGCAGTAAGGCGTTTGATGGCGTCAGAAGGAGTGATAAAGCCCATTTCACGCTCTAACACGTAATAGGGTAACGCTTTGAGGAAATCGAAGATACCCGTGGCTTGCGTCTGGCGGATACCAAAAGTCTCTGCTCCTACCCAAAGGTTGATTATCTCCTGCTCGTCTTGCTGTTGCAATATATCCGCATATTTCTCTGCGTCCATAGGGAAGGCTGTCCAAGTAGGGTCAGAGAAACGGAAAGCCAACTCATCGCTCAATTGGGCGTTGCGTACGAGCACACGCATCTTGGGTGCAACAGCAGAGGCATAGAGGTGACCTGTAGATTGCCAACTGATAATATGTTTGGCACCTTCGGTCATAACGCCTTTATAGCCTAATTCTTGTGCATATCCGGCTATATCATCGGAATACAACATTTCCGTGTTCCAGATAATAGCAGGCTGTTTATTGAATAGTTCTTTGATGGTTTGTGCGTGGCGGTTCATCTGTTCCGTCCATTCGGCTTTGTTATATTCCGACGCCAACGAATAGGCAAACGGTGCCGCCACCCATTCTACAGCGTCCGTCTGATTCAAGTCCTGCAACAGGTCTATCAATTCGGGAGCAAACTGACGGAAGAGGTCGATGGTGGCTCCAGAAACAGCAAATGCACAACGGAACTTGCCCTTCGAGAGTTTAATCATCTCCTTGACGGTTTGGCAAAGGGGTATATACGACGTTGTGGCTACGTGCTGAACAAGTTCTTCCGTAGCGAGGTCATCGTAGTAATAATGATCGTTCCCTATATCGAAAAAACGGTAGCGCTTCAGCCGATAAGGCACGTGCATTTGAAAACAAAAACAGATATTGGTCATATTATCTTCTATGGGTAATTACTTGGTCGTACACTTTTCTTACTTTCAATCCCGCATCATACCAGCGGATTGTATTTACTTCTTCCTCGCCTAACTTATGAAGCGAGGCATACATAGCAGGGTATTTAACGATAGCATAGATAGCATCTGCCATAGCGTCAATATCCCAATAGTCTATCTTCACGGCGTGTGATAGAATCTCTGCGCACCCCGATTGATGGCTGATGATTGTGGGGCAACCTACTTGCATCGCTTCCAATGGGGATATACCGAACGGTTCGCTTACGCTGGGCATGATATATACGTCAGAGTCGGCTAAGATAGTCTGCACTTCTTCGCCTCGCATGAATCCCGGGAAATGGAACTTGTCAGCAATGCCTCGTTGCGCTACGAGGTCTATCATCTTTTCCATCATATCACCGCTACCTGCCATCACAAACCGTACTCCATCGGTCTTAGCCAGCACGCGGGCTGCGGCTTCAACGAAGTATTCGGGTCCTTTCTGCATCGTGATACGCCCAAGGAACGTCACAATCTTATCTTTGCGCTCATGTTTGACAAAGCGATCACGATTGGCAAGTGGTTCAACGGCGTTGTGTACCGTAGATACCTTGCCGGGGTCTTGTCCATATTTCTCTATCACGGTTTGACGTGTCAGGTTGCTGACGCACATGATATGGTCGGCTTCGTCCATACCACGTTTCTCAATTGCAAACACAGTAGGGTTAACATTACCTCGGCTGCGGTCGAAATCGGTTGCGTGTACATGAATCACAAGGGGTTTGCCCGTCATCTGTTTTACGGCTATACCTGCGGGGTATGTCAACCAATCGTGAGCATGAATAATGTCGCAAGGTTCGCGCCATGCCAACTCCCGCGCTACGGCTTCGTAATTACCAATTTCCTCCAAGAGATTATCCGGATAACGTCCGGAGAACTCAATACACCCGCGCCCGGGAACAGGAATAGAGTTTGCGCCTATGATACGCAAGAATGACTGGTCTTCGTCGCCCCACGGACGGGGAATGACAAAGGTAATGTCCATATCGGGTTGTAATGACATGCCACGGGTAAGACCATAACTTGCCGTTCCTAATCCGCCTAAGATGTGTGGCGGAAACTCCCATCCAAACATCAAAGCTTTCATAACTCGGTATCTATTTGCTGTTCGATTACTTGTATCTGTTGCATAATATCAATCATGGCTGCCACGCTTGGGGCGTAACTGATGCCGCCATGTCCTTTGTAGGGAGGGTTGCCGTCGTAGAGTTCGTTCAGCGTACCTACGCAGAGGTGCGTCATCTCACCCTCTAATCCTGCCAATACGCGCTCCAAGAAACCTAATCCGCTGCGCCGATAAACTTTCATATAGGCTTCGGCATACGCACCGATAGTGAACATCCACACGGGTCCGTTGTGGAAATTGCGGTCGCGCTCTAATTGCCCACCCACGTAATTCGGGCGATAGCAACCGCTTTTAGGCGACAAGGTACGTAACCCACGGGGAGTAAGCAGTTCTTTCGTACAGATATCCACTACCGCCTTGTTTTGTCTCTTGTCCAATGGAGAGTAAGGCAATGCTGCAGCCCAAATTTGATTCGGGCGCACTTCCTTGTTCGTTGCATCATGCGTCACAAAGTCGTTCAGGTAATAACCGTTCCAGAAGGTATGTACGAAAGCGTCTTTGGCTATTTCTGCCTGGTATTCCATCAAGTCGGCTACAGTATGTTTGCCGAGCACCTGCAACAGCGAAGCAGTAAAGCGCAACGCGTTGTACCATAGGGCATTCAGTTCTACTACATAGCCTGTTCTTGGCGTGATAGGACGTCCGTCTTCTACGGCATTCATCCATGTAGCAGGTTGCTCCGTGCCGTCTATCCAAAGTAGTCCGTTTTGGTGCAGGAAAGCACGCGGATGGGATTGCTTGCGATAGAAGCGAATGATATCATTGCATAAGTTGCCGTATTTCTTAGCCGTCTCCTCCAGCGAACAATGTGTTGCATATTGCTGTAATGCACGAATGAACCAAAGCAGGACATCGGGTTCGTCCAAACCTTGTAACCCGCCGCTAACCGATTTGTTTTGCAGGAAGAGTCGCACTTCTTCCACAGCGGTATCATCTATGATGGCTTTCCAATATTCCGGTCTGCCGATACTTAACGTGCAATGCGCCACGGAGAAAAACTCCTCGCGTGCTGTAGTATGAAACCACGGATAACCTGCCAGCAGCCAGCACTTATCGCCTACTCGTTTGTAGAATTGCGAAGCAGCGTTCTTCAGGCAACTTGCCAAATCGTTACGCACAATGCGCCTATCCTCCTCTTTTTTCCAAAGCGTCTTCAGCGTGGCTGGATTGATTTCACTAATTCCTGCCGAGAACACGACACTCTCGCCTTTTTTCATGGTGAACGAGAAATAGCCGGGAACCATCAAATCCTCTTTGTAATCAAACCCTCGCTCTTGCTCCTTGCTGTACTCTATATCTTTGTACCATTGTGGGTCGTGATGATATTCACACTTTTTAGAGAATTGCATATATAGCGCAGGAAACATCGGGTACATGCGATTGCAGCGTCCGTTGGCACAATCGTCCATATTGGTATTAGCCGCACCATTCTGGTGTGTGAGCGTATTTACGCTGCGGAAAGCCAGGAACGGCTTGAAATGCAACGTTGCTGGCGAACCCTCAATAAGCGTATAGCGAATCAGCACGCGGGGTTCAAAACTCACTAATATACGTTCTTTCGTTAGAATCACACCCCCCACACGATAGGTTGTCTTGGCTATCGTTGTACAGTCAAACTCGCGAATGTACTTATGCCCATTGGGTAGGAACATTCCGTTGTAACGGTGCAGACCTAAATTAAACTCTGCTCCGTGTTGAATCACAGTTTCGTCCAGCGAACTAAGTAGCACAAAATTGTCGTTACCTAATTCAGAAATAGGCATTACCAACTGACCATGGTACTTGCGAGTATTACAATCTACCAAGGTCGTGCAGTTGTACACACCAGAACGGTTCGTACAAAGCATCTCCTTGTGCAAAGAACGCTCAAGGTTCACTAATAATGTCTTATCGAAACTGAGGTAACTCATTAGTTATATTTGCCGTTAAATTGAACAGATGCGTCGTTGACGAATTGCCTAATCTGTTGTTCGGAAGCCTTTTGGCAAATCAGCAGCACATCATCATTCTCTGCTACAATCATGTTTTCCAAACCCTGAATCACAGCCAATTTGCCTTTGGGTAGGGTCACGATATTTCCTTTGCTCTCGTAGAAAGCCGAGTCGCAATGAATCGTCACGTTTTGGTTAGCGTCTTTCTCGCTCAGTTCGTAGAGAGCCCCCCACGTACCGAGGTCGCTCCAGCCGAAAGAGGCAGGAATGACGCGCACGTCTTTCGCCTTCTCCATGATTCCGTAGTCGATACTTACGTTGGGGCAAGAGGGGAACATTTCCTGAATGAATGCTTCTTCATCGGCAGTACCCATGACAGGTTCACCGGGTAGGAATTTATCTGCTATCTCAGGCAGATAATCACGGAAAGCACGACGTATCGTGCGCAAGTTCCACATAAAGATACCTGAGTTCCAGAGAAACTCTCCGCTCTCAAGAAATACTTTTGCAAGGTCGAGATTCGGCTTTTCGGTAAAGGTTTTTACGGGATAGACGTTGTTGTTTTCCATCGTTTCGCCTTGTGCGGTCTTTACCTGTATATAGCCATAACCTGTCTCGGGGCGAGTTGGTTTCATGCCCAACGTCAGTAGAACATCGTTCTTTTCGATAAAGTCAAAACCTTGCTCTACAACGTGCAGGAACTCTTGCTCATCGAGAATCAGATGGTCGGATGGAGCTACGATGATATTTGCGTTCATAGCATCGCTTTCCCAATCAATAGACGCATTAGCGGTTTTCATCTTGGCTAACACTCTACCTTTGATATGTGCTACCGAATAGGCAATGCAAGGGGCTGTATTACGACGGGCGGGCTCACAAAGTATCTGGTCAGGCTTCAGGTCGGGAATCTGCTCCAAGATAAGGTCACGATAAATAACATTCGTCACGATAAGCACGTTCTCGATAGGAACTAACGGACGGAAACGGTCAACCGTTACTTGCAACAGACTTTTGCCTGTGCCAAAAAAGTCCAAAAACTGTTTTGGACGGCTATTTCTACTAAACGGCCAAAAGCGGCTTCCGACACCGCCGGCCATAATCACGCAGTAGTTATTTTCCTTCATAGTTCAAATGTTTTTATAGGGTTCATATATTGTCACTTTAGTGACATTATCCCAAATTCTCTACAAAAGTACAACAAAAAAATGACCTATGCAAATTTTATTCCCGAAAAAATTGATTTCCATAGGAAATGCAACTTCCAACCAGCATCGGCAGAATGGTGTTGATTGCCCATACGATAAGTGCTGCGGTGGCAGCAAGAGGAGCAGATAGTCCAAAAGGCGCAAAAACGACAATTGCCCAACTGCCTCTGATTCCGGGGTCAACGGCTGGCATAGATGGTGTGAGCGTAATCAGCAGGTAATAGAGAGGAATGGCAGTTAGCGCATCTTGCATGATAAGGTGTACACCTAATCCTTCTAATATCAACCAAAATTGTACGGCAAAGCATAAATAACGCAATGCGGAATAAAATGTAATAATCAAGTAATCACGTAGTTGCAGAGATGTTATCCCCTCACAGACAGCGTGCAGTTGTTCGTTTCTCAGTCGCTTGGCGAGGGCTTTGGCAATGGTGGGCGTTGCGAGTAACAAGCCAACGCTTACTACAGCGGTTCCTGCCCATAACCACAGGTGCTGATTGTCTGCTAATCGCAAGTAGGCTGCGGGCAAACCGGCGGCTACAATCACGAGAGTCAGCACGGCGCTGCCGATTAGTCCTAAACTAACGGCGATATACCATTGTTCGCGTTTCGTCATGAGCATAGTACGGGCAGGAAAATCCCCTACTCGGTAGGGAGTAAGGAAAGCGCCAACCATGCCGTAATACACTTCCTTTTGGGCTTGAAGCAGCGAAGTAGGTTCAATTTGCCGAATTAAGAAACGCCATTTGCAGGCTTCTAACAAGATATTCAGCGGAAAGAGTAGAACGCAGATAATCAGCGACATATATTGCCACGAGCCTAAAGCGGTTAGGTGTGTTGCCACATCGTGCCAGTCGGTAACGTGGCATAGTTGCCAACCTAAATATCCGTATGCAGCAAGGGCTATCAACCCATGGATAATATGTCTTTGGGATTGTTTCATCTTCTGGAGTGCAAAGGTACATCTTTTTTGGGACATACACAAGAAAAAGTGCCCGAAACCGCTATTTCTCTGCAATCTCTTCGCTATTTCTCCGCTATATCTCCGCTATATCTTCGCTATATCTCCGCTATATCTTCGCTATTTCTCTACAAACTCTCTGCAAATTTTCACTATCTTTCTGCTACCAACTACGTAAGATATACGTAAGATATACGTAGGATACACGTAGGATATACGTAGGATATACGTAGGATATACGTAGGATTAGTATAACTACACTTAAGGAACACTATAATCACAGTATGGGAAAATTGCTTTTCCAATAATAACCGCATTGTGCACCGTGCATCTATTGTACATTAGACATCGTGCATTATGCATTATGCATTCTCTTTCATATATGTTATAGAGGATAGAGGTAGAAAAAGTGTGGAAACAATCCCTCTGCAAATGTGGAGGATAACCTTTTTTCATCTTTGGTTTAACCTTATAGGTCATTTTAGCCCAATAAAGTCGCTTAACGGACGAATCTTAGCACGATAGGTATTGATACGCTGACAAAGTTGAGGTTGCCTTGTAAATTCAACTTCTTTCGCATTATCAAACGGCAGAACGATGTAATATGGTGCATGTGTGGGATGAAATCCGTTCTTTTCCAATGTCTCTTTAGTCCAGATATTGAAGCAACCTTTTTTCTTTAATCGGAATATATGTACATTATCTCCATTGGTATGTAAACAAACATACTGCATACGCTCAAAGCCTGGTGTTACCTCTAATGACCCATCTGCCTCCCCTGCACGAAGATAACAAATACCTTTCTTTATCATTAGTTGCAAAGATTCAGGTTTAGCATGATTAACAAGCACCATTGTTTCCTCTGGATTCTCTTGCATTTTTCGTAGATACTTTGCTGCTACAATCGGGTTTTGTATTTCTTCAAAGCGTCTTCTGCCTAATTCAAGATACTTTTCGTCCATGTCTATGCCGATAAAATTACGACCAAGCAAATTAGCAGCAATACCAGTCGTGCATGAACCTGCAAAAGGGTCTAATATGGTATCCCCCTCATGGGTACAAGCCAAGATGATACGATTGAGCAGACGAAGAGGCTTTTGCGTTGGGTGTTTGCCACAAGTTTTTTCCCAAAGCCCAGGAGTTGGAATACTCCATACGTCCGACATTCTCTTCCCACCATTGATTTGTTTCATTAAATCAATATCGTAGAAATGTTTTTTATCTTTACATTTCCTCGCCCAAATAATGTATTCGGCAGAGAAATTGAAATGACTATCCGAAAGGGTAAATGGTGCATCAGGTTTATTCCAAACTATTATATTCAAAATCTTATATCCTAATTCGACCAAACAATTAGCGACAGAATAGATATTGTGATATGTACCACTAACCCATATAGTTCCGTTATCTTTTAAAATATTTCTGCATAAAGAAAGCCATTTAGTATTAAATTCATTGATTTCGGATAAGGGACGTTGTTTATCCCAATCGCCTTTATCAAAACATTTTACTCTACCCTTTGCACGCATCGTAAAACCTTTGGACAGGAAATATGGAGGATCTGCTATGATGGTATCTACTTTATCCGTCATAACTTGTAGCGCTTCCATAGTGTCACTATGTATAAGCGTAAAATTATCGTATGAAAGATATTTATAAATCATAGCAGGTTGTTCGGCTATTTCCAATAATCTAACAGATTTTTAATTGCGCGAGTAAATAATTTAGGTGCTTTAATACCCAAAATTAATTTACCATCACGATTCAACAAAAAGCCCACCTCTACTTCAATCAGTTTCTGTTCGTGGCTACCATAGAGCACAACGGTGCGTACTACTTTATAAGCAGGATAATACTTCTTTAGATACATATTTTCAAAAGCATCATATCCTTTCAGTTCTTCAATGCCCTTACGCATATTCTCAAATTTCTTACCCTCGATTGTGATAGATTCTTTTTCTTTTATATCAATAAGAACTAAATCGGGGATAAAGACAATTTGGTCTTTGTCTCCTGCTTTATAAGCATTACGATCGGTGTATTTTGCGAGAGGTATATGTTCACCATTAGGAGTTTGAAAATACCCTTTTTCGCAACCAGCATGATTTTCAAAAACAGAAAAACTTTCAGTAAAGTTTTCAATTACCAAGTGGATAAAAATTGTGCCTAATTTTTCGCCGTCCATATCATAATGCCAATAAGCATCAGGCATTTGTGCTTTTGGTATTGTTAGTCCTTGTAAGGACATTCCCAATTGATTGGCAATTAGAATAAATTTATTTTTTGCATTCCTGACATGGCTTTGCATTAAACCATGCTGAGTAATCTCAATTTGTCCTTTCCACCCCAATTTTCTTAAAACTGCTCCAATAATACTTAATGCTCCAATATTAGGATCATGACTTAATGACCCCGATTTGTAAAGCCTTCCCGAAATTTGAATTTTATTTCCTTGTTTATTGAATAAAATAGGCACATTTCCTGCATGTGCTTTCCGCATACGATTCTTATACTCAATTACTTCATCTACAGAAGTAAAAGGAACGAAGATATTGGAATCTATAACTTTACCAAGAATGTCCACGCCTAAAGTCAAAAGTAAACGAGTACCAAAAATATATGTTTCAGTTGGTTTTGCTTTTTGTCCTACTTGTAGGGCATATAGCATTACCATCTTGGTAGTAGGAAAGAAATTTTGTATATACACAAATTTTGAGCAACGTTGAAATACACCCGTGTTTCGGCTCTCTTTATCGTCCGTTTTCGTTTCTTCAATTGCGTATAATGGTGGTTGATTCGGTTGTGGCATCTCATTTTGATAATATACCAAAAAATCCGTGAAACTTGAATTACCTGAAACCGTTTTAATAAATACACGATTCACTCGATTACACTGAAAACCAAATACTTCATAGGTAAAATCGAAGCATTGATTTTCGTCAAGGATAGGAATAATCTTTAATTCTCCGCCCAAAAAACCAAAGTTTTGATCTTTGGCAAAATACTGAAAAATCATCTCTAAAACTTCTTTTTTAGGGCGTTCTTCAGTCAATATCCATAAACATTTTTCTCCCTTATGAGCATAATTCGTTTGTCCACGTTTAGTATGCTGTTTTTCTGACCAAAGTAAAGGTTGTCCGTTACTCATTTTTTTAGTATGTATAATTGTTCAAAAATGGTTCTCTTTGTTCTTGCCTCTCCATTATTATTACTCTTAAAGCGGGCATATTCAAATTGTTCTACTTTTGCCTCTCCGTATTTGGATAGAATAGATAAAATTTCATTTTGAGGCATGATTCCTTCTGAGTTATAACTCATCACCAGATATTTGAATTTCGCTTGAGAAGCAATCTTTTCTAAATCGGACAACGCTGATTTAGCGTTACAAAATGAAGACCTTTTCCCCTCATAATCTCTCATTCCTGTCGTTCCATGAATAGCAGGACTATCATATTTTGCAATTGTTTCAACCACATGATAGTTAGGGAGGTATTGACGTTCATTGTATGGCGGATCCATGTATAATATATCCACATCAATATCAGGAATTAAGGACATACTATCTACATTATTAGCAACATTGACTTTACCATTATTTGATAAGCGGATAGTACGCAGTTCTAATCTTTTTACAGCACGAGGATCCCATTGTTTTTGGAATGCTGCATACACACCTGCAACATTGGCATAAAAAGACACGGACTCTATCAAACAAGCAAGTAAGATGTAGTACTCATTTTCTGAAATCAGACTATCAGTATACCAATTCTCAATGGTTTGGCGTATGGCATCTATACGTTTACCATTTTCAGAACTAAAATACATACGAGGACAATCTAAACTTGCCGTACCTTCAGGAGTGTAATTTTTATATATAAATCCCTCTCTGTCAGGAATCTGATTAAGGTACTCTACAATAGTGTCTAACGGCGTTGCAAACAAAGAAGAACGATTAGAATATTTTAACACATCTAACAACTTTGCGAAGGATGGTTCTTCATTATTTTCAATATATGCTTTTTGTAGGCAATAGGACATATACATCATATCGTTAGAGAATACTCGATATCCTTTTTCTTTGAAAAATTTAGCAACATTAGCTGTGCCTGAGAAAAAATCAAAGAAACTCTCCCCCTCTATACCATTTGAGAGCAATATCTGGTATATCCTATTTATTATGTTTTCTTTATTTCCGATGTACCTCATAGTTAATAATTTGTTATCAACACCTCCTTAGTCTTGTTTCCCTTTTTTGAAGTATGATAGTTGGAATTGTTGTAATTCATATTTAACGTATGAATGACAAATTTATGTGTATTGACCCAGTCTTTTAGCAATTCATTTGTTCTTCCCTTATGTTCCAAAACGTTTGATAGGGCAAACTTAACTCCGAGATTATCTAATTGTACTAATAAATCAAGTAATTTAATTTCTTCTTGTGTCCCCCAGCCAGTAAATCCTCTCTTTCCATCATTATAAGAACCCGTAGTAATAAGATAAGGCGGATCACAATAAACAAAGTCACATTTAGTTAAACCAGACAAGTCGAACTCGTCGAAATTGGAAGCAATAAAATCATGCTCCATCGTTTGTAATTTAGTAATAAATTTAATCAAATTATCCTCAATCCTTTTGTTAAAACAACTACGATCTTTTCCAAACGGACAATTAAATTCATGGTAACTATTAAAGCGAATTTGGTGATTAAAAGAAAACGCCACCAACATAAATAAATCAAGAGGATTTCTCTCTGAATTGTAAATAGATCTAAGATTATTGTACCCCTCTACATTTTCTAAACTAAGTTGGAACTTATTAAGACGTTGCGAAATATGTTGCAGAACAACGTCAAGTGGTGTTGAACTAAAAATCTTATATAAATCTATGAGATAGGTAAGATTATCATTAAAGATAACTTTGTGAGCATTGATATTGATACCTACATTACAACCTCCGCAAAATAAATCTACAAATGTATTGATTGATTTTGGGAAATGAGGATATATTTGAGGCAATAACTTATATTTACCGCCTATATAGTTCATTGGGGAACAAATAAATTCATCTTCAAATATGTTCAATCGTGATGCCATTATCTTGGTGAAGTTTGTTTCCAAATGTCAATCTAATATTAACATTTTTATGCCTAATCAATTTTGCACGCAAAGATACTGCTTTTTTTCCATATACACAAGTAAATTGATTAAAAATCAAGGCATCGCATCAAAAAGGTCAATCTATTTTAAGAATTGTGTCATTATTCCCGTTTTTTTGGGTCGAGGGTTAGCCGGGGGGGGGCGACACTCTCCATTCCATCAATTTCATGCAAAATTTTTTGCAAAATTTTTATGCGGTTTCTTTGTTTCGCTTGCATATTCGGAAAATTTGTAGTACCTTTGTACTCAAATTGCATAAATAGGCTTTGATATGAAGAAAAATCAATACACCGAAAAGGCTAAATCGTTTTGGAAAAACTCGTTTATTGCCTTCGTTCTCAAGAACTTATTGGCTGCGATCGCCATCATTCTCATTATCGTTACACTAACCGTCATTTGGCTGAAACGCTACACCGAACACGGCATAGAAGTGGAAGTACCGGAAGTTACGGGTATGTATATCGAAGAAGCGAAGGTAGTAGCCGAAGCACAAGGACTACATGTGATGGTTATCGACTCTACCTACTCGAAAAAAGTACCTTACGGCTCCATCGTAGAGCAAAATCCGCAAGCAGGGCGTAAAGCCAAGCACGGACGTAGTATCTATTTGATTATTAATGCTAAAGGGGCTCGACAAGTCGTATTGCCCGACCTGCACGATAATAGTTACCGTCAAGCGGAATCAACGTTGGCTACATTAGGTATTCAAGTGGAAGAAGTAGTGTACGAACCGTCTGAATATCGCGACATCGTGCTTGATGTGCTTTATAAAGGTGTATCGCAAGAGCCGGGCACCAAATTGACCGAAGGTTGTCAGGTGACACTCGTTGTAGGACAAGGCAAAGGTACGGAGATGGTGAGTGTTCCTAACATACAGGGTATGACGCTTAAAGATGCCCGTGCCCTGCTGCGTTCGGAATATCTCACGATAGGTGCTATGGCTTACGATGAAGCACCTACTGAAGAAACGAAAGAACAGTTCGTCATCTATAGTCAAGACCCTGCTGCAGGAACTATGCTCTTGGAAGGCTCAGGCATAGATGTCAGCCTATCTACCGACCTTGAGAAAGCCGCTACTGCTAATAATGACTATAGCGACGAAGACTTTTTCTAACGTGTTAGAGGAACAAAACATAGAAGCAGAAGACGAACTTTGGGAGCGTTGGCGATGTGAAGTCGATAAAGGACAAACGCCCGTCCGCATAGATAAGTACCTTGCCGAACACATGGCAGGCACATCGCGTAATCGTATCCAAAACGCAGCCGATGCGGGTAATGTTTGGGTGAATGGTAAAGCCGTCAGCAGCAATTACAAGGTGAAACCTCTTGACGAGATTCGTGTATTGCTTGACCATGAGCCACACGACTTTACTATCCAGCCCGAGGATATTCCGTTGACGGTGGTGTATGAGGACGCTGACCTGATGGTAATCAATAAACCTGCAGGACTGGTGGTACACCCGGGGCATGGCAATTACGAGCACACCTTGTTACATGCCCTGGCATGGTACTTTCAGCATTCGGCGCACCCGCTGGATATCAACGACCCGAACATCGGACTTGTCCACCGTATAGACAAAGATACCAGTGGTCTGCTCTTGATAGCCAAGACGCCTACGGCAAAGACGAACCTTGCAATGCAGTTCTTTGAACATTCGACGGAACGCACCTATAACGCCTTAGTATGGGGGACGTTTACCGAAGATAGCGGTACGATAGAAGGTGCGTTAGGACGCGATACGCGCGACAGGACAATTTACCGCGTGTGGGATATGGAGGATAACCCTAACGCCAAAGAAGCAATCACACATTGGCGCGTATTAGAGCGATTTCCTTATGTCACGCTGGTTGAATGTCGGTTGGAAACAGGGCGCACCCACCAGATTCGTGCCCACATGAAGCATATCGGACACCCTCTATTTGCCGATGAGAAATACGGCGGAACGGAGATACTGAAAGGACTTCCAACGCAGAAATATAAACAATATATACAAAATTGTTTTGCCCTTTGTCCACGGCAAGTGTTGCACGCTAAAACGTTAGGTTTTACGCACCCACAGACAGGAGAAAGAATGTTCTTCGATAGCCAATGGCCGGACGACTTTAGGGCACTGATAGATAAATGGAGAGGATTATAACAACGCTATGAATAACGATAAAATAAAAATTCTTTGGGCGGACGACGAGATAGATTTACTCCGTCCTTACATCATCTTCTTGGAGCAGAAGGAATATACTGTCATTACTGCTACCAATGGTCAGGACGCTATTGATTTATGCCGTTCTCAAGTACCTAATATCGTCTTTTTGGACGAGAATATGCCCGGTTTGAGCGGTCTGGAGACATTGCAGGAGATTAAGGCTGGGCAACCTGATATACCTGTGGTAATGATTACCAAAAACGAAGAAGAACAAATCATGGAGCAAGCCATCGGTGAGAAGATTACCGATTATCTGATTAAACCTGTTAACCCAAGCCAGATTTTGCTTTGCCTCAAGAAACATATCCACCAACGCACTATCCTTTCGGAGCATACCAACCGCTCGTATAGAGAGGAGTTTAACGACATTTCGTATATGATTGATACAGCGCGTACACTGGAAGAATGGATGGCTATTGAGCGTACCTTGACCCGCTGGGATATTGAATTACAAGATGTTGATTCCTCTATGCGCGAAATGTTGGATATGCAGCGTCAACAAGCGAATGCCGCTTTCGCAAAGTTCATATCGAAGAATTATGAGGCGTGGTTTACGCAAGGTACAGACCGCCCTCTCATGTCGCCGGATATATTCAAGCGCGTGCTTTTCCCGATGCTTGATAAAGGTGAGAAGATATTTTTTGTAGTGATAGATAACTTCCGTTACGACCAGTGGAAGACTATTCAACCCCTTTTAAGCGAGTATTTTAACGTGACCGATGAGGGTATGTACACATCAATCTTGCCTACCGCTACGCAATATGCCCGTAATGCAATTTTCTCGGGGCTTATGCCTCTGCAAATTCAGCAGATGTTCCCTAACCTTTGGGTGGAAGAGGAGGAAGATGAAGGCAAAAACCTCAACGAAAAAGAATTGGTAAAGACCCAACTCACCCGCTATCGCAAGCAATATGGAAGCAGTTATTTCAAAATCAACGAGAGCGATTTTTGTGAACGTATTATCAAGCAACTGAAGGGTTTGCAAACGCCGCTTAATGTAGTGGTTATCAACTTTATTGATATGCTTTCTCACTCGCGTACCGACTCTAAGATGATGCGCGAATTGGCTAACGACGAAGCAGCCTACCGCAGCCTGACCTATAGTTGGTTCAAACATTCGCCTACGTTAGATTTCTTCCGCCGTGTTGCACAATTAGGATATAAGGTGGTGCTAACTACCGACCATGGTACGATTCGCGTACAAAATTCGTTGCTTATCATTGGCGACAAGAACACCAATACTAACTTGCGATATAAGGTAGGCAAATCGCTCAATTGCCAAGAAAAGAACATTCTTACCATTACAAATCCGCAAAAGATAGGTTTGCCTTGCCCGAATGTAAGTAGCAGTTATATCTTCTGTACAGGAAGCGATTTCTTTGGCTACCCCAATAACTTCAATTATTACGCCCAATTCTATCGCAATACCTTCCAGCACGGAGGAATCTCAATGGAAGAGATGCTGATCCCGCTAATCACTTTGGAACCTAAGAAATGAAGAAGATTGGGTGCTGCTTGATAGTAGTCTGTGTGGCGATGTTGGTTTTGCTTTCGCTATTGCTTGTCTCGCATAGCAATCCCCCACGAGCCGAAGAAGTGCAGGGAAAAACTATCACTATCCTTACTTATAACACTTGCCGAATGGGACAATTCCGCAAGCAGCCCTATAATCAAGTGATTCATTATATCCGTCGCAATGATGCCGATATCGTTTGCCTGCAAGAAGTGGAAGTATATAAGGATAATCAATACCTCACGCTGCCGGAATTGCGCGATGCTATGCGCCAGTATCCGTACACGTATTACGACTTCAAACTCTATAACTCGCGGCGTCAATTCGGTAATGTGGTATATTCTAAATACCCGCTTATCAACAAGCAAACAGTGCCCTACACTTCGCAATCGAATATCTCCAGCCGTTGTGACGTGGTAGTAGGTGGCGATACCCTTCGGCTCTTTGTCAATCACTTAGAATCTAATCATTTCACTCGTTCCGATTTGCATATTGATAGCCTAAGCAGCGAACAAATCAAAGAGTCTGCTCAAAAACTCTCCCGTAAATTAGACAAGGCACGCCCTATCCGAAAACAGCAAGCACGTATCTTACGGCAGGAAATCAAAGCTTCACCATATCCTATTGTCGTAGTGGGAGATTTTAACTCTATTCCATGGTCATACACGTATCTGCTTATCCGATTCGGACTGCGTGACTGTTTCTTGGAAACTAGTCGTGGACGTTTAGGAAATACATTTGTGAAACACCACTTGGGCATTCGGATTGATTATATCCTATGCTCCAAGTCATTGCAACCCGTGGATTGCCGTATAGATAAGGTAAATTATTCCGACCACTATCCGGTGAATGCTACTATAGCACTCCCTTAGTCCTGCGCTCGCGCACAATCATTAGCGCCTCCTCACGTATATCTTGAGGCAAGGCGATATTCCTCAGTTGCAGACTGCGGCACCAACCGGGCACATCTTTTTCCATAAGCGACTGAAAGACATCTGTTACCATTTGATGTTGCTCCTTCGTGAAATTCTCGGGATCTGTACCTGCCAAGGCGTCCAGTTCTTCGTCATCGTAATAGATAATCTCCGCATTGGTTTGCAGTAGGGTTTCTCGTTCACAAACAAGATGCTGTCCGCAGCAACCTTCATCGGAAGTACCAGCGGGAGCTGATACCTCAGCATCTTGCTCGCGTGCTTGCTTGCGGGCGCGAACCTCAAATAGAACGAGTATGACAAGTCCGAGTAGGACAAAGAGAATCAAGGGAATCATTGTTCGTCAGCAGCATCTTCCTCAATGCGCAAATTGTCGATAATGAAGTTTTGGCGCTCAATAGTGTTCTTACCCATATAGTAAGAGAGCAAATCGCTAACGGCATCTTCCTTGCGAAGCGTCACTTGGTCGAGACGGATATTACTGCCGATAAACTCCTTAAACTCATCTGGCGAAATCTCTCCTAAACCTTTGAATCGCGTGATTTCGGGTGTTTTCACTTCCTCAAGGGCTTTCAGCCGTTCCTCTTCGCTATAGCAGTAGCGAATGGTCTGCTTATTCTTCACACGGAAAAGCGGGGTCTGTAAGATATAGACGTGTCCTTTCTTTACAAGTTCGGGGAAGAACTGCAGGAAGAACGTAAGAGTCAAAAGGCGTATGTGCATACCATCTACATCGGCATCGGTAGCGATAATGACTTTGTTGTAGCGCAGTTCGTCTAATCCGTCTTCAATATTCAATGCCGATTGTAGGCAATTAAATTCTTCGTTCTCATATACTACTTGGCGCGTCAAGCCATAACTGTTCAGTGGTTTACCGCGCAACGAGAATACGGCTTGTGTGCGTACATCACGGCTCTTGGTGATACTGCCCGATGCACTCAGTCCCTCCGTAATGAAGATGCAACTCTCCTGTCGCAAGTCGTCATCAGCGTCTTTGCTTGATTTGACGGGCTTAGGGTCGTTGTAATGTACTTGGCAATCGCGCAATTTAGGGTTGTTAATCAGGTTCTTTTTGGCGCGTTCGCGTGCCGCTTTCGTAACGCCGGCAATGGCTTTGCGCTCCTTCTCGGAATCTTGTATCTTCTGCAAGAGCGTGTCTGTCATTTCGGGGTGCTTGTGCAGGTAGTTGTCCAGTTGCTGCTTTACGAAGTCGTTGACAAACTTATTCACGCTTACGGAACCCTCTTTAGGCGACATATCTTTGGAACCTAATTTGACTTTCGTCTGGCTCTCAAAGACGGGTTCTTCTACGTTCAGGGCTATTGCGCCTACGATACCGTTACGCACATCGGATAATTCGAAGTTCTTGTTATAGAACTCCTTGATGGTACGGGCTACAGCTTCACGATAAGCGGCTTGGTGAGTTCCGCCTTGGATAGTGAATTGTCCGTTTACAAACGAGAAATACTCGTCACCCGGCTGGTCGGTATGGGTTAAGGCTATCTCAATATCTTCGCCTATAAGATGAATAATAGGGTAGAGAGGCTCGTTGGTCATACGCTCGCTAAGGAGGTCGAATAAGCCGTTCTTGCTAATAAACTTCTTGCCGTTGTAGATTAGTGTCAAACCTGTATTCAGGTAGGCGTAGTTGCGCAACATCGTCTCAATATAGTCATCACGAAAACGGTAGTTCTCGAATAGTCCTTTCGATGAATCGGGCGTGAAATCAATGATAGTGCCGCGACGCTCTGCACCTGTATAATCCAATATGCCACTGTCTTCCACTAATTGCCCCTGATGAAAGACTGCCTTTCTTGTTTTACCCTCACGGAACGATTGCACGACAAAGTCCATCGAGAGGGCATTAACGGCTTTTGTGCCTACGCCGTTCAGTCCTACCGACTTTTTGAAGGCTTTACTATCGTATTTTCCGCCGGTATTTAGAATAGAAACGGCTTCTACCATTTTGCCAAGAGGGATACCGCGTCCATAGTCACGAACACGCACACTGCCTTCAGCAATCGTCACCTCAATCACCTTGCCTTCGCCCATTCGGAACTCGTCAATACTGTTGTCGATGGTCTCTTTGATAAGCACATAGATACCGTCATCGGAGTGACTGCCGTCACCTAATTTACCAATATACATACCCGGGCGACGGCGGATATGTTCACGGTCGTCAAGGTGGACAATATTCTCGTCGCCATATTCCGCTGCGGCTATATTGATTTGTTCTTCTGCCATAACTATTGAAAATCTTTGTGCAAAGGTACAACAATTTTTCTAAATATGCAAATCTTTATACCAAACACTTGTCTAATTCGGCTGAAATAGCGTCTTTATCAAGGTGTTGACCGATGAAAACAAGTTTCTGCATGCGGTCACCATAACGCTCGTCCCAGTCGTGTTGCAGATGTGGGTCGTGTGCCATCATGCGTTGCAACTCGTCTTTTGGCATCGTTGCAAACCACTGACCGGCATTGCTTAGTTTGACCTGTTTACCTGCTTGTTCAAAGAGATAGCACGTATCATACTCCTCTTCAAAATATATCATACCCTTTGCGCGAATAACGTTCTTTGGAAAATGACGCGCTACAAACTCATCGAATAACCCTAAATCCATCGGTTGGCGACGATAATAGACAAAAGTGCCGATACCATATTCCTCTACTTCCCCTCCCTCGTGGTCATGGTCGTGATGATGATGGTGTTCATGGTTGTGTTCATGTTCATGATGATGACTGTGGTGTTCGTGCTCTTCTTCATCGTCATCATCGTCGTCAGCGTGTTCGTGCCGGTCCTCTATACCCTGAATCCAAGCAGCACTACCGGCAACATCATCAAAATCGAATAGACCTGTACCGATGATACGGTCGAAATCTACATCACAATAGTCGCACTCAATAATCGCTGCCTTAGGTTGGATAGCACGCAGAATGCTGCGAATCCGCCCGATTTCATCGGCAGAAACCTCGCTTGCTTTATTGAGCAAAATCACGTTGCAGAATTCGATTTGTTGAATAACCAAGTTCTCTAAGTCGTCCTCATCTAAATCTTTCCGTTGAAGCCCCTCTCCGCAGCCAAACTCATCTTTCAGTCGGAGTGCATCTACCACGGTAGCCACACAGTCGAGACGTGGCAGTCCCTCCATAGCGTATTGTGGCGACATCGAAGGAATAGAGCAGATGGTTTGCGCAATAGGTGCAGGTTCACATATACCGCTTGCCTCAATCACGATGTAATCGAAACAATGCTGCGCTGCAATGTCATGCAATTGCTTTACCAGATCCATCTTTAAGGTACAGCAGATACAGCCGTTTTGCAACGCAACCAAACTATCGTCTTGTGTAGAAACAACGCCGCCTTTTTGAATCAGTTCGGCATCAATGTTCACTTCGCCTATATCGTTCACAATCACGGCAAAGCGTATGCCTTTACGATTAGAAAGGATCTTGTTGACTAACGTGGTTTTTCCGCTGCCAAGATAGCCGGTAAGCAGCAATACCGGAATTTCACCTACATACATAGTAAGAATATCGTTTAATAATGTCGAATCGTAACCAGATGGTGGGTATATCTGCCCTTTGGCTGTTCCTTGTCGGCTTGCTCTGTCGAGAAGATACCCTGTTTGTCCAATTTCTCCACTTTCACTCTACCTGAGCAATGAATAATCCGTTCTTTGTCTATCAGTATGCCCACGTGCGAAATATGCGTAGCGGTAGGGTCAATATCTGCATGGTCAAAGAATGCCAAATCGCCTGCTTGCGCTTCATCTAATGGGACGGCAGTTCCTTGTGTGGCTTGTTCGGAAGCGTTTCTAAGAAGAGAATGTCCGAAGATGGCATGAATAGTTTGCGTGAAGCCCGAACAATCCATACCCATTGCGTTCTTTCCACCCCAAAGGTAGGGTGTATTTAGAAAGAAACGCACCACTTTTAAGAGGTTGTCTTGCGTCAATTTAGGTGCTGCGGTGGATACCATTGCAGGGTCGATACGGAAAGTAACACCTAAGAGGTTAAACGTTCCATCGCTATATTGAGGTAAGCGTGTACCCGCAGTAAGCGGAACGGTTTGGGAATTGTTTTCGCTAACGGCGTATGCCATGGGCATTTTGACGATAGCACTATGCCGGAAAGCCTTTTGCAGGGCAACAAACTCTTTATCGGAAAGCGGTGAAAGCATCTTTGCATCTACCCAACCGGTTTGTCCGTCAAGGTCTAACTTCACTCGATTCCATCGTGGTTTTTGCTCCAAGATCTCACATGTTTCCGCAAAGAGCATTTGCGTCAGTTGTTCCGCAGCCTCTGAGGCTTCGGCACGCAAAGGAATGATGCTATGTAAGGCTATCGCTTTCACCAGACTTCTTGTTTATTCTCGTTTGGTTGTTTTGGATAGTCGATTGTGAAATGCAGTCCGCGACTCTCTTTGCGCTCAATAGCCTGGCGGGTGATGAGATAACCTACGTTAATCATGTTTCTCAGTTCGCAAATCTCCTTCGTGGCTTTGACGCGTTTGAAGAGGTCTTCTGTCTCTTCATAAAGCAGGTCAAGGCGCTCCCATGCACGGCGCAGGCGCAGGTTACTGCGTACGATACCCACATACGTGGACATTACTTGCCCAACTTCGCGCATATCTTGCGAGATAAGCACATGCTCTTCGTTGGTCATTGTACCATCGTCATTCCAGTCTGGTATCTGTTCGTTGAAATCGTATGTCTCTATCATAGAGAGTGCATGTTTGGAAGCCGCATCGGCATAAACGACGGCTTCGATAAGCGAGTTGCTGGCAAGACGATTGCCGCCATGCAAACCCGTACAACTGCATTCGCCTACGGCATAAAGGCGGTGAATACTGCTTTCGCCGTCAAGATTCACCTTGATGCCGCCGCACATATAGTGGGCACAGGGTGCCACAGGGATATATTCCTTCGTGATGTCAATACCTATGCTGAGACACTTCTGATAGATATTTGGGAAGTGGTGTTTCGTTTCTTCAGGATCTTTGTGTGTCACGTCAAGGCATACATGGTCCAAACCATGAATCTTCATCTCGTTATCAATAGCACGTGCTACAATATCGCGCGGAGCGAGACTCAAACGCTCGTCATACTTCTGCATAAACTCCTCGCCGTTAGGCAGACGGAGCACACCTCCATAGCCTCGCATAGCCTCTGTGATGAGGTAGGCGGGGTGTGTCTCACCCGGGTGGAAAAGAGCCGTCGGGTGGAATTGTACAAACTCCATATCCTTTACCTGTCCTTTCGCACGATATACCATGGCAATACCATCGCCCGTAGCGATATTGGGATTGGTAGTAGTAGCATATACGGCACCTGTACCGCCTGTAGCCATGAGGGTAACACGACTTAGGTACGTATCAATCTTCTGGGTATCGGGATTTAAAATATATGCACCATAGCATTCTATGTCGGGGGTGCGGCGCGTGACGCGCACGCCGAGGTGGTGCTGCGTAATGATTTCTACGGCAAAATGATTTTCCAGCACATCTATGAACGGATTGTGGCGAACAGCCTCCATCAGTCCGCGCTGAATCTCTGCACCCGTATCGTCGGCATGGTGGAGAATGCGGAATTCAGAGTGCCCACCCTCACGGTGAAGGTCAAAATCTCCGTCTTCCTTTTTGTCGAAATTCACACCCCAGTTGATGAGTTCTTGAATCTGCTTTGGAGCGTTCTTTACTACTTGTTCTACTGCCATTGGGTCGCTAATCCAGTCGCCGGCAACCATGGTGTCGTGAATATGTTTCTCAAAGTCGTCCACCAAGAGATTTGTCACGCTGGCAATACCGCCTTGTGCTTTAGCGGTGTTGGCTTCTTCTAACGTTGTCTTGCAGCAAAGCGCAATCTTGTACTTTTGCGCGCGAGCAACTTTGAGCGCAAAACTCATGCCTGCTACGCCGCCGCCAATAATAAGAAAATCATATTTCTTAGTCATAGAGCAAAAGATAAAGTATCAATACTTGATATTATCAATCAGTCGCACTGGACCGCAATATACCGTGATACATCCGATAGCGTGACTAAAATCTGCCGCTGGAAGAAGAGAAGATTGGTCAACAATCTCGTAGTATTCTACCTCTAATCCCGAGACGGCATTTACGGTGTCTATTACGCGTTGCTGCACTTCGCTTACTGGCATTGTTTTTGCCCACTCACGGCTTTGGAATAGTGTCTGAGAGATGGCAAGTGCTGTCTTTTTCTTTGCTTCGCTGAGACGCTCATTGCGGCTGGATAATGCCAAACCGGATGCTTCGCGTACGATAGGGCAGTCGATAATCTTCAAGTCGCCAAACGTGCCTTTCAAGGTAGAACGCTCTACCATGTGATGAATGATAGCCACTTGCTGGAAATCTTTTTCTCCGAAATATGCCCTGTCAGGCTGAACGAGATAGAAGAGTCGGCTGACTACTTGCACTACGCCATTAAAGTGACCCGGGCGCATCTTGCCCTCCATTACTTTATCTAATCCTGCAAAATCAAAAGAAAAAGTTTGGCTCATCTCCTCTGCCGTGTACATCTCCTCCGGCGTAGGTGCAAATACGAAGTGAGCACCAATGGAAGAGAGTAATTCGGCATCGCGATTCAGATTGCGCGGGTACTTCGCCAGATCCTCCTTGTTGTTGAATTGTGTTGGGTTAACAAAAACGCTGACGAAGCAGATATCGTTCTCGCTTACGCAGCGTTTTACTAATGACGCGTGTCCCTCATGCAGGGCACCCATAGTCGGAACCAATCCGATTGTTTTTCCTTGTCTCTTACAAGCCTCTACTTGTTTCGTCAGTTCTTGCTTTGAAGTAATGATTTGCATAGGTTATTTTGAAAAAAACGTACAAAGGTAGTGCTTTTTTTAGTAAAAAACAAAAAAAACACAAAAAATCTGCGAAAAATGATGTAAATATCAATTATTTTTTGTACCTTTGCACTGCGATATTATTTTTTACCAAAATTAGTATGCCTATGAAAGAGCCAAACCATGTCTTATTTATCTCGCAAGAGATCTCTCCTTATTTGGCAGATGAGACCCCAATTAGGACTTTGAATCGCCGTCTGCCGGAGGTGTTCCAATCGCACCATTACGATACACGCACCTTTATGCCTAAGTTTGGCGAAATCAATGAACGTCGTAACCAGTTGCATGAAGTAATTCGTTTATCGGGCACTAATCTTGTGATTGAAGATACCGACCACCCATTGCTGATTAAGGTAACCAGCGTACAATCTGCAAGGTTGCAGATATATTTCATCGACAACGATGATTATTTCCGCCGTCGTAAAGGGGTTACCGATGAAAAAGGCAAGGAGTATCCCGACAACGATGAGCGCTGTATTTTCTATGCGCGCGGTGTGTTGGAAACCATAAAGAACCTGCGTTGGACTCCGGATATTATTCAGTGCTCGGGCTGGATGTCGGCATTAGCACCTATTTATATCAAGAAAGCCTATGCAGACACTCCTTTCTTTGCCAATTCAAAGGTGGTGCTGGCGATTGATAATAATACGTATCAAACTCCGTTTAGCACGAAGTTTGCGCAGAAAATGTTGATAGAAGGCGTGTCTCCCAATGACGTGCGCAGTATCGCAGGTTTCCCTGTGGGCTACGAGGAATTGATGCGTTTGGCTATCGACTATTCCGATGCTATCGTCTTTGCCAGTGATAACGTCAACCAGCATGTTGTCAATTACGCTGAGACGAAAGGTAAACCTATTTTGCCTTATCAGGAAAACAACGATATGGCTTACCTCGACTTCTGCAATAGTTTGTTGGAAAATCACGAATGAAGCGCAGTTTACAAGGATTGATATTATGTTTTTGTCTTTGCATCTGCGGATGTACGGACGACCTTCAGAACGCAGGTCAGGTGGTGTTGGACGACGATGATGCTATCGTTGTTTGCGCTGATACGTTTGATTTGAGTTCCGACTTACGCGAATGTGCGAATATCATTTCTGACCCTGACTCCTTCCTTATTGGCGAAATCGAAAATAAATATGGTACCATGCGGGCGGAAGTCCTTACGCAGTTAGCATGCCCGGAAGGCTTTTCCTATCCCGATAATGCCGAAATTGACTCTATCTGTTTGCACTTCTACTATCGCAGTTGGACGGGGGACGGGAAGTCGCCGTTAGCGATAGATGTATATCAGATTGATGTCCGGGAACTGAATCTCAACTCGGATACGCTGCATTACACGACAGATGTGGCGTTGGAGGACTATTGTAGCCTAACTGATTCCACGCATCTTGTGCAGCATCAGCGTATTATCCTTGCCGGTGCACACAGAGATTCGGTATATTCCTCTACAACGCAGACATACGTCCCCGCCATTTCGTTCCGCTTGAGTGACGATTTTTGCAAACGCTTCTTTGCCAAACGCAGTTATACCACACAGGCGGATTTCAATAAGTTCTTCAAGGGACTGTATATCTGCACGAATTTTGGTAGTGCTACCGTGCTGAATCTGACGGATATCAATATGGGCGTGTACTACCACTTCAGTTATCCGAAAGCCGGCACGGGGAAGGATACTGTCGTAGCAGATATGAAGGCATTTTATGCGAATGCGGAAATAAATACCATCAATCGCTTTGAGTATCTGAATAAATCGGCAGTGCTCAATCAGTTGCGTGCCGAAGCCGATTCGGTCAACTTCGTGATAGCACCCGCGGGCGTCTATACCAGCCTGTGTTTGCCTATGCGCAAGATGGACTCGATCATTCAGTATCGTATCAACGAGAAATGGTATCCTACCATTCTTAAACGTCCGTACGTCAACTTAGCGGAGGTTCGCGTAGATGTACTTAACGGCAACAGTAGTTCAACGCCGGAGGGCTGGACTCTCCCCGCTACGCAAATGTTGCTCATTAAGGATAATCGTATTGCATCGTTCTTTGCCAACAAAGAGTTGCCTTCCGATACGGTGGCAATTCTCAGTTCTTTGCAATTAGGGACCGATAGTCTTGGCTTGAGCCAACTATACTATTCGTTTGACATCTCTACCTTGCTTACCAATCAATTGCGTCACCAAACGACGGAAGATACGCTCCGTATGACCTTAGTGCCTGTAAGCATCGAAACCACAACAGCCAACGGAACGAGCGTGGTAGTGGCTGTAAAACAATCTCAGACTATCTCCGCCACGAAGATTCGTAGTGCCCAAGATGCACGTTCCCCAATGACCTTGAAGGTGGTCTATTCCGGTTTCCAAAGTGGTCGTTACCAAGAGTAACAATCTCGTCTATTCTCGGTTTATCCTTTTGTCTGTCCTCAACTGAATATATGTATAAAAAGAGACTGCCTAACGTGAGCCGTTAGACAGTCTCTTTGGTTTTTCAACTTACTGATTAGATGATAGCCTGATAGCCGGCTGCATCGAGCAGAGAATCAACTTCTGCAGGATTGCTCAGCGCAATCTTAATCATCCAGCCCTCTCCGTAAGGATCGTTGTTAACGAGTTCCGGTTGGTCGTTAAGAGCCTCGTTTACTTCAAGCACTTCGCCACTTGCTGGCATGTGCAAGTCTGCAACGGTCTTAACTGCTTCTACAGAACCAAATACTTCGTCCTTAGCAAGGTTCTCGCCTACGGTATTCACGTCAACGAAAACGATTTCGCCGAGCTCAGACTGAGCATAATCGGTAATACCGACAAATGCTTCATTACCCTCCACACGAATCCACTCGTGCTCTTTGGTGTAATGCAAATTAGATGGAATATTCATACTTATTTAATTTATAGTTTATAATTTACTTATTATTACATGCCCGAAGATATTTGGTTACCAAGAGTGGACATTGCGCAACGGAAACCAATAGTGCTTGAGCACTTGTCTTGGTCGAGATAACGGCGCGAAGTAGGATTGAGCCAATAGATACGGTCTTTCCAGGAACCACCTTTATATACGCGCGTTTTCTTCGTGATACGTGGAGCAAGAATGTCGGTTGGGTCTTCCTTGATTTCGGATAGGTTCTCTACACCTACAGTATCCAAAGGATAATCGGTGTCAATCAGAGAAGAGAAGTCGCCATCTTTCCAATCACGCTTATCGTCCGAACCTTTGAACTCACGGGCTATACAACCGAGCGAGTCGATTTCGTATTTGCCGTCAATCTTCTTAGGAGTCATATAGACATTACCACGGAAGGAGTTATATTCAGAAGTCTCTTGATACGAAGTCTCGCGGAATACGTCTAATACCCACTCGTTGACGTTACCTGCCATATTATACAATCCGAAGTCGTTCGGAGCAAACGCATCTACAGGAGCGGTAATGACATGACCATCGTTAAGAGCACCGCTGATACCCATCATGTCGCCTCGTCCACGAACGAAGTTTGCTTGCATCTTACCCATATTGTCTTTGCTCAAGTCGCGTGGGTGGTAGCCCGACCAAGGATAAATCTTACCTTCAATAGTCAAGCCGTCTTCTCCTGCTACAGGTGCAAAAGCGGCAAACTCCCACTCAGCCTCTGTCGGAAGACGGTAGCCTACAACGAGAACACCGTCAGCGCGGTTCACTTTACGTTCTGCGCCGTATGGGTCAAGTTTCGGTTTCTTACCATATTCAGGATAGTAGTTGTCATCTACCAAGTATTTCTCGGTATTGAATACAAACTTATCGCGGATATACTCATACGAAGGGCGATAGTAAGTAATCGTTGTGGTTGGGTCTTCAGGATTTTCCATTTCGATTTCGTCCATCTCGTAGCCGGTGGTCTCTTCCCACTCGTCGCGATAACCTTCATCATCGGTAGGAGCGAGGTCTGCAAACGGAGGCATAGCGATTGCGCCGACACTAACCAATGCCATTTCGTTGACACGGTCGGTACGCCATTGGCAATAACGCATTGCTTGCTCCCAAGTAACACCTACGATAGGATAGAACGAGAATGCAGGATGATCAAAATAGTTCTCCTCGTAAGGATCGTTATATGCCATCTCTTCGCGCCATACGGTCCTGTCCGGACGCGCTTGGTCAACTAATTGTGGAGCACTTGGACCGAACACAACGTCCAACCAATGCAGATACTCGTTCCAGTTCAGCGTAGTGATTTCGTACTTGTCCATATAGAAGGAACTTACGGTCACAGAACGCGCTGCATTGTTGTGTGGAGCGGTCAGGAATTCATCATTCTCACCGATTGTGAAAGTTCCGCCTTGAATTGGAACCATACCTACAGGATTAACATTTCCAACGCCTTCAATAGCTTGGAAATTAGTGGTTTGTTGATCGTAATAATTCCAACCGGTCGTGTTACTTACCTTAGTGTTCAATTCGCGAGTTTGGCAGGCGCAAAGCGCAACTGCTAACAAGAAAATCACAAATTTAGAAACTCTATTCATTTTCATTTCTGTATTGATTTCTATATTAATTTTACATAAAATATCTACTCAAAAACGCATAGTTTTTTCGTTTCAGCCCGCAAAGTTACAAAAAAAAATGGAATACACCAAGATTTTCTGCAAAAAACTTTCAAAAAAGTATATTTTTCTGCAAAAACGTGAGAAAATGCACAGAATTTTAAAAGTTTTTCGCACTTTTGGAAGATTTTTCGTACCTTTGTAGTCACAAATGACGGAATGCACTTTCAACATAGGAAATCGACTTTTTACCATCTCCTCTCCGCAGGTGATGGCGATAGTGAATTTGACGCCGGATAGTTTTGCTTTTACGAGTGCCCGACAATCGGTGGCGGAACTGCTGCAAGAGGTGGATAAAGCCCTGACCGATGGCGCTACGATTATTGATTTAGGTGCATGCTCTACTCGCCCCGGCGCTTCCGGGGTGTCGGCTGACGATGAATGGCGCCGGTTAGAACCTGCTTTGGCTGCCATACGCGAGCGCTTTCCGGATGCTGTCCTCTCCATAGATACTTATCGCGCGTGCGTAGCGCGAGAGGCGATAGAGCGGTACGGCGCGAATATTATTAACGATATCTCCGGGGGCGAGATGGATTCCGATATGTTCGCTACGATAGCCGAATTAGGAAGACCCTATGTCCTGACGCACATGCGCGGGACGCCCGCTACTATGGCACAGATGACCGGTTACCAAGATATGATGCAGCAGATTGTGGACTATTTCCAGCGGAAGATAGACGTGCTTCATCGCTTGGGCGTAAAGGATATCATCTTGGATCCGGGCTTTGGGTTTGCCAAAACGACGGAGCAGAACTATGAATTGCTGCGTGAAATGCACGTGCTGCAGGTCTTTGGCTTGCCTGTTTTAGCAGGTATATCGCGTAAGTCAATGCTTTGCCGTCCGCTGGATACAACGCCTCAATCCGATTCGGCTCTTACGGCTACCATTGCGGCTAATACAATGGCTTTGGAGCAGGGAGCGGCTATCTTGAGAGTACACGATGTGAAAGCGGCTAAAGATACAATAACGATATTTAATTCTTCGCAATTATGATGGGATTTCAGTTTGGACTCAAAGATGTGATAGATATTTTGCTGGTGGGGTTGATTCTCTACGAGGTATTTCGCCTGCTGCGTAAGTCGGGTGCCGTTAACCTGTTCTGGGGAATCTTTGCCTTTTTGATAGCGTGGTTCTTGGTTAGTTACGTTTTCCAGTTGGACCTTACAGGTGCGCTCTTCGACCGTATTATCAGCGTGGGCGCGATTGCTATTATCGTCATATTCCAAGAGGAAATACGCTCGTTCTTCTATTCTGTCGGAGCACGCTTCAGTACGATTCGCAGTACACATCGGAAAAAGACCTCGCGCATTGAGGACATTGAGCAGATTGTGACTGCCTGCCGGCACATGTCGGAATCTAAGACGGGCGCACTTATTGTGCTGCAGCAGAAGCAACCGATGAAGGAATATACGGATACGGGCGAATACTTGGATGCTATCATCTCTGCCAGAGCGATTGAGAACATCTTTTTTAAGAATACGCCTCTGCATGACGGGGCGCTGTTTATAGCCGACGGAAAGTTGTGTAGCGCAGCATGTATCTTGCCGGTATCTAAGAATCAGTCCTTACCCCTGCATTATGGTTTGCGTCACCGTGCTGCCTTCGGACTTACCGAAAAGAGCGATGCTATCGCTATCGTGGTATCGGAGGAAACGGGGCAAATCACCATCGCAGAGGGCGAGAATATGTGGGCTGTTGACAAGCAGCAATTGAAGGATTACCTTGTTGCGCATTTTTAAGAATATTCAAATATTACATACTATGAAATTCAAACGTACTTTAGTAACATCAGCACTTCCGTATGCCAATGGTCCCGTGCATATCGGACACTTGGCTGGGGTGTATGTGCCGGCTGACATCTATGTTCGCTACCTTCGTCTGCGTGGCGAAGAGGTGCTTTTTGTGGGCGGAAGTGATGAGCATGGCGTACCCGTTACGATTCGCGCACGCCAAGAGGGAATCACAGTGCAAGATGTGGTGGATCGTTACCATAATCTGATTAAGAATTCTTTCGGTGAATTCGGCATTTCTTTCGATGTCTATTCCCGTACCACCAGTCCGATTCACCATCAGTTCGCCAGTGATTATTTCCGCCATCTGTACGATAACGGCAAGTTTATTCAGCAGACTACGGAGCAGTTCTACGACCCTGAGACGCAAGAGTTCTTGACCGACCGCAATATCAAGGGTGAGTGCCCACGTTGTCACGCACAAGGAGCCTATGGCGACCAATGCGAGAAGTGCGGTGCAACCTTGTCGCCCGATGAACTGATTAACCCCTACAACGCTGTCAATGGCAATCCGCTGACGAAAAAATCCACTACCCATTGGTATTTGCCGCTTGACCAGTATCAGCAGTGGCTTGAAAATTGGATTTTGGAGAACCATAAAGAGTGGCGTCCGAATGTGTATGGGCAATGTAAGTCGTGGCTTGATGGCGGACTGAAGCCCCGTGCCGTGACGCGCGACCTCAATTGGGGTATTCCTGTGCCCGTAGAGGGTGCGGACGGCAAAGTGCTGTATGTTTGGTTTGACGCTCCTATCGGATATATCTCCAATACGAAGGAACTGTGTGACGCCAATCCCGATAAATACGGCAAATGGGAGACGTGGTGGAAAGACCGGGATACACGCCTTGTTCATTTCATCGGTAAGGATAATATCGTTTTCCATTGCATTGTCTTCCCGACGATGCTCAAAGCGCATGGCGACTATATCCTGCCCGACAACGTGCCGAGCAACGAGTTTTTGAACCTTGAGGGCGATAAGATTTCCACTTCCCGCAACTGGGCAGTTTGGCTCAACGAGTATCTGGTTGATTTCCCGGGTAAGCAGGACGTCCTGCGCTACGTATTGACGGCTAACGCCCCGGAAACCAAGGATAACGACTTCACATGGAGCGACTTCCAAGCGCGCAACAACAACGAGTTGGTGGCTATCTACGGTAATTTCGTCAATCGTGCTTTGGTGCTCACGCAAAAGTATTTCGATGGCAAAGTGCCTGCTATGGGTAGTTTGAACGATTACGATAAGGCTACGATTGAGGAGTTCAAGAATGTGAAGGAAGGTTTGGAAGATTTGCTTAATAACTTCCGTTTCCGTGACGCACAGAAAGAGGCAATGAACTTGGCACGTATCGGTAATAAGTATTTGGCTGATTCCGAGCCGTGGAAACTGGCAAAAACCGATATGACCCGTACTGCCACTATTCTTAATCTCGCATTGCAGATTGCTGCTAATCTCAGTATTGCCTTTGAGCCTTTCCTGCCGTTCTCGTCGCAGAAACTGCGTAAGATGCTTGCTTTGGACCATGCCGATTGGAGTCAGTTAGGCAGCACGTCGCTGTTGGCGGAAGGTCAGGCGTTAGGGGAGGTTTCTCTGCTTTTCGAGAAGATTGAGGACGAGGCTATTCAGAAGCAATTAGACCGTTTGGCACGTATCAAAGCGGAGAACGAGCAAAAAGCCAAGGAGGAAGAAATGAAGAACTGGCACCCTGCAGAAATCAAGGCTGCTACGTCCATTGACGATTTTGATAAGATGGATATTCGTGTAGCCACAGTGTTGGATTGTCAGCCCGTCAAGAAGTCCGAGCGTCTCTTGCAGTTCCGTCTGGACGATGGTATGGGAGGCAGAACGATATTGAGTGGTATCGCGCAGAGTTATCCCGACCCAAGCGTATTGATAGGCAAGCAAGTGTTGTTTATTGCCAACTTCCCGCCGCGAAAGATGATGGGTATTGAGAGTCAGGGTATGATTCTGTCGGCTGTGAATGCGGACGGCAAATTAGTCGTTACAACGGTTAGTGCAGCTGTTAAGAATGGCTGCTCGGTTGGGTAAAACGGCTTTTTTTGAGCAGGTTGCGTAAAAAATTGCTCAAAAATTTGCATATATCAAAAATTTGCCGTACCTTTGCACCCGCTTTTCGCAAATGGCGGGGTAGCTCAGCTGGTTAGAGCGCATGATTCATAATCATGAGGTCCCCG
>JAKSNN010000029.1 GCA_024399755.1 Paludibacteraceae bacterium | reverse complement strand
TAATTATAAGAAAAAATGCAGTTGGTTTGAAACTTTTTGCATGGTATTTGCGTCTAATAAGTAAAGAAGTTCAAAACAAGAAAACAACAATGCGTAAAACATTTATTTTCATTTCTCTTTTTATTAGTTCGGCTATGTGGGCGCAGTCTTTGCCTTTGGATAGTGCGCAGCAGGCATGGTTGGATAGTATCAGTCGTCAGTTTGAGTTGCAGGAGGTAGAGGTGCGTTCCAAGCGCCCTTTGCTGGAACGGCAAATCGACAAGTTGATTATCAATGTCAGTCAGTCGCCTTTGGCAGCAGGTAATAACGGGAGCGACATTCTCAAGCGTGCGCCGGGCATCATGATTGATAAGGACGGCAATATCACGGTCAACGGAAAGGGCGTTGAGGTTTATGTAGATGGGCGTCCATCGTATCTGAGCGGTCAGCAACTGAAAGCCATGCTGGACGGCACCGACGGCAACACGATTGACAAAATCGAAATCCTATCTAACCCTTCTGCCAAGTATGATGCGAGTGGCACGGGCGGAATCATCAATATCAAACTCAAGAAGAACAAATCGCAAGGGCTCAACGGAACGCTTTCGGCTACGTATGGAGGTATGTACTATGGAGATATTAGCCGTTATCTGCAAAACGATATGGTATCGTTCAACTTGAATTATCGAGGGGAGAAGACATATACGTTTGCTCAACTCAATCAGGTATATACCGATGTGGCACAACAGTTGACTACTGAGGTTCGTACGCCTCTTATGGAGCGTTCTACTAACACAACATATCAAGGCGATTTCCAATATTACATGCTTAAATTAGGCAACGATTGGCTGATTGATTCGGTCAATACCTTAGGTTTTATTTGGCAGACACCTATCATGAAATCTGACTTTAACGGCTTTAGTTCCGATTCTACGCAAACGGACATGGGCAACTTCTCGAATCAGCACACGGCTAACCTTAATTTCACGCACATATTCGATAATAATCTCTCGCGAGAGTTGACCGTAAATGTAGATTACAACCGCTATAACATGGCAGAGACCAACAATCAGCAGCGTCCTTTGTTAGGCTTGGATATTCGTACACGGCAGGTAGCAAATATCTATTCCGCCAAGGTAGATTTCCAAACGATGTTTTGGCAGACAGGTATGATAGAGTGTGGCGTCAAATATGCACTTTCTACTACGGATAACAATATGAATACGGATTCCGTCCAGCCTTCTACTGCGCCTATCAGCGACCTAACGCGGTTCCGTTATGCCGAGCATGTGGCGGCAGCCTATATCACGGTAGGTAAGCAGTTCGGGCAACACTGGAATGCCAAATTAGGTTTGCGTGGCGAATATACGTATTCGGAGGGCGACTGGATTTCTACGGATTCGGTGACGCGCAGGTCGTATTTTAATCCTTTTCCAACGGCATTTGTGGGTTATGCGTCCTCTCCGTTGGGCAAGTGGCAGCAACCGGTATCCGCCAGCCTGAGTTACACGCGCCGTATCAAACGCCCGAGTTATTACCAACTCAATCCCTTCACTACATACGTAGATGCTCACTCATATTCCAAGGGCAATACGGCTTTGATGCCGGAGTTCAACAACGATGTAGAAGTCAATTTTGCGTATTCGCAGCACGTTTCGCTTACGTTCAATTTCTCGCATACGCAGGATATGCAGAAGTGGCAACTTCAGATTCAGCCTAACGGCGATGGGATAATGACATGGCAGAATTTCGGAACGTGTACTACTCATGGCGGAAGTCTGTCACTTACAGAGTTGCCTATTGTGCCTAAATTTGATGACCAACATAAGGTAGCAGGTGCGTGGTTGGCGTTGACGCTGAATGCAGGGTATTTCCATTTTATCAACAAATCGTATGCACGCAACGGAGATGGTACGCCTCAGTACGATAACCGCAACCATTATTGGCGTTTGAATGGTTCGCTCAATGCCTATCTACCGCAGAACTGGATACTTTCGGCAGACGGTTGGTATTCGGCTCCAATGACCATCGGATACGAATATATGCACGCAACGTACGGCATGTCGGCAGGGGTGCGCAAGATTTTCCCGAAGATAGGACTAATCCTAAATCTGCAATTGCGAGATGCCTTGCGTAGCGGCGACTACGTGAGTGAGACGCAAGGACTACCGGCAGGCGAATATAGCGGAATGAAGAGCAAAAACTATCAGCAGGCGGTGGTATTATCTGTCATTTATAATTTCGGTAAGCAGCAATGGGTAAAACGCCGTAAGGTGGGGGATATGGAAGAATCGTCACGCCTTGGCGGCGGTAGTGGAAGATGAAGATAATCAATTTGTAAATTAAGAATTTGTAAATTTGTAAATTAAGGAGCAAAATAATCAATCAAAACAATCATACTATGGCATTATATGGCATAATTTTTGCAGGAGTAGTAATAGTGGTGTGTAAGAAAGAACACCTCGTGTGAAGATAATCAATCGTTTAACTTACATAATATTATGGAAGAAATGGAAAAGAAGAAACTTATGAAGTCCAACAACAAGATGTTGGCAGGTGTATGTGCCGGTATTGCCGAGTATTTCAATTGTGACGCTACGTTAGTACGTGTCATTTATGCCGTTTTGTCCGTTTTCTCGGCAGGTTTTCCCGGACTTATTTTGTATATCATTCTTGCAATCATAATGCCCAATAAACCGGTGGAGGAATAAGCGGGCGCCGAGGGCGCAATGGTGATTTACAATTTGACCATTTTTGCTGTTACGCACTTATCTTATAATTCTTAATTTATTTATAAGAAAAATGTAGCACGCCTAATAAAATGCTTAACGGAAAGAAAATCGGGCAGTGGGTACTGGTGGTGGCACTATGTATCGTGGTGGCGTCTGCCCTCTATACCAACTATCTGGCAAAGCAACTGGCTACCGAGGAAAAGAAGCGCGTGGAAATGTGGGCGGAAGCCACTAACCAACTCATCTTGGCAGACGAAAATACTAATATCGACTTCCTAACACACATCATCGAGCAAAACAACACGATTCCTGTATATATCACAGACTCTAACGGAACTATTCTGCAATCGCGAAACGTGAAACGTCCTGTAGATGACCCTCGTACACTACAAGGACCGATAGAAGTGAAAATATCCAACGAAATTACACAATATATCTATTACGACGACTCTCTGTTGCTGAAGCAGTTATCGTATTTCCCATATATACAACTAACGATTATCTGCCTCTTTATCATCGTTGCATTTGTGTCGCTCTACGTGGCGCAACGCAGCGAACAAAACCGCGTCTGGGTAGGACTGAGCAAAGAGACCGCCCACCAATTAGGAACACCTATCTCATCGCTCAATGCGTGGAAAGAACTGCTTGAGGCGAAGTACCCCGATGACGAACTGATTCCGCAAATGGGGGCTGACGTGGCACGACTGCAGACTATTGCGGAGCGCTTCTCCAAAGTAGGTTCCGAACCGAAACTGTCGCCGGCACCCGTCATATCAATTTTAGAGCAAGCCATCGCCTACATGCGCACCCGTGTGTCCAATAAGGTGGAAATAGAATTAACAGTCGCCTCAGACGAAGAAATACCATGGGCGGAAATGAACGTGAACCTATTTGGCTGGGTGTTGGAAAACCTTATCAAGAACGCCGTAGATGCCATGGAAGGTAAAGGAAAAATCAGCATCAGCGTATCCCATAAAGACTCGGAAATCCTAATCGACGTGAAAGATACGGGTAAAGGTATCGACCGCCGCAAAATCAATCGTGTGTTTCAGCCCGGTTTCACCACCAAGAAACGCGGTTGGGGTTTAGGACTGAGTTTAGCGAAGCGTATCATCGAAGATTATCATCGAGGCAAACTCTTCGTGAAGGAGTCGGAGATTGGAAAGGGTACAACGTTCCGTATCGTTCTCAAAAAGGCAGAAAATAGTGGAGCCGGAGCCTGACATGGCAGCATAAGAGGCTCCTGCGTCCAAAAGACGTTGCTTGATGTGCGCTAACAGAGGATAGCGGGCAAAGACGGTTGTCTCAAAATCGTTTACGGAACGGCTAAAAGGGAGAGGATTAGGCGTGATACCCGCATACGCATCGCGCGTAGAGACATGCACATCGGGCTTAATCATCAAGAGCCGTTTGCCCCGCAAATCGAGGTCAATAGGCGTAAGACGGTCGCCTATACCTTCCGCAAAGCAGGGGGTATTATAGATGAAAAAGGCACAATCGGCACCCAAACGGCTGACGCGGGAAGCCAATTCCTGCCGGCTTAAACCGAGGTGAAACAACTCATTGAGCGCAATAGCCATGTGCGCAGCATCGCTGCTTCCTCCGCCCAGACCTGCCCCGAAAGGGATATTCTTGCGAAAGCGGATATCCACATTCCCCACCAAAGCAAACTCCTCTTTGAACAGCCGATAGCAGCGGATAATCAGATTATCGTCGGCAGGACAATCTACCGCAATACCTTCCTCATGAAACGAAAACGTGTCCGCAAGGGTAACCTCCAACTCGTCGTGCAAGCCTTTGACGGGATAAAAGACGGTCTCAATATCGTGGTATCCGTCCTCGCGCTTGCGCACGACGCGCAGACCGATGTTCAGTTTGCAGTTCGGGTAGAGCAGCATAGCGGTTTATTTCGTCAGTTTAACGACCATCTCGCTCAACGCAGGCACACGGATATCGGTTCGGCTGAGGTCGATAGAGGTATTGCTCAATATGTCGGTTCCCACGGATTGATAGCGAGACAGTATCTCTACATAATGGGCAGTAGGAATCGTGCGTTCCTCCTCCGAAGCGTTGATAAAGACAAAGACTGCGCCCTCATCGGTATAGCGGAAATAGGCGTAGGTATTGTCGCGCGCAAGGAAGTGCATTGTGCGTCCGTGATGCAAAATCGGTTCCGTCTTGCGGAAAGCAAAGAGACGCTGATGGAAGTCGTACAAGTCGCGTTGCTCCGGCGTCAGTTGTTCCTTCGGCAGCAACGGGCAGCGAAGCGTGGAATGTCCTAACGCGCGGTCGGAGGAACGTGCGCCGTACTCGTCGCCTGCAAAGAGTTGAGGAATACCGCGAAGGGTAGCAATCAACGTGAAGCCGATACGCACGCGGCGAAGGTCGTTGTCCTTAACGATATCGGCAAAACGGTCCATATCGTGGTTGCCTACGAAGATAAGCAAGCGGTTGACATCAGCGTATTGATAGTCCATAGCCATTGCGTCGTACACACGTGCCATACCTGCTCCCCAACCCGAGCCGTCATTCTCAAGGGCTTGGCGGATTGCCTCTTCCACAGGGAAATCCATAACGGTAGGCAGGTGGCTGTCATAGCCGTCAAAGTTCTTGGTGCCGGACTGCCAATAAGCCACGTTGGAGGCGGGACGTGTCCAACATTCGCCTACGATATTGAGGTTAGGATATTCGTCGGTAATGGCTTTGCACCAGTCGGCTGCTTTGGCTCCGATATACGGATATGTATCCACGCGCAGACCATCTAAACCGGCATACTCAATCCACCAGATAGCCCATTGCTTGAAATACTGCAATAGGTCGGGGTTGTCGAGATTCATATCGGGCATTGGGTGGTCGAACCAGCCGCGATTATTGAGTTGGCGGTCGAAATCAGAAGCGTTGATGTCGTAATTGGCAGAAAAGACGTTGTTGGTCACGGTAAAGGTATCAAACTGATTGACCCAGTCGCGGTAAGGCAGGTCTTGCATCCACCAATGGGCAGCCCCGCAATGGTTAGGCACCATGTCCATCAGCACCTTAATACCTCTCTGATGTGCAGCCTCCACCATTTGGCAATAGAGTTCGTTGCTGCCAAAGCGAGGGTCGATATGGTAGTAGTCGGCGCAAGCGTAGCCGTGGTAACTCCATGCCGATTCGTTATCAAGCAGGAGCGGGGTAGGCCAGATGGCAGTAGCCCCTGTTTCGGCAATATAATCCAGACTATTGATGATACCCTGTATGTCGCCTCCAAAGCGTCCGTGAACGTTGCTTTTGTCGGCTTTCTCGGCTGTGCAGTCGGTACTGTTGTTGCTCTCGTCGCCGTCCACGAAGCGGTCGCTCATAATGAGATAGACGACGTCGGACGTATTGAACGATTGGCGATTACGGCTTTGCTCATTGCGGGGATAGACCGTGTAGTCGAAAGTGGCTTTCTTGCGTCCTTTGGCAAGGGTGAAGCGGTACGTCCCCGCCTTGCGGACATCAATGCCTACGAAGAGGTAGTTCTGCGACTCGGCATTATGCTGTTCGCGCACGGTAAGCCCCGTGCATGCGCCTTTCTGCAGGCGTTTTCCCACCACTTCTTGGCTAGTGACTTGCGCGTCGCACAGGTCTTCGCCTTGAAACATCAGGGTAAGGGGACATTGCATATCCGTCCACCAGCAAAGCGGCTCTACGCGCTGAATCCGAGGTGTGGCGCAAACCCAGACGGTGCTTGCGCAGAGTAGGGTTATCAAAACGTGTCTTTTCATATTTCGCTAACTAAAATGTCGTTTACTTTATTTTTCTTGTCACGCAAGGCAAGGAACCGTTCCCAGAACGCCAGCATCTCATCGCTCGGATTGGAGATAAACGCCTCGGTGCCCTGCCTGTCGATACAATCGGATACCATGCTGACCGTAATGGTTTGCGTGCCACGGGCGGGAATTAACCCCGGGTCCTCCTTGTTCTCTACCCAAGTCGGGTTCAGAATCTTGATCTCCAGCAGACGTGAGGTTAACTGGTTGACCAAACGTACAGGAAGGTGCTCTTGTCGGGCTATCTCGTGCGCCGTGAGGGCTGTCTCGCCATTGTTGTAACGCCGAATAATCATAGAAAGGATATAGAGCGTAACGAAGTCCTTGTAACGGCGTGACATACGCTCAAGGTCGTGTTCGTAGTTGAAATCCTCGTTGTTCTGGATGGCAAATGACATCTCTGCTCCCATCAAAATCATTAGGCACGTCCATTGCAGGAACATCAGCAGAATAGGGATAGAAGCAAAGGCTCCATAGACAATACTGGTGCGACTCAACCACACCAAGATATATACGCCTAACATCTGCATTGCCTGGAACAGACTGCCGATCAGAATACCCGGAATGAGCGCACTCAAGAAACGCACTTTGGTATTCGGGATTCCCCAGTACATCAGCGTGAAGCATGCCCAAACCATTGCAAACTGCATGAAACGGATAAACCCTGCACGGAAGTTCTCAAGGAAAGTGAGGAACGGCAGTGTCGTACTCGCCGAGTTAAAGAAGACAGAGATACCCGAAGTAACGATGATAAAAACGGGAATGAAGAACAGGATAGCAATGTACGTGGTAAGTTGGCGCAAGATGTTTCGTGTTTTGCTTACGTTCCAGATGCCATTAAACGCCATTTCCGCTTGTCGGAAGAAAGTATAAACGGCTACCAACAGAATCACCAATCCCACTCCGATGAAAGCACCTCCTTGGGCAGTAGCGAGATAACGGTCCACAAACTCCATGATGGTAGGCACAATGTTGGTTTCCGCAAGGAAAGAGGAATTGAGTTTGTCCTGAATGATAGCATCAAACCCGAAGCCCTTGGCAATGGCAAGCACCATCGCAAGAATCGGCACAATAGCAAACATCAGCGAATACGTGAGTGCATTCGCGCGAATGTTAAGTTCTTTGTCAATAAACCCTCGAACAACCAAGATAACGGTTTTGAGAATCGAGAACAGAATCTTTTTGCCTTTGCCCAACTCGTCGGTTGTAATGCGCCAAAGGTCGTACTTGATAAAATCTCCGATATTCATATTGATAGGATTGCCAACAAACAAAAGCGAGGTTTATAAGCGGGGTTCTGTTCCGCACGAGGCGGCTTCATCATTAATCTTGCGGAGCGTGTTGCCACGTCCATCTCTCGCCCTCTACCCTCCGGCTCACCCGAGCAAGGCTCAAACGCCGGTTTACATGAGGTTGCAACCCATAGAGTGCCCGTTCCACCCAAACAAAAGTTTGGCTCGTCTCTATACCACTTGCCGAACATTACTGCCCGTCGGCCGTTAACCGATATGGTGCTCTATGTTGCCCCGACTTTCCTCTTTGTGCGGGATTAGGCGACGAATCGTCTTCTTCCGGCGCAAAGCGATGAATCGACCTCGCTTCTGATTGTTATGCAGGTAAGTTCTACAAAATCAGTTGTCTGCAATAAAAAAGAGCGGCATAAGGGAGTCGAACCCTCCTCCTCAGCTTGGGAAGCTGATGCACTACCGATGTGCTAATGCCGCAATTGCGCTGCAAAATTACTACTTTTTTCTGACATGCGCAAACTTTTTCGCCAAAATTTAATAAATCTCTACAATTTCGCGTTTGACACGGCGAGTCATTTGTCGGGAAGTCATAGGCTTGACGTTGCTCGTCTCCAGCGAAACGACACGCTGGGTAGCGTTTACCAACACAGGTATCTCGGCTTTCTTGGTACCTGTCAGCAGGGCATCGGTCCGGAGGTTCTTCTCCAAGGTGTACAGGTGTCCGTCTTTCCGCTGGTAGAACGTGTTGAGGCTAACGGTTGCCGTGGCTTTACGGAGGCGGAACTTCTCAATTTCCTCGTCGCCCCTATTGAGCAGATTGAGCAGTTGCAACTGGTCGGCATTGAGTTTCATACCGAAGGGGATACTGATTTTGATGTCGGCACGCTCGGAGAAGCGTCTGACGCTCAGTGTCTCGCTATCAAGGATATAATTGCGCGTCATCTGCAAGACGAAGATACCGAGGTAGTTGTGCTTCTCGATGTGTGTGAGCACGGTCTCGCCTTCGCTCTCGTTGCTGACCGACCACCGACGCAGTTTGTCCTCGCTGGTTTGCTCAAAATCGTATCGGATATTGCCTGCCGCAAACAGGCTCTTATGTACCACTACCCCCGAATCAATCGCATTGACGGCACGGCGCATGTCTTTATTCATACGGTCCAAGCCGTCACCGGCAAGAATCGTATCCGCCAAGTTGCGTTTGTCCTGCTGGAAATAGCGTTTGCAATGTTCGCCTGCGAACTGAACAGAGTCTTTTCCGCTTTTTGCCCCTTCAGGAAGCACCACGATAGAGGCAATCATCTGCTCCATGCCCCAAGCCTCGCCTTCGGAGTCCATGCGCACATCGCTCACAACATGGTAGCGGGCGGGCTGATTCGTAAAGTCTTTCGACATTTGGACATAGACCTGATGGAGCAGGGTAGCCATCTGCTTGCGTTTGTTGCGCTGTTTGGAGGCTTTGGCAGCGATGACGGTCTCCTCAAGGGCGAGCGGTTGTTCGCTGAGAACGATAGTAGTCAGCGGGTCGGTAGCCGTGAGGCGGTTGAGCATAATCACCTGTTTCTCGTAGCCGATGAACGAGACGACAACCGCGGAATTGGGCGAGGCTGTAGTCTGGAAGCGGAAGGTGCCGTCCGTACCTGTTGCCGTCCCGCTGACGGGGTCGTCTGCGGGATAGACTGTGGCATACGAGATAGGCTGCCCTTTGGTATCCACTACCTTGCCTTGATAAACTGCCGCTCCGGCGGAAAAAGCCGGAAGCAAAAGCATAAGCAAAAACAATCGTATTGTGTTCATGGTGTCAAATAATTAGCATTTTGATGGTGCGTACATGTGAGCCAAAGAGTAGCGTAACATAACGGTAAGGTATCTATCAAGTATCGGAGTGCTCCGTTAGTGCTCCGTTGATGCTCCGTTAGTTGGTTCGATAAGGTTTGCTATCTTCTTTGCAAAAACTGTGCAAAGTTACAACGATTTTGCGAGATATGCAAATAAGTGATAATTTTTTAGTAGAAAGTAGGAAGTTACTTGTGCATTCGGAAAATTTGTAGTACCTTCGGACATCTGCCTTGCTACGCTACGCCTTTAACCACGCTAACGCAATTCCCCCGAAAGTACGTTCGCACTGTCCTGCGAATGTGTCGCTACAAGGGAATTTCTCTGTGCAAGAAAAGGTTAACACCTTACTCAATGCCGCATAGCCTGCCCGCTTATGTATGCAAGCATTCAACGCGGCAGACTCTACACCATTGGAATGATTGTATCATTCTTTTTACCCACAAAAATTCCTTTCCGCTTGTACATTCGGAAAATTTGTAGTACCTTTGCAGCAAAATAATAACATTATGACAATACAATTTTTAGGTGCTGCAGGCGAGGTGACAGGTTCGAAACACCTCATCACAACCGATTCTGGCAAGAAAATTCTGCTGGATTGCGGAATGTATCAAGGCAAAGGCATGGAAACCGATAACGATAACCGTGACCTCGGTTTCGACCCCAAAGAGATTGACGCAGTTGTCCTTTCACACGCCCATATCGACCACAGCGGACTCATTCCGTACCTGTGGCGATTAGGTTTTCGCGGCGATGTGGTCTGTACCCCCGCTACACGCGACCTCTGCGCACTCATGCTGATGGATACCGCCTTCATTCAAGCACAGGATATCCGCTGGTACAACAAGAAAATGGACCGCCTGCATAAACCGAAAATAGACCCCCTCTACGATACCAACCAAGCCGAACGCTGCATGAAACTATTTGTAACCGTCGATTACGGGCGCAAATACCGCATCTCGGACGACGTGATGCTGACGTTTACCAACTCGGGACACATGTTAGGTTCAGCCATCGTGAACTTGGAGATTCGCGAGGGCGGGGAAGTGAAACGTATCGCCTACACCGGCGATATCGGACGCGAACATAGCCATATCCTCTGCCCGCCCCAAGATTTCCCGCAATGCGACTACCTAATCTGCGAATCAACCTACGGCAACCGCCTCCACGACGACGCTATCGTAAGCGAGGAACAACTGCTTGGCGTAGTGGAAGATACATGCGTCTATAAGAAAGGCAAACTGCTGATTCCGAGTTTCTCGGTGGGACGTACGCAGGAAATCGTATATGTGCTGAACAAACTCTACAACGAAGGACGACTGCCACATATCAAAGTGTATGTAGATTCACCCCTGTCGGTGAACGCGACGCACGTCTTCCGTATGTACACCGATGCCCTGAACGAGGAAGTGCAAGATACCATGCGCTTTGATGACGACCCGTTTGGCTTCAATACCCTGCGCTACATCACCGATATTCGCGAGTCGAAAGCCCTAAACACAAGCGACGAACCCGCTATCGTCATATCCGCGTCGGGCATGCTGGAGGCAGGACGTATCAAACACCACGTGGCAAACCATATCAGCGACCCTGCTTGCACTATCCTAATTGTGGGATACTGCACGCCCACCTCCCTCGGCGCACGTATCCAAGACCCTAACCTGAAGTGGGTGAGCATATTCGGATTCGACCATAAGATTAAAGCACAAGTGACCAAGATTGAGGGATTCAGCGGGCATGGCGATTATCAGGAAATGATTAACTATTTCTCCCGCTGCCAAAACGTCAATGCTATCCGCCGTACATTCATCGTACACGGCGAGAGTTCGGCACAAGAGGAATATAAAGACCACCTATATGAAGCAGGATTCCGCAATATCGAGATTCCGCAAAAGGGAGAGAAAGCGGTGATTTAAGCGCCACGGAGTGGCGCATTAGATGTGGCGGAGCCACGTTTTTAGGCAGCAGGGCTGCGTTTATCTGTGGCAGAGCAGCGTGGCAATGAATGAGATAACAACCAAAAGAGCACCCGAGGGGGGGTGCTCTTTTGGTTGTATGAACGAGGCGGTAGGGATTACATCATACCGCCCATGCCGCCTGCAGGCATTGCAGGAGCAGGAGTGTCTTCCTTGATGTCGGTGATGACACACTCGGTAGTAAGGAACATACCTGCGATGCTGGCTGCGTTCTCCAAAGCGACACGTGCCACCTTCGCAGGGTCAACCACACCTGCAGCAAGCAGGTTCTCGTAGGTGTCCTTGCGGGCGTTGTAGCCGAAGTCGCCCTTACCCTGGCGCACCTTATCCACAACCACGGCACCTTCCTTACCGGCATTTGCCACAATCTGACGGAGAGGCTCCTCGATAGCACGACGTACAATCTCAATACCCGTCTGCTCGTCTTCGGTCTCGCCTTTCAGTTTGTCCAAAGCCTTCTGTGCGCGGATATAAGCGACACCTCCACCCGGAACGATACCCTCCTCGATAGCAGCGCGAGTAGCAGACAGCGCATCATCAACACGGTCTTTCTTCTCCTTCATCTCTACCTCGGAAGCAGCACCTACGTTCAGTTGTGCCACGCCACCTGCCAATTTGGCAAGACGCTCTTGCAGTTTCTCCTTATCGTAGGTGGATTTGGTAGCCGCGATTTGGGCTTTGATTTGTGCCACGCGGGCAGCGATAGCCTCTTTGTTGCCTGCACCGTTCACGATGGTCGTGTTGTCCTTGCTGACAGTCACGTTCTCGGCTGTACCTAACATCTCGAGTGTAGCGCTCTCAAGTTTGATACCTTTTTCCTCGCTGATAACCGTGCCGCCGGTCAGGATAGCAATGTCCTCTAACATCTCCTTGCGACGGTCGCCAAAGCCGGGAGCCTTAACTGCGCAAATCTTCAATTGAGCACGCAGACGGTTGACAACGAGAGTGGTAAGCGCTTCGCTATCAACGTCTTCTGCGATAATAAGCAATGGACGACCCGACTGAACGGCAGGCTCCAAAACAGGCAGAAGTTCTTTGAGGTTGGAGATTTTCTTATCGTGAATCAGGATATAAGGCTTGTCCATCTCTACCTCCATCGTCTCGGTGTTGGTAACGAAATACGGGCTGATGTAGCCACGGTCGAACTGCATACCTTGCACGACATCGATGGTAGTGTCCATACCTTTGGCTTCGCCAATGGTGATAACGCCGTCTTTGCTTACTTTGCGCATAGCGTCAGCAATCAGTTTGCCGATTTCCGCGTCGTTGTTGGCAGAGATAGTAGCCACTTGTTCGATTTTATCGAAGTCGTTGCCGACCACTTCGCTCTGCTTCTTGATTTCAGCCACGATAGCGCCGACGGCCTTGTCAATACCACGTTTGAGGTCCATAGGATTAGCACCGGCGGTAACGTTCTTGACGCCTACGCCAATGATAGACTGTGCCAACACGGTAGCGGTAGTAGTACCGTCACCAGCCTGATCGCCCGTCTTGGAAGCCACTTCCTTAACGAGTTGCGCGCCGAGGTTCTCGGCAGCGTCTTTCAGTTCAATCTCTTTGGCTACGGTAACACCGTCTTTGGTGATGTGCGGAGCACCGTATTTCTTGTCGATAATGACGTTACGTCCCTTAGGACCAAGCGTAACTTTCACTGCGTCAGCCAATTGGTCAACGCCACGTTTGAGGGCATCACGCGCCTCTACGTTATAGGATATTTCTTTTGCCATAAGTTTGATTTAATTTGTAAATTTGTAAATTTGTAAGTGTGCAAGTGTGGGGGATTAGGCGAGAATAGCGAGCACGTCACTCTGACGCATGATAAGCAATTTCTCGTTGTCGATTTCGATTTCGGTGCCGGCGTACTTGCCATACAAAACGGTATTGCCCGCTTTCAGCACCATAGTTTCGTCTTTCGTTCCCTGTCCGACAGCAATCACTTCACCACGGAGAGGTTTCTCTTTTGCGCTATCGGGGATAATAATCCCGCCGATAGTCTTTTCTTCTGCAGCCGTCGGGCGAATCAGCACACGGTCTGCTAATGGTTGAATCTTTGTCATAATTGTATATATTTTTATTAAGGTGTTAAACGATTTTAGCGTGTGTCGCCACACTCTCTTGTTCAATAAGTGTGCCAATAGAGTGCTTCCTGCCATTTTGGCACACCAAACAATCTGCAAAGTTAGTCCTTTTTTGTGAATTATGCAATATCTGCAACGTTTTTTCTGTAAAAAATAAATGTAGGCTTGCACATTCGGAAAATTTGTTGTACCTTTGCAGTGAAAAGATACAGCACGTACTTGGCAAATAACGTTGATATGGCCCACGTAATTGAAAATACGATCTTGATAGAAGAGATTGATCGCTTGATTAAGGAGAAGAAAACGGTTGTTTTTACTCCCACGGGCTATAGCATGAGACCATTCATCGAAGGTTGGCACGATACGGTGACACTGGCTGCCAAAGAGAGTGTGAAAAGAGGAGATATTGCTTTGGTGAGGTTGACGGGAAACTATGTGCTCCATCGTGTAATTGCGGTAGAGGATAATGGAGAAGTAACGCTAATGGGCGACGGTAACCTCTGCGGACAAGAACATTGCAGGCAAGAAGATGTGATTGCCGTTGTGACGGAGATTCGCTCACCAAAAGGCATACGCAAACCATTGACCAAAGGCAAATTATGGTATCGCTTATTGCCTGTACGTCGTTGGCTATTGAAAATTTATAGGCACTCGTTGCTACATTTATATCACACAAACAAAACATCGCTATGAACGCAAAACAAGGCTTTAAGTTACGTCCGTTAGGAGACGAGTTTATCCTCTTGGGCGAAGGCATCGAACAAGTGAATTTCAACAAAATGATTACGATGAATCCTACTGCTGCCTACCTATGGCAGAAAGTGGAAGACGGTCGCAACTTTGATGCACAGCAATTGGCAGAACTGCTGACGGAGGAATATGAGGTAGATATGGAAACAGCTTTGCGTGATGCCCAGAAAACATTAGAGGTATGGCTGAATGCAGATATTATAGAGTAGCAGAACACGTGTTCTCCGTTACCGCAGGCGAAGACGTTTTTGCCTTGATGACGAACTATGCACCGTTTGAAATAACGGCAGCAGAGATGAAACAGAACTTGCTGTTTGCTTTGCAGGTGACTAACGAGGCAATGCCGGAAATGGAGGTAGAACACGTCTTTACCGACCGTTCTGACGAAGATATGCCACGAATAGAGATAGACAAGGCGTTAGGCAAAGGTTGGCTACTGGGCGTATCGATGTTCCGGGATAGCGATGTCTGCTGCCATATTTTGAGTTCAGAAGATTTTAATAAGGTAACGCTTTATCTCACGGGTGAGCAGAATAAGCGTTTTGCGCTGGATAATGCCGCAATGCTCATCTTTGCCTTTGCTTCCGTGCGTTTTGGAACGTTAGAGATGCACGCATCGGTAACAGTAAAAGACGAACTTGGCTACCTCTTCTTGGGCAAAAGCGGCACGGGCAAGAGCACGCACTCGCGCCAATGGCTGCAACTATTCCCTGAGGCTTGGCTGCTGAACGATGATAATCCCGTGGTACGGTTCTTCCCTGCACAGGGTGAGAAAGAAGCGGAAGTAATTGTCTATGGCTCGCCGTGGAGCGGCAAAACACCATGTTACAAGAATAAGCAGGTAAGAGTAGGCGGTATTGTCAAACTGACTCAAGCGCCTTATAACAAGGCTACAAAGTTGCGTTTGCCGGAGGCTTATGCGTTTATGCTGGCTTCTTCATCGGGACTGAAGATTGTGCCCGAAACGATGGACGCGCTCTATAGCACTATCTCGCAGCTCATTACGAAAGTACCGATGTTAGGCTTGGAGTGCTTGCCGGACACCGATGCTGCGCAATGCTGCTACGATGCACTGAAAGATTAGATAATAACCTGCTCGAAGGTGTTAATCTTGGCGCGGTCGTAGGGGGCTGTGACGCGAATGTAATTTTCCGTGAAACCTGACATCAGAGGTTGTGGGGCATTGATACGTTTTGCCTCCCATAGGACAGTGGCTTCTTCGCCTTTATGCTCGGCATAGAAAGCCTTGGTTTTCGCTTCGCTTATCTCGTGCAGGAGTTGACTGCGGCGATGGCGCTCCGGCATCGGAACGACCGGCAAATCCATGTCTAACATCCGTGTGTTGGCGCGTTCGGAATACGTGAATACATGCAGTTGACTTACCGGCAACGATTCCACAAAACGGACATACTCTTGCCAACATTCTTCCGTCTCACCTCTTACTCCTACCATACAATCTACACCGATAAAGGCTTTCGGCATAATGCGCTTGATATGCTCTACACGTTCACGGAAAAGGGCAGTATCGTAGTGGCGGTGCATGATTTTCAGTACCGTATCCGAACCCGACTGAAGCGGGATATGGAAATGCGGAGCGAAGTGTTGCGAGTGCGCCACAAACTCAATAATCCCGTCGGAGAGCAGATTGGGTTCGCAACTGGAGATACGTATCCGATAAGGCGATGCAGAAGGCAGCCGGTCAAGCGCTTGCAGCAAGTCTATGAAACGTTCCCCCGTAGAATGACCGAAATCACCGATATTAACACCTGTCAGCACCAACTCTTTAGCGCCTGACATCAGGGCTTCCGTGGCTTGCTCCACGATGGAGGCAATGCTTCCGTTGCGTGATTTGCCACGTGCCATAGGGATGGTGCAATAGGTGCAGAAATAATTGCAGCCGTCTTGCACCTTGAGAAAACAGCGTGTGCGATCGTCTTTTGACCATGCACCATGATAAGTATTGAGTTCGCGAATCGGTGTGGCTTGTACGGACGGCTGAGTCTCTAAGCGTTCAACAAGGTCAGTAATAGCAAACTTCTCGTCCTGCCCTAATACGTAATCCACCTCGGGCATAGAGGCAATCGTCTGTGGCTGCAATTGCGCATAACAGCCCGTCACAACAATTATAGCATTGGGGTTCTCCCGGCGAATGCGATGAATCGCCTGCCTGTCCTTCTGGTCAGCCGTGTCGGTGACGGTACAGGTATTAACAATGCATAGTTCCGCAGGTTCACCTGCCTTGGCACGTGTATGCCCTTTTGCCAAAAGCAACTTGCCGAGATACGAACTCTCGGCAAAGTTAAGTTTACAACCCAATGTGAAGAAGCGGATAGTCACTATGCGGGACGATTAGTGCTTTAGTCGCAATTGTATGGCAGCAGTAGCCTCTTCATAACCGGGTTTGCCAAGCAGGGCAAACATATTCTTCTTGTAGGCTTCTACGCCAGGCTGATTGAACGGATTAACGTCCAGCAGATAGCCCGATATACCGCAAGCCCGCTCGAAGAAATAGATGAGTTCGCCAAGGTAATACTCGTTCAGCAGGGGCATTTCAATTTTCAGGTTCGGAACACCACCGTCAATATGCGCCAACATCGTGCCTAATTCCGCCATCTTGTTCACCTCATCTACACGTTTGCCTGCCAAGAAGTTCAAACCGTCAAGGTTGGCATCATCGTGCGGGAACTCTACTTTACGGTTAGGCTCCATAACGGAGATTACGGTCTCAAAGAGATGACGTTCGCCGTCCTGGATATATTGTCCCATAGAATGAAGGTCGGTTGTGAAATCAACGGCTGCAGGGAAGATACCCTTGCCGTCTTTGCCTTCGCTCTCGCCATAGAGTTGCTTCCACCATTCGCTGATGTTATGCAGTTTCGGGTGGAAAT
>JAKSNN010000028.1 GCA_024399755.1 Paludibacteraceae bacterium | reverse complement strand
ATGTACAATGTTGATGGATAATCTGTAGGTAATCTGTAGGTCTGTAAATTTGTAAAATTGAGAATTTTCTTGCATATATGCAAAAAAAGTAGTACCTTTGTAGCGAAATTATGTTAGAGGCGTTTTATAAGACATACCAATATCGGCTGAAACACGCACACACACCCATTCGCCGCGTGCTGATGGACCAAATTGATTGGGAACATCGGCTTATCGCTATCAAAGGGGCTCGTGGCGTGGGAAAGACCGATTTCCTTCTCGCTCGCGCCCGTGAACTGGAAGAAGCACACGAGAAGTGCCTGTATGTCAATTTTAACGACTTCTACTTTACTCAACATACCTTGGTGGAGTTCGCCAAAGAGTTCGTGAAAACAGGCGGACGATACCTGCTGCTCGACCAGATGTTCAAGTACCCAAACTGGTCGAAAGAACTGCGCTCCTGCTATAATAAATTCAAGGACCTGTATATCGTCTTCTCCGCTTCGCCCGTGATGCGATTGGTGGAGGAAAATCACGATATAGGCGCGGTAGTAAAGATGTACAACCTGCGTGGCTATTCGTTCCGTGAATACCTGAACCTGCATACGGGTATGTCCGTACAACCCGTCACGTTAGACGAATTGCTGGCGCACCACGAGGAACTGGCGCAACGGATTTGCCGTCATTGCGACCCTATGCCACATTTCCGCGAGTATCTGAAACGAGGCTATTATCCTTCCTCGTCTGATAACGAAGAGGCTGATTCCGTGATACTGAAGATGATGAACGTGATGTTAGAGGTAGATGTATTAGTGATTAAGCAGATAGATGTAACTTTCCTGCCCAAACTGCGCAAACTGCTCTACATCATGCTGACCTCTGCACCCTGCTCGCTGAACATCACGGCTATTGCTGCGGAAATAGGGCTGTCGCGTATCACGACCATGAATTATATCAAGTACCTGAAAGACGCACGCCTGCTGAACCTCCTGTACCAAGAGGGCAAACGCTTCCCAATGAAGCCTTCCAAGGTATATATGCAAAATACGAATATCGCCTACCAGAACGGCGGACGCACAATGCAAGACGAAGATATATACGAAACCTATTTCTACCATGCTCTGCATGCTGATTATCCCGTGAATGCCACGGAACGGAGTGCGATGTTCATCGTAGATGGAAAATACTATTTCGATGTGTTTGCAGACGCACCAGAGAAACCGAGTATCCGCCCGTGTGCCATTGGCAACCTTACCATAGGCGAAGGAAATAACATTCCGCTTTGGATGTTAGGCTTATTATACTGAAACTAAAAAAAATGAAATATATGTCAAAAGAAAAGAAATTCATTACGTGTGATGGTAACGCAGCAGCGGCGCACGTAGCGTATATGTTTACGGAAGTAGCCGCCATCTATCCTATCACGCCGTCATCTCCGATGGCAGAGAATGTAGATGAGTGGGCTGCCGTGGGTAGAAAGAACCTCTTCGGCGAGACTGTCACCGTTCAGGAAATGCAATCAGAGGCAGGTGCAGCAGGGGCAGTACACGGTTCGCGTAATGCGGGCGCGCTCACGACCACCTTTACCGCCAGTCAGGGATTGCTCCTGATGATACCTAATATGTACAAGATTGCGGGCGAACTTATCCCTACCGTCTTCCACGTATCGGCACGTACGTTGGCAAGCCATGTGCTCTGTATCTTTGGCGACCACCAAGACGTGATGGCATGCCGTCAGACAGGTTTTGCCATGTTGGCGGAAGGTAGCGTACAAGAGGTGATGGACCTTGCCGGTGTGGCTCACTTGAGCACTATCAAGAGTCATGTGCCGTTCCTGAACTTCTTTGACGGTTTCCGCACCTCGCACGAGTATCAGAAGATAGAAGCAATAGATATGGAAGACCTGCGCCCGCTGGTAGATATGGAGGCGTTGCAGGCTTTCCGCCGTCGTGCGCTCAGTCCGATGCGCCCCGAGATGAAAGGTATGGCAGAAAATCCCGACGTGTTCTTCACGCATCGCGAGAGTTGCAACCGCTATTATGACGGGGTGGCTGACATCGTGAGCGACTATATGGATAAGATTTCCGAGATTACCGGCCGCACCTATCGCCCCTTCACCTATTACGGCGCCCCCGATGCCGAGCATGTCGTAATCGCTATGGGTTCGGTTTGCGAAGCCCTGCGCGAGGTAATCGACTATGAGGCAACCAAAGGACATAAATTAGGTATGATTAACGTTCACCTTTATCGTCCTTTCTCGCTCAAATACCTGAAAGAGGCTATGCCTGCTACCGCGAAGCGCGTCTGCGTGCTTGACCGCACCAAAGAACCCGGTGCCAACGGCGAACCGCTTTATCTCGATGTGAAAGACGCTTTGCAAGAGTTAGGTTTGGGCAATATCATGGTTGTAGGCGGTCGCTATGGTTTGGGTAGCAACGACACAACCCCTGCGCAGATGCTTGCCGTATATGACAACCTTGCCATGAACACGCCTAAGAACCACTTTACCGTAGGTATCAACGATGATGTTACCTTCACTTCTCTGCCTGTCGGCGAAGAGATAGCCATGGGCGGCAAGGGCATGTTCCAAGCCAAGTTCTATGGTCTGGGTGCTGACGGTACGGTTGGCGCAAACAAGAACTCCGTGAAGATTATCGGTGACACTACCGACAAGTATTGTCAGGCATACTTCTCATACGACAGCAAGAAATCGGGCGGCTTCACCTGCTCACACTTGCGCTTTGGCGATGAGCCGATTCATTCTACCTACCTCGTTACGACACCTAATTTCGTGGCTTGCCACGTACAAGCATACCTTCAGATGTACGATGTGACGCGCGGTCTGCAACGTGGAGGAACGTTCCTGCTCAATACCGTTTGGGAAGGCGACGAACTGAAACGTAACCTGCCTAACAAAGTGAAGAAATACTTTGCCGACAACCAGATTAAGGTATATTATATCAACGCTACCAAGATTGCCCAAGAGATTGGGCTCGGCAACCGCACCAACACCATTCTGCAATCCGCTTTCTTCCGCATTACGGGCGTTATCCCTGTAGAGAAAGCCGTTGAGGAGATGAAACACTTCATCGTGAAGAGTTATGGCAAGAAAGGTGAGGACGTAGTCAATAAAAACTATGCTGCCGTGGATCGCGGTAACGAGTATCAGTTGCTCGATATCGACCCTGCATGGTCACAGTTGGGCGAAGACGCTCCGAAGAACTATGGCGATGAACCTGCATTCATCACGAATGTGGTACGTCCTATCAATGCTCAGGCAGGCGACTTGCTCCCTGTGAGCGCTTTCCGCGGTATTGAAGACGGCGCTTGGCAAAGCGGTACGGCTAAATACGAAAAACGTGGTGTGAGTGCTTTCGTTCCCGTTTGGAATGCTGATAATTGCATAGAATGTAACAAGTGCGCATACGTGTGCCCGCACGCATGTATCCGTCCGTTTGTCTTGGACGAGAACGAGATGAAAGGCTTTACGGCTGCTACGCGCGAGATGAAAGCGCCTGCTGCCATGAAGGGAATGCATTTCCGCGTGCAGGTAGGCGTGATGGACTGCCTCGGTTGCGGCAACTGTGTAGATGTCTGCCCGGGTAATCCTAAGACGGGCAAAGCCCTCCAGATGGTGGCTCTTGAGTCGCAAATGGCAGAGGCAGACAACTGGAACTACTGCGTCAGTCATGTGGCTACGAAGCAGCACCTTGTGGATATACAGTCGAACGTGAAGAACTCGCAGTTTGCTACGCCACTCTTCGAGTTCTCTGGCGCATGTTCGGGCTGCGGAGAGACACCTTATCTGAAACTCATTAGCCAACTCTTTGGCGACCGTGAGATTGCTGCCAACGCAACGGGTTGCACCTCTATCTACTCCGGCTCCGTACCTTCTACACCTTATACCACCAACGAGAAAGGACATGGTCCTGCGTGGTCCAATTCTTTGTTCGAGGACTTCTGCGAGTACGGATTGGGTATGCAGATTGCCCATCGTAAGATTCAGGAGCGCCTTGTGCGCCTCATGACCGAAGCGCAAGACTGCAAGTGCTGTTCCGATGAACTGAAGGCTATGTTCCGCGAATGGATAGAGAACCATAAGAACGCTGACGTCACCAAACGTCTCTACGAGCCGATGGTAGCAGCCATGGAGGCTTGCGGGTGCGATACATGCAAGCAGATACTGACCTATAAAGACCACATCGTAAAACGTAGCCAATGGATTATCGGTGGCGATGGTGCTTCCTACGACATCGGTTACGGAGGACTTGACCACGTGATTGCCAGTGGCGAAGATGTGAATATCCTTGTGCTTGATACGGAGGTATATTCCAATACCGGTGGACAAGCAAGCAAATCCACACCGCTTGGCGCTATTGCGAAGTTTGCTGCTATGGGTAAGCGTGTACGCAAGAAAGACTTAGGCATGATTGCTACTACCTACGGCTACGTCTATGTCGCGCAAGTGGCAATGGGGGCAGACCAAGCCCAGACGCTTCGCGCAATCCGTGAGGCGGAGGCTTATCCCGGACCGTCGCTCATCATCGCTTACGCTCCGTGTATCAACCACGGTCTGAAAGCAGGTATGGGTAAATCGCAAGCCGAAGAAGCCAAAGCTGTTGAGTGCGGTTACTGGCACCTCTGGCGTTACAACCCGCAACTCGAAGCAGAAGGCAAGAACCCGTTCTCGCTCGACTCCAAAGAGCCGCAGTGGGACAAGTTCCAGGACTACCTCAAGGGTGAAGTGCGCTTTGCCAGCGTGATGAAGCAGTTCCCTGCTGAGGCAGCCGACCTCTTCCGTGCAGCACAGGAGAATGCGCAATGGCGTTATCGCTCCTACCTGCGCATGCTCAGTACGCAGTGGTAAGCAACTAAGGCTTAGGTAAAACTAAGCCTTAGCGAAGCATTTCTTGTGTGTCAAGGAGTATCGTTACGGGACCGTCGTTCACGAAATCAACCTTCATATCGGCGCCAAAGCGTCCTGTCGCTACTTGCAAGCCGTATTGTGTGCGCAATACGGTATTGAAGTAGTCGTATAGCGGCTCTGCCACTTCCGGACGTGCTGCGCGTATGAAAGACGGACGGTTACCCTTTCTGCAGTCGGCAAATAGCGTGAATTGCGAGATACTTAATATCTCGCCTCCTACATCTTGTAGCCCGAGGTTCATCTTCCCTTCTGCGTCCTCGAATATGCGCATTTGCGCCACTTTCTTTGCCAGATAGTCGGCTTCGGCTTGCGTGTCGCCGTCCGTTATGCCCACAAGGAGCATAAAGCCTTTTCCTATCTGCCCGACTACAGCGCCGTCGATGCGCACTTCTGCGCGTGATGTCCGTTGTACGATTACTCTCATAGTGATGTCTGATTAGTTAGCAAGTGCGGTTAATCGCGTAGTCAAGTAGTGCCATCAGACTATCTTTGCGTGAAGAATCCGGGAAGATAGACAGTACTTCGATGGCTTGTTTGCGGAGGCGTTGCATCTGCCGGGTGGCATAACCGATACCGTCGTAACGCAGGACAAACGACTTGATAGTTTGTTCGGTATCGTTCACGTCTTTGGCTTCTTTCTTTGTTAAACTCTCTGCCAGAGTACGTATCTCCTCTGCCTCCTCACGAGGGGCACGGCTTAAGGCTACAATAAGCGGTAAGGTAACCTTGCCGTCGCAAATATCGTTCATCGTGGGTTTGCCTAAGTCTTCCGAGTCGGAGAAATCGAATACATCGTCCTTGATTTGGAAGCATATACCTAACAGACGTCCAAACTCGCGCAGGGCGCTTACTTGGCGTTGGGTTCCGCCACTCGATTCTGCGCCTGCTTCCGTGCAAGCGGAGAAGAGGCAGGCGGTCTTATGCTCAATGATTTCGAAGTACTGCTTTTCCGTAATCCACATGCTGTTGCCGGAATGTAGTTGCAGCAGTTCGCCCATGGAGAGCGAAGCACCCATATCGGCTACGATGTGCAGAATCTTAAGGTTACGAATTGCGTTGATGATAGCAATCACTTCCGACAGCATATAGTCGCCCACTAATATGGCTATTTTATTGCCCCACACCTCTTGCACGGCTTTGGCACCTCGGCGCATAGGCGACGAATCTACTACGTCATCGTGTACCAACGAAGCCGTATGCAGCAGTTCTAATGCTACTGCGGTATGAATCGTCTTGCCGGTAATGCCTCTGCATAGCGCTGCCGATAATAGTACTAACTGCGGGCGCAGTTGTTTGCCGCGTTTGGTATGAATATAATATAGCACCTCGTCCAACATAGGCAGGTCGTTACGAAAAACTGACTCAAAGGTCTGCTCGAATTGCTGAAACTCGTTCTGAATTGGACGTATGATTTCGTTGGTTGTTAACATTGCAGGAAGTTCTCTTGGATAGTGGTTAGTGTTTAGCGGGAGTTACAAGTTGCTGTATCTCGGATAGTTTGTTTAATGCTTCTAATGGGGTTAATGTATTGATATTAAGGCTCTTTACATCATCGCGTATCTGCTCTAAGACGGGGTCGTCCAATTGGAAGAAACTGAGTTGCATACCCTCAGGGTTCGATACCTCTTTGGGCTTGATTGCGCCCGAAGCGGCTTTGCTATTGCTGCTGTTGGACTTTTCAAGGTCTTTCAGTATCTGCTCGGCGCGTTTCACAATCGAAGGCGGCATACCTGCCAACTTCGCTACGTGGATACCGAAACTATGTTCCGAACCGCCACGCACGAGTTTTCTCAGGAAGATTACTTTGCCATCGGCTTCGCGCACGGAGACGTTGTAGTTGCGTATCCGCTCAAATAGCGATTCCATCTCGTTCAGTTCGTGGTAGTGGGTAGCAAACAGGGTTTTGGCGTGCGTAGGGTGGTTGTGGATATGTTCTACTATTGCCCACGCGATACTGATGCCGTCGTAGGTGGAGGTGCCGCGTCCTAATTCGTCGAAGAGTACCAGACTGCGCTCGCTGAGATTATTCAGTATGCTGGCAGCCTCGTTCATCTCTACCATGAAGGTGGACTCGCCTAAGGAGATATTATCGCTTGCCCCTACACGGGTGAAAATCTTATCCACTACGCCGATAGAGGCGCTTTCCGCAGGTACAAAACTGCCGATTTGCGCCATAAGCACAATCAGCGCCGTTTGACGGAGTAGGGCAGACTTACCTGCCATATTCGGTCCTGTAATCACCATAATCTGCTGCCCAGCGTTGTCTATCAGTACGTCGTTGGGCACATAGGTTTCGCCCAAGGGCAGGCGGCGTTCTATCACGGGGTGGCGTCCTTGGCGAATGTCAATGGCGAGGCTATCGTTGATGTCGGGGCAGACGTAATGGTTGCGCTCCGCAACACGGGCAAAACTCAATAGGCAGTCCATCTGCGCCAATATGTTGGCATCTACCTGCATGGAGGCGATATAATCGGTACAACCCAACATCAGTTCGGTATAGATGCGGTTTTCAATAATACCAATCTTCTCCTCTGCGGTCATGATAGTTTGCTCATATTCTTTCAGTTCGGGCGTGATGTAGCGTTCCGCATTTACGAGGGTCTGCTTGCGGATCCACGTCTCCGGCACCTGTTCGCGATAGGTGTTTCTTACCTCCAAGTAATAGCCAAAGACGGAATTAAACCCGATTTTCAGGCTTTGTATGCCGGTGGCTTCTGCTTCGCGTTGCTGCATTTGCATGAGGTAGTCGTGTCCCCCTTGGTGTATCTCTCTAAGGCGGTCTAACTCCTCATCTATGCCCGATGCAATTGTCCCTTGCCTTCCTTGTACGGCAGGCGGGTCTATGGCTAAGGTCTGTTCGATGCGTTCACGAATAGCCTCGCAGGTATTCAGTTGTTGCTCCAAGGTAGCGAGGTAGGTGTTTTCGCCCGAGGCTTGCACGGGGGCAAGAACCTGCTTGATTTGCTCCACGGCTCGCAGCGATGTAGCCAATTGGCGCAAGTCGCGTGGACCGATTCTGCCTGTTGATACTTTGCTGACCAGTCGCTCCATATCTTGTACGTGCTCCAATTCAGCCGCTATCTTATCTCTATCGTCGGGGTGGCGGAATAGGTATTCCACTACGCTTTGGCGGTTGCGAATCGGACGTACCGACTTGAGGGGAAGGGATAGCCAGCGGTGCAACAGACGTCCGCCCATCGGCGTAATCGTATTGTCCAATACGGCATAGAGCGACCCGCTGTCTTGGGTTTGTCCGTGGGTGAGTTCGAGATTACGTATCGTGAAACCGTCAAGCCACATATATTTATCCTCCTCGATACGGCTCAAGGTGCGTATATGTCCGGTTTGCAGATGTTGGGTCATGTCCAGATAATGCAGGATAGCGCCGGCAGCAATGATTCCGTTCGGGTATTGCGTTACGCCGAAGCCTTTCAGCGTCTGCGTGCCGAATTGCTTGAGCAGGCGGTCGTTGGCAGCGTCCGCTGTCATCATCCAATCGTCCAGTTCGAAGGTGAAATAGCGGTTGGAGAAGCGGCTCTCGAAATCGCTTTTCCTGCCTCGCATAAAGAGCACTTCCTTCGGCGTAAAGTTCGTCAGCAGTTTATCTATATAGTCCTCTTCGCCTTCGGCTACCAAGAACTCGCCCGTGGAAATATCCAGGAAGGCAATGCCTAACAGGGCGTCTGCAATGTTCTTTCCTTTTTTCGTGGGGAAATGTACGCAGGCGAGGAACGTGTTTTCTTTTTGCTCGAGGGTAGTGTCGGAGTAACTAACGCCGGGGGTCACGAGTTCGGTCACGCCACGTTTCACCAGTTTATTGGTCAGTTTCGGGTCTTCCAGTTGGTCGCAGATAGCCACGCGCATACCTTCTCTTACCAGTTTGGGCAGGTAGGTATCTAACGCATGAAAAGGGAACCCCGCCATATCAATCGGCATTGCTCCTCCTGTACCGTTGCTGCGATGGGTGAGCGTGATGTTCAATACCTTAGATGCCGTTACAGCGTCCTCGCAATAGGTCTCGTAAAAGTCTCCACAACGGAACAGCAACATCGCATCGGGATATTGCTCCTTTATCTTGCGAAACTGCTCCATCATCGGAGTTTCTTTTTTCTCTGTCGTTGCCATGGTTTAGTTACTTCAAATCTATAGTTATCTTTACGTTAAATCGTCTGCCGGTCAGGTAGTTCGGGCTTGCCCACTCGTAGCCGTAGGCATCGTTTATCCAGAAATAGGAGTTCACGTTGTTCCAGCCCACGAGGTTGAACACTTCAAATTGTATTGCCCAGTTATCTACGTGTTTTGCACTTTCCGCCCGCATGAACTTGGCTGTCTTGCGGTTGAAGGAATAGGTGGCACCTATATCAATTCGGCGGTAAGGCGACATACGGAAATACTTTTGGCTCTCTATGTTTCGTGGTGAAGCGAAGGGCATACCGTCGTTCCAGATGAATTTGATATGGAACTTCAGTTGGGGTAATTGCGGCAAGTAATCCTGAAAGAGCATGGAGAACGAGTAACGTTGCTCTTGCGGCGACGGAATCCAGCCCCACTCGGGGTGTGCCAATAGCCTTTGTTTGGCGGACATGGCGGAGAAACTGATCCAACTGTCGGCTCCGGGTACTAATTCGCCGTATAACTTCAGGTCAACGCCGGCAGCGTAGCCTGTGGCATCATTTTCGCCAGAATAGCGTACACGCACATTATCCACCGTGTAACTAATCATGCGGTCCATATATTTGTAATACGCCTCTGCCGTCAGTTTGAAGGGTCTGCCCCACGCACGGAAATAGTAGTCGCCACCTACTACCACATGTACCGAACGTTGTGCTTTCAAGTCACGGTTGAGGCGTGTGCGCGTCACACCTTGCGCGTCCGTAAGGGTATCACGCAGTTCTTTGTAGAATGGTGCTTGGTAGTATAGTCCTGTGGCTACACGGAAGCAGAAATCGCGTTTCCAACCGGGAATGATGACGAGGCTGGCTCTGGGGCTCGGCAGTACTTCTTTGGTATATGTCCAAGCGTTAAGGCGTGCGCCTACGTTCAGTATTATTTGCCCTTTGTCGGTATTCCATTTATGGCTGTTCTGTATGTAGCCTTGCACACGGAGCGACTGCATTGCCGTATCGCCACGCATAGCGTAGTATAGGTTCATGCTTTGCTCTTGGTGGGGCATGCTGTAGCCGGCAGAGTCCCGCCACTTCCATTCGTTGATGTGGTCGGTTATCCACTCGCCTTGTACGCTGGCGCCCCAACTCAGGGTGTTTGTTCCTTTTGTCCAGTCTCCTGTGTGCGATAGGGTAGCCACGCCTGCTTGTAGCCGGTTGCGGGCGTGCTCATGGTAGATTCCTGTGCCTAATACATCTACCGCCTGCCTTTCGTCGCCGATGGTCTCGCCTTGTAGTGCCACACCGGAGCCGTCCATGGGCGCATTGCTAAGTACATACTCGCCTGTAATGTCAAAGTTTTCTTGCTCGTAGGTGTAGAAGCCGCTGAGGTCGAACTTCAGGTTTACGCCGTTGCCTACTTTGCCTTGCGCACCGATGGCAGCAAAAGCCGTACGGAAGAGGTCTTTCTCTTGTCCGTCGTACCAGATACTCAGGTTCTTGGCGTCTTGCCCTCCGAAACTCTCGCTCAGCGAATCAGGCACGAAACGGTAGTCGTTTTGGCTGAAGTTGCCCAAGAAACTCATTGACCAACGCGAATGGGCACGTTCTTGCGCTGTCTTGCCTCCTACTTTCCATGTCTCGTAGGTCTGATAGTCAAGGTAATTGGGGTTGTAATTGCCTGCGGTTGCCATAGCGCCTAACATATATGCGGAGGTCTTGTAGCGCAACCCTTGCATTTGGCTGTAGAGGCTATCGCCGCTACCTACGTACACGCCTGCACCGAGCAGGCTGGCATTTATGCTTGCTTCAAAGCGTTCAGGACGTTTATACGTAATATCCAGTACGGACGACATCTTATCGCCATATTGGGCGTCAAATCCGCCTGCCGAGAACTCTACGTTTTCTACCATTTCGGGGTTGACGAAACTCAGTCCTTCCTGTTGTCCGCTACGGATAAGCAAAGGTCGATGCACTTCCATGCCGTTGACATATACTTCGTTCTCGTCGAAACTGCCGCCACGCACGTTATATTGGCTACTCAGTTCGTTGTTTTGGTTTACGCCTGCAAAGGTGATGAGAATGCTTTCGATACTGCCGCCTGTAGCATCGGGCATGATACGTGTTGTGGCGGCTTCGATGTGGTCCATTGTGCCGGTTTGTTTCTTGATGCCTCTTACTTCTACTTCTTCCAATACTTCTGCATCGGCGTTCATCAGTACGTTGATGTTCATTACGTCTTGTGTCAGAGGCACTATTACTTCGCGTGTCTGATAGCCTAACATGGAATAGACGATAGTGATAGAGGCGCTGTCGGTTGCTGCTTCGAATCTATTTTGGGATACTAATTCGTAGTAGCCGTTTTTGTTGGTAGAAGTACCGATGAGTTCGTGATTGACGCTTTCTTTGATATATACATTGGCAAGTTCGATACCTCGGTTATCGGTGTCGACTACGTATCCGTATATTCGCATTGTCCGTGCTGTAGCGCTTATGTTCACGGCGCAAAGGGCGGCTATCATCAGCCACTTCAGGTAACCTTTCTTTGGGGTTGTTATTTGCCTTAATTTTAGCATTCCGTTATGCTCTTTTTGCGCGCGCACAATAGCAGTTGCAAAATTACTGCTTTTTTCCGATATATGCAAGAGGAAAGCAAAAAAAGCGCCCGAAAGCGCTTTTTTTAGCCGAAAATCGAAAGTGGTCAGTTTTCTATGAGTGTACGGTGAGGGTTCGGTGAGAGTACTGAGCGGTACGGTAGTGCTACGGAGGTCGTGTTGTGTCATTTTGGCAGAGCGTGTCATAGCGGAACAGGATTTTCGGGCTTTGGTACAAAGTTTGAAGAGAGGCTAATGAACTAATTTTGAATTAAGAGAGTTAAGATTTTTATAACTATGAACAACCAAACAGAAAACCTCAACCGCTATGCGATTAACCTCTGTGAACGTGCAGAGAAAGGCAAACTCGACCCTGTCATCGGTCGCGACGATGAGATTCGGCGCGTACTGCAAATCTTGAGCCGCCGAACCAAGAACAACCCGATTCTTATCGGTGAACCCGGTGTCGGCAAAACGGCTATTGCCGAAGGGCTGGCACACCGTATCATTCGTGGCGATGTACCCGAAAACCTTAAAAAGAAACTAATCTACAGCCTCGATATGGGTGCCCTCATCGCAGGCGCCAAATACCAAGGAGAGTTTGAGGAACGCCTAAAAGGCGTCATCAACGAAGTGGTACAAGCCGCAGGCGAAATCATACTTTTTATCGACGAGATTCATACCCTTGTTGGTGCAGGCAAGAGTAGTGGCGCGATGGACGCTGCTAATATCCTCAAGCCCGCCCTTGCACGCGGCGAACTGCGTGCCATAGGTGCTACTACCTTAGACGAATACCAGAAATACTTCGAGACCGACAAAGCCCTTGAACGGCGTTTCCAAAAAGTGACGGTGGACGAGCCCGACGAAGGTGCAACCGTATCTATCTTGCGCGGACTGAAAGAGCGTTACGAGAACCATCACCGAGTGCGTATTCAGGACGATGCTCTGCTTGCCGCCGTCAGCCTGTCGGCACGGTATATTACCGACCGCTTCTTACCCGACAAAGCCATCGACCTTATCGACGAGGCGGCTGCCAAACTGCGTCTGGAAGTAGATTCCGTGCCCGAGGAATTAGATAATCTTGAACGGCAAATCAAGCAGTTGGAGATAGAAAAAGCCAGCCTGAAATCGAATGTCGAAACCGACAAGGCAAAGTCCATCGACCAGCGTCTCGCTTCTCTCAAAGCCGAAGCCGAAGCCATGCGTGCGCGCTGGAATAAGGAGAAAGGCTATGTAGCCACTATCCAAAACGAGAAAGCACACATCGAGCAGATGAAGCACGAAGCGGAAGTGGCAGAGCGAGAGGGCGATTATGCCAAGGTAGCAGAGATACGCTACTCGAAGATTCAGGCAGCAGAAGCCAATATCAAGGCTGCGCAAGAGGCGCTTCATCAGATTGATACCGACCAAGGTACTGCGCATAACCTGATTAAGGAGGAAGTGACGGCAGACGATATAGCCGATATCGTGGCACGCTGGACAGGTATCCCCGTGGCAAAGATGATGCAGTCGGAACGCGACAAACTGCTCAACTTGGAGGAGGAACTGCACCGCCGTGTTATCGGACAGGAGGAAGCGATTCAAGCCGTCAGTGATGCGATTCGCAGAAGCCGTGCCGGACTGCAAGACCCCAAACGCCCTATAGGTTCGTTTATCTTCCTCGGTACTACGGGCGTTGGCAAGACGGAACTGGCAAAAGCCCTTGCCGATTACCTCTTCGACGACGAGAATATGCTCACGCGCATTGATATGTCGGAGTATCAGGAGAAATTCTCCGCCACCCGGCTGATAGGAGCGCCTCCCGGATATGTGGGCTATGACGAGGGCGGACAACTGACTGAAGCCATTCGCCGCAAACCGTATTCGGTAATCCTGTTTGACGAGATTGAGAAGGCGCACCCCGACGTATTCAACGTGCTGCTGCAACTGCTGGACGACGGGCGACTGACCGACAACAAAGGACGTACCGTCAACTTCAAGAATACGCTGATTATCCTCACATCCAACCTCACGGAGGAGCAACTGCGGGCACAGGTACGACCTGAGTTTATCAACCGTATCGACGACATCATTCGCTTCTCCGAACTGAGCGAAGACAACATTCGCGAGGTTGTGCTCTTGCAGATTGAGCGCATACACAAGATGTTAGCCGAGAACGGAATCGACCTGCGCGTCAACAACGACGCCGTCGATTATATCGCACACGAAGGCTACGACCCGCAATTCGGCGCACGCCCTGTCAAACGCGCTCTGCAACGCCTCGTACTGAACGAACTGTCGAAACAGATTATCGGAGGCAAGATTGACGGCAAACGTCCCGTGACAGTAGAACTGCGCAACGGCGAACTGCAGTTTCGTAACTAAGACTTTCCCCGAACGATAATCCAGATGATGATGGGCGCTCCGAAAAGGGCGCTCATCGTTGATATGGGGAGAGGGTAGGTAAAGAGCGACGCCAATACATCGCAACAAAGCAGGATATTCGCCCCAATAAGAGCTGCCATCGGCATGGTGAGACGGTGGTTAGAAGTGCGCAATATGCCTCGTGCGATATGCGGAACCGCCACACCGATAAACGCTATCGGTCCGCACCAAGCGGTTACGCCACCTGCCAAGAGCCCTGTCGCCAACACAATCATCAGACGCGTCCTGTTGACGTTCACACCCAACCCTTGTGCGTAGTTCTCGCCAAGCAGCAATCCGTTCAGCGGTTTGAGCAGGAAAAGACACAGCACACCGCCTATCGCCAAGACGGGGAAGAGAATACGTAGTTCCGTCCAGCCTACATTATCCAGCGACCCTAATGTCCATACTACAAAGAGTTTGAGGGCATCAGGGTTGGAGAAGTTCTGAATGAGGTTAACCAGCGCCCCTGCTATCGACCCTAACATCATGCCTACAATCAGCAGCGAGACGTTGCTGCTCACCTTTTTGGCAATCGCCAACACGAGCAACAGTACTAACGTCGAACCTATGATAGCAGCCGCCACGATGGAGAAAGAAACCACCTGTACCGCCAGCATCGTACCGCACATCGTGGCGATAGCAACACCCAAACCTGCACCCGACGAGACGCCTAAGATATAAGGTCCTGCCAGCGGGTTACGGAAAAGCGTTTGCATCATCAGTCCGCTCACGGATAGCGCTGCACCGGCAAGGATAGCGGTAAGGGCTTTCGGCACACGCAAGTTCCATAGCAAGCGGGCAACAATCTCATTATCATGTAGTTGCCAAGGGAAAACGAACACCGAACCGCTGCATATATCTAACAGCAGAAGAATCAGGCATGCTATGCTCAAAAGGGCAAATATGACAGTATTTCGGCACATTTCGACTGCAAAGGTACAAAAAGATTTGCAGATGTGCAAAAAAAGCAGTAATTTTGCACACTTTTTCAAAAATCCATCAATTCATCATTTCATCAATTTATCAATCCATCATTCAAAATTATGTCAGTACATGTACAAACATCGCGGATGACGACCACGAAGATTCGTCAAATGGCAGCCGAAGGGGAGAAAATCTCCATGCTGACAAGTTATGATTTCACCCTTGCTTCGCTGGTAGATGAAGCGGGTGTAGATATGATTCTGGTAGGCGATAGCGCCAGCAATATCGTTTGTGGCAATAGTTATACCTTGCCTATCACGGTAGATGAGATGATATTTCTCACCAAGGGCGTAGTGCGTGCTGCGCAACGTGCGTTAGTCGTGATTGATATGCCTTTCGGCAGTTATCAGGTGAGCGAGGAAGAGGCTGTTCGTAATGCTGTCAAGATGATGAAGGAGAGCGGTGCTGATGCCGTCAAACTGGAAGGCGGCGAGGAGATTCTGCCTGCTATCCGCCATATCATTCAGGCAGGCGTACCCGTCTGCGGTCACCTTGGCTTAACGCCTCAATCGGTCAATCAGTTAGGCGGTTACGGATTGCGTGCCAAAGGCGAAGCCGAAGCCGAGAAATTGATGCACGACGCCGAGTTATTGGCGCAAGCAGGTTGCTTTGCTATTGTGCTGGAGAAGATTCCTGCTGCTTTGGCAGGCGAAGTAACGAAGATGTTAGCCAAGTACAACTGCCCCACTATCGGTATCGGCGCGGGCAATCTGACATCGGGGCAAGTGCTTGTCCTGCATGATATGTTAGGGTTGAACCAAGGTTTCAAACCGAAGTTCCTGCGTCACTTTGCCTCGTTGGCTGAATCGGTTAAGAATGCCGTCAGTACCTACGTGGCTGCCGTGAAAGACAGCAGTTTCCCTAACGCTGAGGAGAGTTATTAACCCTCTCTACGCCTAAGTTATCACCTAAGTGTAATTAGAAGAACCGAAGAACCTATAAGTCGTATGACTCTATCGGGTGATTAACGGGTGATTAATATGTCGTTAATGGGTGATAAATGGGTGATTCTGCACTTCTGACTGAGAGGATATCATAAGTGTAGGCTGATGAGTAGTGGGTCGTGGTCAGCATAGCGGAAGAAACGATTTTTCTTGGCAGCACCCGACATCACACTACGGATATTTTTAGGAGCAGTCTTCGGAATGTTCCTATTTTTATAGTTGTACTTACTGTAGTAGGCTGCGGAATAGTAATAATCGGTGTTCCAGTGCAGGGGGCGCAACGAGGTAATCGTCTTTGCCATCGAAGGCGAAGCATAGCAGCGGTCTAAGAAACCGCATTCCCCCTTGTAGGCGTAGGAATAGTCGTTAGGAGCAAGCGTGGCGTTCATATCTTGATACCCTGCACGCACAATCTTCTGTGTGGATTGTTCGGCAGCGTATGAGTTGTAGTCGCCTAAGAAGAGCACCATCGAATCGGGTGTGAGGTGCAGACGCTCGAAGGCGGCAAACACAGTATCTAATTCCGTCATACGCTTGGCATTGGCTATAGCGGCATCGCCGCGTTTGCTGCGGGGGTGATTGAGCGATACGTAGAAGCGTTTGCCCGTCTCGTTATCCGCGAACTGCTGAATCAGAAAGCGATGTGCATGAATATCGTTATGGTTGAGGTAGGCGAGTGTGAGATTGCCATGTGGGTGCAGGCGTGCAACCTTGTAGATGAATCCGCAGGAGATAGTATCTTTGTCGCAGGTGTCGGTAACGACGAAGGCAAAAGCCTCTTTCGTAGCAGGGTGCCGCTTGCTGTATTGGCGGTTCATCTCGGCTACTAACTCTGCGGGAGCTGAACTGCCTTGCTCCAGCTCGCAGAGAGCATAGAGGTCGGCATCTATCTTTGTCAATGCCGAAGCCACTTTGTAGCATTGCAGGGCATGCTGACCGGGGGTATTGCGTTTGGTAGCATATCCGCCTACGTGTACGAAATAGTTTTGAATGTTTGCGGCACAAATGCGCACGTCGGCTTTGCTCCATGCAGGTACTTGCTTCTTCGGTCGATAATTGCGGAACGCAGGTTGTGCCCCCGTCTGCAAGTGACGCGCACCCATGACGCGGGCGGAGAGGTTTTTGATGGTAGCACCGTTGTTGAGCGAGAAGGGGTATTTGCATTCCAGTTTGATACGATGTTCACGATTATAGGCTACACGTTTCCGGTACTCTGTGCTATCGCCATCGGCAAGTCCGTAGGCAGTCTCTTCGGGAACGAATAGTCGTTCATCGGATAGCACCAGACTATCGTACATGGCGGCACAGAGAACGAGTGGGGTAGTGATACAAATTTTCTGCCCTTTGTATTGTTCCCAGCCGCCGTTTTGCAGTTGCTCAAGCGTAACTTTCGGCGTTGCAGCCGATATCGTCTCTAAGGACGCAGTCCCTATGGCAACTATCAGCCATACCATAGCGGTACAAAGTAAAGAAACAGTTTTTTTCATAACGATAATGTATTCACGAATACAAAGGTACTACAAATTTTCCGAATGTGCAAAAAAAAACGTCCGAAAGCGTTTTTTGACAAAGGAACAAGGAACAAGGAACAAGGACAAAGGACGTAACATCTGTATAACATGTGTATAACATCTGTATAGGAATAGCCGACACTCGA
>JAKSNN010000027.1 GCA_024399755.1 Paludibacteraceae bacterium | reverse complement strand
AAATTGACCAGCAGTTCTATTTTCTTGCCGCTTGTGGTGTAGAGTAGGTTGCGTGCAGCAGCATATTGTGCAGCGGGGTTTTCTGCAAAAGGCGTATCTATACCGCAAACCTGTTGCATGCGTCGTGCGCCCTCGATAAGGGCTTTGATGTCGAACCCTGCACAAGCGATAGGAAGCAAGCCAACAGGGGATAGCACGGAGAAACGTCCGCCGATATTGTCTTCAATCACGAAAGTATCGTAGCCTTCTTGTGTGGCGAGAGTGCGAAGTGCGCCTTTCTTGGCATCGGTAATGCAGACAATACGCTCTTTGGCAGCGGCTTTGCCTTGCTGCTGCTCCAATTGCTTCTTGAGAAGACGGAAAGCCAAGGCAGGCTCTGTCGTAGTGCCGGATTTGGATATACAGATAATCCCGAAACGCTTGTCGCGGAGCAGTTGCTGAAGTTCGAAGAGGTAATCTTCGCTGATGTTCTGCCCTGCATAAACGATTTGCGGGCGGTTGCCCTCCAGCCATGCAAAGGACGATGAGAGAGCGTCTATCACGGCTTTGGCTCCGAGGTATGAACCCCCGATGCCAATGCAAACGATGATGTCGCATTGCCGGCGTAGGCGATCGGCAACAGCCTGAATCGTATCGAGTTGGGGCATGATATCCTCCGGCAAAGTCAGCCAACCAAGAAAATCGTTGCCTTTACCGGAGCGGTTTACTAACATCTTTTGGCACTCGCTGACGCGAGTTGCGTAGGGCTGTAATGCAGCAGCGGTGACAGCCTTATCGAAAATAAAATGAATATCGGTCATACTTATCGTAGTTTCTTAGTTAGTTCTTTGATAACAATCGTAGGTGATTGGCGATTATAGAGAATTTCATACATAGCTTCTGCAATAGGCAGGGATACATTTAAACGCTGATTAACAATATGTATCGCATTGGTACCATAATAACCCTCTGCCACCATTTCCATTTCTATTTGTGCGGCTTTCACGGAATAACCCATACCAATCATAAGTCCGAATTGGCGGTTGCGCGAGAACTTGGAGTAGGCGGTAACCAGCACGTCGCCCAAGTAGCCGGAACAATCGACATCGCGCGGGATATTATTGCTTGCCGTGAGGAAACGCTGGATCTCTTGCATAGCGTTGGACATCAAGACGGCTTGGAAGTTGTCGCCATAGTGCAAACCATGGCACATTCCTGCTGCAATAGCGTAGATGTTCTTCATAACGGACGAGTATTCCAATCCCACTACATCTTCACTGACGCTGCAACGCACGTAAGGCGTATCAAATAGATCTGCCAACCATTTGGAGGTCTCTAACACTTCGCAGCCTAAAGTGAGGTAACTGAGCCGGTCAAGAGCAATCTCCTCGGCGTGGCAAGGACCTGCCACTACGGCAAGATGGTCCATCGGCACATGATATTTGATGTGGAGATAGTCGGTGACAATCATATTCTCGTCAGGAATCATACCTTTCACGGCAGATATAATATATTTCTGCCTGATGGAACGGCGCAGTTTGTTGAGCGAGAGTTTGACATAAGGCGACGGGATAGCCAGAATCAGCACATCTGCCTCAGAGATGACCTCGTTGATATCCGCAGAGAAATGAATCTTAGCGGTATCAAAATGTACTGTACTGAGATAGCGCGGGTTCTTGCCTGTAGCCTTAAACTCTTCGATGGTCTCCTGTTTGCGAATGAACCAAGTGATAGACGGCTGATTTTCCAGCACAATCTTAGCGATAGCGGTCGCCCAACTACCATATCCCAAAACGGCTATTCGTGGTTTTCGTGCGTCCATAGTGCTGGCTTATTGGTTGATTTCCGGTTTCATAGTAGGGAAGAGCAATACTTCCTGAATCGTGGGTTGTCCCGTCATAAGGATAGCCAGACGGTCGATACCGATACCGATACCCGATGTAGGCGGCATACCATATTCGAGAGCACGCATAAAATCGTGGTCGATTACCATTGCCTCGTCATCGCCTTTTTTGCCCAAGTTCATTTGGTCAACAAAGCGGTTGTATTGGTCAATAGGGTCGTTCAACTCGCTATAAGCATTAGCAAGTTCTTTACCGTTGACCATCAGTTCGAAACGCTCGGTAAGTCCCTCTTTGGAGCGGTGCATCTTGGTAAGTGGCGACATCTCAACAGGGTAGTCGGTAATGAAGGTAGGCTGAATGAAAGTACCTTCGCATGTCTCGCCGAAGATTTCGTCAATCAGTTTGCCTTTTCCCATTTTCTCGGTATCTTCCACATTACATTTCTTGGCAACTTCGCGAATCTCGTCTTCGCTCATGGTACTGAGATCGTAACCGGTTTTTTCCTTAATAGCCTCCAGGATAGGAAGACGGCGATAGGGGGCTTTGAAATCTATCTCGTTGTCGCCCACTTTCACTTTCGTTGTACCGTTGACAGCGATGGCGATACGCTCAAGAAGTTGCTCCGTAAAGCCCATCATCCAGTTGTAGTCCTTATATTGCACGTAGAGTTCCATGCAGGTGAACTCAGGATTATGGCTGCGGTCCATCCCTTCGTTACGGAAGTTACGTCCAATCTCATATACGCCTTCGAAACCGCCTACGATAAGTCGCTTGAGGTAGAGTTCGGTAGCGATACGCAGGTACATATCCACGTCCAACGTATTATGATGCGTAATGAACGGACGTGCGGAAGCACCACCGGCAATCTGTTGCAGGATAGGTGTTTCTACCTCGGTATAGCCTGCCTCATCAAAGATTTGGCGCATAGTGCGCAGTATAGTGGCACGCTTGAGGAAAGTATCTTTCACGCCTTCGTTGACTACTAAATCTACGTAACGTTGACGATAGCGTTGTTCTGGGTCGTTAAAGCCGTCGTAAGCCACACCGTCTTTGTATTTGACAATAGGCAGTGGGCGAAGCGACTTGCTGAGAACAGTCAGGCGCTTAGCGTGTACGCTAATTTCACCCATTTGCGTGCGGAAAACAAACCCTTCGATACCGATAAAGTCACCAATGTCAAGCAATTTCTTGAAAACTACGTTGTACATCTGTTGCTCAATGGCGGTAGGCGTTTCGCCTTCTGCTACAGGGGCTTGAATATCATCGCGGCTGACATATACCTGTATTCTGCCTTTCGAGTCTTGCAGTTCGATAAAAGAAGCCTTTCCCATAATACGCTTCGACATCAGTCGTCCGGCGATGCTCACTTCTTTGCCGGTGTACCACGCTGCTGTTTGGTCGTCGTCCTTAAAGCCGGCTTTGATGTCGGTAGAGTGACCCGTAACGACGTATTCTTGCGCAGGGTAGGGGTTGATTCCCATATCACGCATAGTTTGCAGACTCTGCCTGCGTACTTGTTCTTGTTCTGAAAGTTCCATATTATGTGTGTTTATTGATTCTGTTGTTGTATCCTGTCGGAGAGCAGGGTATATAATTGTTTTAGTTTGTCATCGTTAAGTAGGCTCAGGTGGTGCTCCATTACACGTGTGTCGCCTCTGCGTGCAGGTCCGGTCTGTGCGTCGCGTGGAGAGAGGCTATGCACTTTGGCAGCGGTCTCGTCGATTAGAGGCAGCAAGATCTGAAACGGAATGGCTGTACCACGTAAGATATCCGCCGCGATAGAGTACATCTGGTTGCTGAAGTTATTGACAAAGACGCCAGCGAGGTGAAGCCGCTCTCTATCTTTCTGCGAAGCCTCAATCACGCATGACGAGAGTATCAGCGCCACGGAATACACGGCAGCGATATCGTCAATGCCTCGTGCTTCGATAAGGAAAGGAACTTGGCTCAAATCGTCCAAGATATGACTCTTGCTGAAACTCTGGAAGGGGTAGAGAATGCCGGCATGTGGCTTATCATCACCGAAGACGGAGATAGGTATAGTGCCGGAAGTATGTAAGTGGAACGCACGCGCTTGTACGTGTACGCGGTCGATGATTTCTTGCAGAGCATTGTCGCGTACAGCATAGACATAGATATCTGCCGTGTCGGGCAATCCTTCCAGCGTGCGTGAAGAAATCATCTCCACATCAGCACCTTTTCTGCGGAACCCCTCATAGAGATTGGTGCCTACATTACCTTGTCCGATGATGACGATGCGCATGGCGTTTTATCTCATACGTTTTGCTTGTGTCTTTGCATTCTCGCGAGCAGCCTTGAGTTGCTCTTGCTGCATCTTTTGCAGACGTGCCATCAGTCCGGAAGGCTTTTGATTAGCCTTCTTCTTGGCATTGGCTTCCATCTGCGCAAGCAGTTTCTTATCGTCAATCGACCAGCGGAAAATCATCGTTTGAATGATAGTCATCAAGAGGCTGACGAAATAGTAGTAACTCAATCCTGCAGCATAGTCGTTGAAAATAAAGAGGAACATGAGCGGCATAAGGTACATCATGTACTTCATGAACTTCATATTCGGGTCGGTAGGCTGATTCTGCATCGTGATATATGTATAGACAATGTTTACGGCAGTCATCAAAAGGCAGAATAACGACAGGTGGTCGCCAAATAACGGGATATGGTGTCCCCATGTAAGAATAGCATCATAAGCGGAGAGGTCGTCTGCCCAGAGGAATGATTGTCCACGCAGTTCGATAGCGGTAGGCAAGAACCAGAACATAGCCATCAAAATCGGGAATTGGAACAACATCGGCAAGCAACCTGACACTGGGCTGACGCCTGCACGATTATAGAGAGCCATCGTAGCCTGCTGGCGTTCCTGCATCTTGTCGGCGGGATATTTGGCATTGATTTCGTCCAATTGTGGGCGCAGAACACGCATCTTCGCGCTTGACTTATATGAGGCGAAGACGAATGGCAGAATAATCAGTTTGATAACAAAGGTCATCAGGAGAATAATCAGCCCGATATGCAGTCCCCAAGACGAGAAGAGGTCAAACATCGGAATAACCAAAATCTTATTGATCCACGCTACGATTTTCCAACCCAGCGGTACCAGTTCTTTGAGGTTTAGCCGTTGCTCTGCCTCTACATCGTCGTCGTAGGCTTTGAGGGTATTGTAGTGGTTCGGACCGATGTAATAGCGGAAACCGGTTGTTTTTTGTCCGCTGATATCGAGAGTAACACTGGTCTCCGTGGTATATTCCTTGATATAACGGCTCATTTTATCCTGCGGAGTAGATTCGAAGACGGACGAGGAGAACGCATCGTCAGCAATGAGAACGGTGGAGAAGAACTGGTCTTTGTAGGCAATCCAGCGTACCCGTGCGGTCTCTTTCTTGCTGGCATGTTTCTGCTCCGACAGTTTTTCCATGTCACCTCCTACATACATATATTGCAGTTGGGCATAGCGCTCTTCGAACTTGCGTCCGCGTTCCTGTTGCGGAACGAGTTGCGTCCACTGCATCTCCATGGAGTTGACGTTCTGCGCCAACACGTGCTGCATATTATGAGGCACGATATTAAAACGCACCATATAGTCGTCTTCGGGCAGGGTATAAATAAAGTCGATATAAGATTCTTCGTTATCGGTCAAGAGACGCAGAGTCTGTTCCGTGCCGTCTGCCATTACTTTCTGACCGAGGTCTTGGAAATAGAGGTTTTTCGTGGCAAGAATACGGTTGTTACCCGTGAGAAGGGTGAAACTGAGTGAAGTCTCTTCGCCACGGAACAGGTTGAGGTTGTTCACACTATCGCCGTATGCTTTGTATTCTTTTAGTTCGGCACGGGCAAGCGTACCGCCTTTGGTGGTGAAGTGGAGTCTTACTTTGTTATTCTCAAGCACTATGTCTTTTTCTTCGCCTTGTGCTGCGGGAGCAAACGAGCCGTATGTAGCGGCTATGTGTCGGTTAATCTCTTCTTCGGAGAAGGCATTGCTATCGTTTTGTGCAGCCAGTTCAGCGCTGATGGCATCGCTTAGTTGTTGTGCTTCTGCTTCAAGTTGTTGGGCTAAAGCGATAGAGTCGTTTACGCGTTGGCGCTCTGCCAATTCCTCTTTCGAGGGGCGATTGAGCATCGAAAATCCTACAATGATTGCGGCTATAAGGAGAAAGCCTATCCAAGTGTGTTTATCCATTTATATTTGAGTTGTTTTTAGTTACTTTATAATATGCCTTTTGCGTTATTACGGTCTTCCGAACATTGCACCTATGTGGAGTCGTGGTCCGCTTGGACTGATGAAGGACGACCAATGGAGTGTCTCGCCAATGCCGGAGTTTTTATTGCCGAATGGGAGCAGGTAATCTACTTTGAAAAGCAGGTGTACGTGGCTATTAAGTGCCACTTCAAAGCCTACATACGGGTCTAACAGGAAGAACGGTGTCTTCGTGAATGAGGCGTTGTAGATAGTCTCTTTATCGTCCTCGGTGCGTGCTTTCGTGGTTTGCGAAGGTACGTATATGCGTTTGGTAGAACCTCCGCCAATCGTGACGCCTAACAGGGGCGAGAACTTGCCAATGGTAAAATAACCGTCTATCATAGCACCTCCCCAACTGGTGCGAATATTGCTGCCTGACGACATCAATGGCATAGTAGATACAAACCCTTCACCGCCAATGTGCATGTGGTCAAAGAGGTGCAGACGCAGGGCACCACCGAGTCCGATGGTTACACCATCGCGCGAGAGATTTTGCGCATTAATAAGCGACGAGTTGCGAAATAGTTCGTCGGGCGATTGGGCAAAAGCATAACCTATATGCAACATCATACCGCCCGAAAAGCCGCTAAATACTTTCTTATCGGAAGCATTTTTCGGAGTTTTCTTATTAGTGGCGACGGTAGCGGTAGACTCTGCCGTTGGGGGAACAGGTGCTGCAGGCTCTTGTGCCAAAAGCGACAAGGGCAACAGCAGGGCTACTATGACGGAACGAAAGTGCATCAGATGAGTGAGAAGGCTACGTCCATCATGTGGGTGAAGGAGTTCTGACGTTCTTCTGCGCTGGTAGCTTCGCCCGTGATGATATTGTCGCTTATTGTGCAAATCACGAGGGCTTTGTTGCCTGAACGAGCGGCGTTCATATAGAGGGCAGGGGCTTCCATTTCTACTGCGAGCACACCCATGTTAATCCACTTCTCGTTGTGCGGATTCTCGGTGTAGAACGTGTCGGAAGAGAAGACGTTGCCCACTTTGTATTTATAGCCAAACTTCTCGCAAGCGTCAGCAGCGCGACGGCAAAGGTCGAAGTCGGCAATAGGTGCGTATGTGCCGGGCAGTTCGTATTGGTCGGCATAGTTGGAGTTGGTGCAGGCACCCATAGCGATAGCGAGATCGCCGATATGTAGGTCTTTGTGTATAGAGCCTGCGCTACCTACGCGAATGATGGTTTTTACGCCGTAGAAATTAAACAACTCATAACTATAGATACCAATAGACGGAATGCCCATTCCATGTCCCATTACGCTGACACGTTTGCCATTGTGGGTACCGGTATAAGCAAGCATACCGCGGACGTTATTTACTTGCACAGCATTCTCAAGGAAACGCTCTGCCATGAGTTTAGCGCGCAGGGGATCACCTGCCATGATTACGGTCTCGGCGAAATCACCATATTTTGCCCCAATGTGGGGAGTAGGAGTGTTGTTTGTATTCATAGTTTATTTTTTAGTTATCAATAGTTGATTTGCTTTGTCTAAATCTTCGGGTGTGTCTATGCCAATAGATTGTGTCTGGCAGGTTGCCACACGTATTTGGTATCCGTTTTCTATCCAACGCAGTTGTTCAAGGCTCTCGGCTTGTTCGGCAGCCGAAGGGGGGAGGGCTGTGATGGCTGCGAGGGTAGCAGCGCGATAGGCGTATAGCCCGATATGCTTATAGTGTTTGCCTTGTTGTAACCAATCGGACTTGTCTATGCTGCGGAGGTAAGGAATGACGCTGCGGGAGAACATGCGTGCAATTCCATGTTGCCGGTTTGCGTCGTTCCAACTCACCACTACTTTCGGACTGTTGGGGTTCTCCAAGGCGTCCCAGCCATCGGTTTCGGTAAAAGGTTTTACCAAGGTGGCTATCTCGGTATTGTCGTCCTCAAAACACGACATCACGGCTTGTATTTGTTCAGGTTGAATAAATGGTTCGTCGCCTTGTATATTGATGATGACGGTATGTTGGTCAATATTTTGTGTAGGAGGTAGAGTAGGGCGAATCTTCGTCCATGCTTCAAGGCAACGCTCCGTACCGCAACGGTGGTCGGTGCGGGTTATCACTACTTGTCCGCCAAAGCCTCTTACGCAATCGTATATACGCGAGTCGTCGGTGGCTACTACTACGTTGTTGAGCTCTTTCTTTGTTTGCTCATAAACGCGCTGAATCATAGGTATCCCCCCAATAAGGGCGAGAGGTTTACCCGGGAAGCGTGTGGACGCATAACGAGCAGGTATGATTCCTATAAATTGCGTAATAGCCATAATAACCATATTATTCAATTCGGGTGCAAAGGTACAACTTTTTTTGCATATATGCAAGCGGAAAGGGAAATTTTTAGTCAAAAGTCCGCTGCTTCTTGCGTATATGCAAAAAAAGTTGTACCTTTGCAGCGCTTATTGTATTATTATGGAGAACTATATCGTGTCGGCACGGAAGTACAGACCTTCCACTTTCGAAAGCGTCGTGGGGCAGAAATCTCTTACGGAAACGCTGCGAAATGCCATCAAACAAAACCACTTGGCTCACGCTTACCTCTTTTGCGGTCCGCGTGGCGTCGGCAAAACAACCTGTGCACGTATCTTTGCCAAGACTATCAATTGCCTCAATCCCAAGGACGGCGTTGATGCCTGCAACGAATGCGAGTCCTGCAAAGCCTTCAACGAACAGCGTTCATTCAATATCCACGAATTGGACGCTGCAAGTAACAACTCGGTGGACGACATTCGTGCCCTAATTGACCAAGTGCGTATCCCGCCACAAATAGGCAAATACAGCGTCTATATCATCGACGAGGTTCACATGCTCTCGCAGGGTGCGTTCAATGCCCTCCTGAAGACACTTGAGGAACCGCCTTCGTATGCAATCTTTATCCTCGCTACTACGGAGAAACACAAAGTGTTGCCTACTATCCTGAGCCGTTGTCAGGTGTACGACTTCTCGCGAATCACGGTGGCAGACACGATTGCTCACCTGCAGTACGTTGCCAAGAACGAAGGCATTACCGCGAACGAGGAGGCTCTGAACGTAGTGGCGCAGAAAGCCGATGGCGGTATGCGCGATGCCTTGTCAATCTTCGACCAGTTAGTGGCATTCTGTGGTAACGAGATTACCTACGAGCGCGCTATTGAAGTGCTGAACGTTCTGGATAGCGATTATTATTTCCGATTGGTAGAAGTGGCGATGAAAAGTGATATGAGTGGTGCGTTGCTGCTGCTGAACGAGGTCTTGCAGAAAGGTTTTGATGCGGGGCATTTCGTGATTGGGTTTGCGCAGCACCTGCGCGACGTGCTGGTCAGCAAAGACCCAAAGACCGCCGAACTCTTGGAGACCTCCGACGCGATACGCAAACGTTATGCGCAGCAAGCAACACAATGCAGCGCACCATGGCTGTTTAGTGCCCTTAGTCTCTTGAATGATTGCGATATCAATTATCGTACTGCCAAGAATAAACGTCTCACCATCGAGATAGCCCTTGTCAAACTCTGCCAGTTGGTAGCGCCGCAAACCGTTCAACCTCAACCGGCTATGCAGCCGATAACGCCTCAACCGAAAGCGCAACCTACGCCACCGAAAGCCCAACCGGTTTCTCAACCGCAAGCGCAATCTGCTCCGCAAGCGTCTGCACCTAAGATGCCTGCGATGCCCGAGATGCCAAAGATGGTCAACGGTATGCCCCAGATGCCAAAGATGCCGCAGATGAACGCTCCCCAGCAGGCTGCAACTGCTTCGCAGGAAGCCCCCGCATCTGCACAACCTGCACAAACGAACCCTTTTACGCAGGACCAGTTCAATAACGCGTGGGCTGGTCTGAACGCACTCTTTCGTGGAGAATCGCGTTTGCAAGCTATGTTGATGGAATGTGAACCGCAACCGATTAGCGACGATTCATACCGCATCACATTGGCTAATCCGTGGCAACGGGACGAGATAAAGCAAGTAATGCCCGTCATACTCAATCACCTGCATAAGACGCTCAAAAACGACGTACTGCAACTCGTGGTGGAGGTGGCGGAGCAAGATACTTCCCGTCGAGCCTATACCGATATGGATAAATATAAATTGTTAGCGGAGCAGAACCCTGCTCTCAAGACCCTAAAAGAGACATTCCGTCTGCAATTCGAGTAGTGCAACCCGACCTTAAGAAATATCTGCCTACCACCAAGAAGGAATTAGACCTGCGTGGTTGGGATAGCGTTGATGTAGTGCTTTTCTCAGGAGATGCCTATATCGACCACCCCTCGTTTGGCGCGGCTGTAATTGGTCGTGTGCTGGAGCATGCGGGGTATCGTGTGGCTATTGTGCCGCAACCCGATTGGCGTGGCGACCATCGCGACTTTACCAAACTCGGTACGCCGCGGCTGTTCTTTGCCGTCACGGCAGGTTCGATGGATAGTATGGTCAACCACTATACGGCAGCACGTCGTTTGCGCTCGGACGATGCTTATACGCCCGAAGGAAAAGCAGGTCTCAGACCCGACTATTGCACCATTACCTATTGCAAGATTCTGCGCCAACATTTCCCGAATACCCCTATTGTGATAGGAGGTATTGAAGCCTCGATGCGGCGATTGGCGCACTACGACTATTGGTCGGATACGCTGATGCCCTCTATCTTAGCCGATTCAACGGCAGACTGGCTCATCTACGGGGCAGGGGAGAAGCAGATAGTGGCTATTGCCCGCTATTACGATAGCCTGCAGCAGGGCATGACTCCGCCCGACAAACGCACCATCTTGCAAACCGCTTTCATGGCAGACGAGGCACCTGCGGGGGATGATTGTATCCGCCTTTGCAGTTTTGAGGAGGAACAGAAGGATAAACGCAAGCATGCCGAAGATTTTCGTCTTATCGAGATAGAGAGCAATAAGATTCATTCGCAAACTCTCGTACAACCTACGGGCAAACGTTTTGTGGTGGTCAATCCGACGTGTCCTACGATGACAACCGACGAATTAGATGCTATCTACGATTTGCCTTTTCAATATCTGCCACATCCTAAATATAAGGACAAACGCATACCCGCTTACGAGATGATACGTTTCTCGGTATGTATGCACCGTGGCTGTTTTGGCGGTTGTGCGTTCTGCACAATCTCTGCTCATCAGGGCAAGCAGATTGTGTCGCGCTCGAAAGCAAGCATATTGCGACAGATTGAACGTCTCAAGGATTTGCCTGACTGGAAGGGCTATCTGAGCGATTTAGGCGGTCCGTCAGCCAATATGTACCGCATGCGGGGGGAGGTTATTAGTTTATGCGAGAAGTGCGTCCGTCCGTCCTGTCTGCAGCCGCAAATATGTAAGAATCTGAACCGTGACTTTGCTCCGTTGCTGGATATTTATCGTTCGGTGGATAAGTTGCCGTATATCAAGCGGGCTTACGTAGGTTCGGGCATTCGATACGACTTGATGAGTGAGGATTATGGACGCCAATTGATTACGCGCCACGTCTCTGGACGACTAAAAGTTGCGCCCGAACATACATCTGCCGAGGTGCTGCGTCTTATGCGCAAGCCCTCATGGGAGCATTATCTGCAGTTCCGGGACTTCTTCTTGCAGGTGAATGCGGAGGCAGGGCTTAATCAGCAGATTATACCTTATTTCATTTCTTCTCACCCGGGCTGCTCCGAGAAGGATATGGCTAATCTGGCAGAGTGGACGAAGAAAATGCACTACCGTCCGGAACAGGTGCAGGACTTTACCCCAACGCCGATGACGTTATCTACCACGATGTTCTACACCGGGCTTAATCCTTATACGATGTTGCCTGTTTATGTGGCACGCAGCAAGCAAGATAAACAGAAGCAGAGAGACTATTTTTTCTGGTGGAAAACCGACCGTAATACGAAACAAAATACCAATCGACTATGGCAAAAACAAAATACCATATCAACCCGCAAACATTAGCCTTAGAGCGTGTAGAGCGGGATATCCAATACTGGCTGAAACGTAGTGGGTGGCACATCTTGGGCGGTATGTGTTTAGGCATACTGTTCTTCTTCCTTTACTTCGCTTTCTTCCCGTCGCCAAAAGAGAAACAACTGACCATGCAGCAGCATAACCTTGAAGCGCAACTCAAAGTGCTTCATCAGCAGGTTGACCAGATGCAAATCGTGCAGACTGATATGGCGCAACGCGATGACAACCTCTATCGTGTGTTGTTGGGCGCAGAACCTATTCCTTTGAGTGTACGCATGGGCGCTACGCAAAAGATTTCCTACTACGAGGAGATTGCGCAGATGACCAACTCGCAATTGGCTGCCGACCTCACGATGAAGGTGGATCAGTTGGAGAAGGAACTATATGTGCAAGCCAAATCGTATGAAGACTTGGTCGAACTGACCAAGACGCAGGAGATTCGCCTCGAGAACTTGCCTGCTATTCAGCCTGTGCTCAATAAGGACTTGAAACACGTGGCAAGCGGTTACGGCTGGCGTGTTGACCCTGTTTATCATACCAAGCGTTTCCACCAAGGTATGGACTTTACCGCCAAGGTGGGTACCGATATCTACGCTACGGGTAATGCCAAGGTGATTTTTGCGGGCTGGCGTCAGGGATATGGCAATACGATTATGCTCGACCACGGCTTTGGGTATGAGACATTGTATGCTCATTGTCATCGTGTTTTGGTTCATGTCGGTCAGACTGTAAAGAGAGGCGATGTGATTGGTTTGGTGGGTAATACGGGTAAATCAACAGGTTCGCATGTCCATTACGAAGTGCATTATCAAGGCAGACCGGTTGATCCGCGCAACTACTATTTCTACGACCTATCGCCCGAAGAGTACGACCAGATGGTGCAGCTTTCCAACAACTTTGGCAATATGCTTGACTAATTTCCCTGTGCTTGCCACCAACCTCTATCGGAAGCTCATCGGAACATCATCGGAAGCTCATCGGAACGTCGTACTATTGTTACGCTATTGTTACGCTGTTATTACGTTCTCTTTTGAAATATCCTCGCGCGCGCGGTTGTGTATAAAGGAAAGGAGAAGGACGCTATTTGGCGTCTTTCTTTCGTTTTAAGACAGGCTTTGTTTCTCTACCGACAAAACTTCTATCCGATACCTAAAATGCAAAATAATGCAAGAAAATGATGTAAAAATTTGCAGGATTGGAAAAAAAGTAGTAACTTTGCAGCGAGTTACGGATAACTCCATAGTATAGAAATTCATAAACATTCACACAATATGATTGATCAAGACAGAATTATTTCGGTAAAGATTGACGAGGAAATGAAATCCTCGTACATTGACTACTCTATGAGTGTCATTGTGAGTCGTGCTTTGCCGGACGTACGCGATGGCTTCAAGCCTGTTCACCGTCGTGTTCTTTTCGGAATGAATGAATTAGGCAATACAAGTGATAAACCTACTAAGAAGAGCGCACGTATCGTGGGTGAGGTTATGGGTAAATATCACCCACATGGTGATAGTAGTATCTATGGTACGTTGGCTCGTATGGCGCAGCCTTGGGCTATGCGTTATTGCTTGGTAGATGGTCAGGGTAATTTCGGTAGCGTAGATGGCGATAACCCTGCTGCTATGCGTTATACCGAGGCACGCTTGAGCAAATTGGCAGAGGAGATGTTGCGCGACATCGAGAAGGATACGGTGGATATGCAACTCAACTTCGATGATACATTGCGCGAACCTGCGGTGCTCCCTTGCCGCTTCCCTAATCTGCTGGTAAATGGCGCTACGGGTATTGCCGTAGGTATGGCTACGAATATGCCTACGCATAACCTCGGCGAAGTGATTGATGGTTGCGTAGCATACGTGAAGAATCAGATTGCGAAGAGCCAGAACCCCGAAACGGAAGATATCACGGTGGACGAACTCATGGAGCACATCAAGGCACCTGATTTCCCGACAGGCGGTACTATTTACGGTTATCAAGGCGTGCGCGATGCGTATGAGACAGGACGCGGACGAATTATCATTCGTTCCAACGCTGATATCGAGGCAGAAGATAACGGGCGTGAGCGCGTGGTGATTACCGAACTGCCTTACGGTGTCGTGAAGTCCGATTTGGTGAAGAACATTGCCGAACTGGTGAGCGATAAGAAGATTGAGGGTATTGCCGACATTAGTGACCAATCGAAACGAGATATCCGTATCGTGATTGACATCAAGCGTGACGCAAATGCACAGGTCGTGCTGAATAAGTTGTATAAATACACGGCATTGCAGTCGTCCTTCAGCGTGAATAGTATTGCTCTCGTAAAGGGACGTCCTATGCTCCTGACGCTGAAAGACATTATCGGCAACTTTATTGAGCACCGTATGGACGTGGTTACTCGCCGTACGAAGTGGGAACTGCGTAAGGCAGAAGAACGTGCTCACATCTTGGAGGGCTTGATTATTGCTGTGGATAATATCGACGAGGTAGTTAAGATTATCCGTGCAAGCCGTACACCGACAGATGCTCAGACTAACTTGGAAAAACGCTTCAACTTGGATAACCTGCAGTCGAAAGCCATCGTGGATATGCGTCTCAGCCAACTTACTGGTCTGAAGATAGACGAACTGCGTGCCGAGTATGATGAAATTGAGAAGCAAATCGCACACTTGAAAGAGTTGTTGGCTAACGAGGTACTGCGCTACGAACTGATTAACGACGAACTGATTGAGATTAAAACCAAATATGCCGATGAGCGTCGCACGAAGATTGTCAAGATGGCTACCGAGTTCAACCCCGAAGACATGTACGCCGACGATGATATGGTGATTACAATCTCTCACCTCGGCTACATCAAGCGTACGCCGTTGGCAGAGTTCCGTCAGCAGGGACGTGGAGGTATCGGCTCAAAGGCTTCCAATAGCCGTGATGAGGACTTTATCGAGTACGTTCATCAAGCATCTATGCACTCCACAATGATGTTCTTTACCGAGCGCGGACGTCTCTATTGGATTAAGGTATATGACTTGCCAGAGGGCAACCGCCAATCCAAAGGACGTGCTATCCAAAATATCATTAACTTGGATAAGGGCGACCGTGTGCGTGCGTTCATCAATGTGAAAGGCTTGAACGACGAGGAGTATGTCAATAATCACTACCTCATCTTTGCTACGAAGAACGGCTTGATGAAGAAGACTACTCTCGAGGCTTATAGTCGTCCGCGTGCTAATGGTATCAACGCCGTAGGTCTGCGCGAAGGCGACGAACTGATTGCTGTAACGCTTACCGATGGACAGAGTGAGATGTTGATTGCTTCTTACAACGGTAAGGTTGTCCGCTTCAACGAGTCAGGCGTACGTCCAATGGGCAGAAATGCAACGGGTGTGAAGGCTATCACGTTGGAAGACGACGGACAAGACCGTGCAATTGGCATGATTTGTGTAGAGAAGAACACAAACAAGACTGTTCTTGTGATTTCCGACAAGGGTTATGGCAAGCGTACAGCCTTAGATGATGAGAACGGCGAACCTATCTATCGTGTTACGAATCGTGGCGGTAAGGGTGTTAAGACAATGAACCTCACCGACAAGACTGGACAACTGGTTGGCTTGCACGCTGTAACCGACGAGGAAGACCTGATGCTCATCACGAAGAGCGGAACAGCTATCCGCATGGATATGGCTTCGATTAGCGTTCTCGGACGTGCTACACAAGGCGTCAAACTGATTGAACTGCAGAAACGTAACGACACTCTGATGTTCGGTTGCATCGTTCCAAAGGAGGAAGAGAATGCCGAGACCGAGAATGATGAAAACAATGAAAATATCGCTCCCGAAACCGCTGAGGAAACGGAGGCATAAGGCAAATAACTAAAAAACAATACGCAAAATGAGAAAAAGTTTGTTTTTGGTGGCTTTGGCACTGATAAGTACCGGCTGCTTGGCACAGAAATCTAATGTTAAGAAAGCAAAAAACTTGGCTTTGCAAGAGACTCCCGACTTTGTCGGTGCTCGTCAAATGATTGCGCCTGCATTGGAAAACGAAGAGACGAAGAATCTGGTAGAGACTTGGTATGTCGCTGGTTTGATTGGTTATCAAGAGTTTGCTAATGCCTACTATCTGGCATCGCTCGGACAAGCGATTGACGTGGATAAGGTGGGTGCTGCGGTGGCAGAATCCTACGACTTTTGGTTGAAGGCTGACTCGATGGGGCAGGTGCTCGTGCCCAACAAGAAAGGCGTGATGGTACCCGCTGACCCGAAGTATCGCAAGCAAATCAATACCCGTATGCTGGAGTATTTCCAAAAGGCTATCCTGACCAACTACGGCTACAACTTCTATGAGAAGAGCGACAACGAACAGGCTTATAGCATCTTCATGAAGCATCTAAATATCCCTACGTTGGATATGATGCAAGACCCGAAACTGCAACAGAAAATGGTAATGGATACGCTCTATTACACCTATAAATACTACGCAGGGCGTTTTGCTTACCAAGCAGGTTTGTTAGATGAGGCTATGGCAGTCTTCCAATCGCTGACTACTCCTGAAGTGGCTAATGTGGCTTTAGCGGAAGACGTTATGCGTTGCTATGAGTTTGTAGCGCAAATCTACAACGACCGCAAGGATACTGTCCGTTATGTGGAGCAACTCAAAGCAGGCGTAGAGCGTTATCCGAAGGAGGCATGGTTCTTGCAGAACCTGATTAACCACTACATCTTCTCAGGTCAAGCGCAAGAGGCTATCAACTACCTTAACGAGGCTATTCTGCGCGAGCCTAATGAGGCACAATACCACATGATTTTAGGTAACCTCAACGAGAACCAGAAGAACTACGAGACGGCTCTGAAGAATTTCGACCGTGCTCTGGAGTTGGACGCTACATTGGCTGACGCGCAAGCAGGTAAGGGACGTGTGTATTACAACCAAGCCGTTCAGAAGAACGAGGAGGCTGCTTATATCGAGGATTCAAAGGCTTACAAGCAAGCTCTCGTAGAGATGAACGAACTATATAAGCAGTCTATTCCTTTCTTCGAGAAAGCGCACGAGTTGGACGCTGCAAATCGTGATTATATGATTGTACTCAAGCAACTCTATGGTCGCTTCGAGATGAACGAGAAACGTGCTGCCATCATGGCGGAAATGGAACTTTGATGGGGCGTATTCTCGCAATAGATTACGGAAAAAAACGTACAGGATTAGCCGTTACGGATTCGCTCCGCATAACGGCTAATCCGTTGCTTACGATAGAGACGGAGAAATTGCTTACGTGGCTGACTGATTATTTCGCCAAGGAGCAGGTGGACGTGGTTGTTATCGGTTATCCTACGCAACTCAACGGCAAGGAATCGGAGTCGATGACGTATATCCGTCCCTTCATGGAGGAGTTCCGCAAACGCTGGCAAGATAAACCTTTGGTGCAGTACGACGAGCGTTTTACGTCGGTATTAGCCCATCAAGCCATGCTCAGCGGAGGAATGAGCAAGAAAGACCGTCGCGACAAAGCCGTTGTTGACCGTCTTGCCGCTACCATCATTCTTGAAGATTACCTCCAATCTCTTAATTCATAATTCTTAATTCTTAATTGATAAATGGTATTACCAATCTACTTATATGGTCAGCCTGTATTGCGCCGACCAACCGACGAAATAGCAGAGGGCGATTTAGATGTGAAGCAACTGATTGCCGATATGCAAGAGACGCTTACGGCTTCGGAAGGCTGCGGCTTGGCAGCACCACAGGTGGGCAAGTCTATTCGATTGTTTATTGTGGACGGCTCCGAATTGGGCGAAGATTATCCCGATTGCCTCGATTTCAAGCAAGCCTTTATCAATCCCGAGATTATCGAGGAGAGTGAGGAAACGGTGGTTTATAGCGAAGGCTGTTTGTCGTTGCCGGGTATCAACGAGAATGTGGTGCGTCCGAAGACGATAACGATACGTTATCAAGACGCTGATTTCAAGGAACATACTGATACATTTACGGATTTCAAGGCGCGTATCGTGTTGCACGAGTACGATCATCTGGAGGCACATGTCTTCACCGACCGCATTTCGCCCATCCGCAAGCAGTTTGTCCGTGGCAAACTCGCCAATATCGCCAAAGGCAAAACCACCCCCCGCTATCGGCATAAGTGATTTATGTGGTTAGATAAGTTTCTCTCAGCCCTGCATTTTCGTGCGGGGCTGATTGTTGTTAAATCATCCCTGCAACATCTCTGTCAAACCTTTAGCATGTTATGTTGATGTTATGTTGATGTTATGTT
>JAKSNN010000026.1 GCA_024399755.1 Paludibacteraceae bacterium | reverse complement strand
ATCGTTGTTGCTGCTACTGATGGTCCTATGCCTCAGACTCGTGAGCACATCTTGCTTGCTCGCCAAGTAAACGTTCCACGTTTGGTTGTATTCATGAACAAATGTGACCTCGTTGACGATCCTGAGATGCTTGATCTCGTTGAAATGGAAATGCGCGAACTCCTTTCTTTCTATGAGTTCGATGGTGATAATACTCCTTTCGTTCGCGGTTCTGCCCTCGGCGCATTGAATGGCGTTGCTGAGTGGGAAGAGAAGATTATGGAGCTGATGGACGCTGTTGATAACTGGATTGAACTTCCACAACGCGCCGTTGATAAACCTTTCTTGATGCCTGTTGAGGACGTGTTCTCTATCACAGGTCGTGGTACCGTTGCTACAGGTCGTATCGAAACCGGTATCATCAAAGTTGGTGATGAAGTAGAGTTGAACGGTCTTGGCTGCGAAGGTAAGAAATCTGTTGTTACCGGCGTTGAGATGTTCCGTAAATTGCTGGACGAAGGTGAGGCTGGTGATAACGTAGGTTTGTTGCTCCGTGGTATTGAAAAGGACGAGGTTAAACGTGGTATGGTTATCGCTAAACCGGGTTCTGTTAAACCTCACGAGGAGTTCAAAGCTTCTGTATATATCCTGAAGAAAGAGGAAGGTGGTCGTCACACCCCATTCCACAACCACTATCGTCCACAATTCTACATTCGTACTATGGACGTTACTGGTGAAATCACTCTTCCGGAAGGAACTGAAATGGTAATGCCGGGCGATAACTTGGAAATCTCAGTTAAGCTCATCTATCCGGTAGCTTGCTCTGAAGGTCTTCGCTTCGCAATCCGTGAAGGTGGTCGTACCGTTGGTTCTGGTCAAATTACCAAGATTCTTGACTAATCAAGATAAGAACGAAAGTCTTGTGCTAGCCGAGTGAGAGTTTGCTCTTGCAACTCGGCGAAGCCAAGGCTCACGAAAAAAGTCCGAGTTTGACTCGGCTTTTTACGGAAGTCCTCCAATGGTAGGAGAGCGGTCTCCAAAACCGTTAATGTGGGTTCGATTCCTGCCTTCCGTGCTAAATTCAATTTGTAAGTGGATTTGTAAATGGGGAATAATTTACAAACTTACAAATTTACAAATTGAATAATTGTTACAAAATAGCTTCCAATGACGTCGACGACGCCCGTTTTTGCGTGTTAGGGCTGAGGTTGATGTCTATTGTTGGCGCAATAAGAGCTATAGAGTAACAAACACAACAAGACATAAAGTATAAATATAACAAAGAACAATAAAATCTACTTAATATGAAACTCGTAGAAAATCTCAAGGAGTCTTACAACGAACTGGTGCACAAAGTCAGTTGGCCTACCCGTAAGGAGTTGGCACAAAGTGCAGTGCTGGTATTGATTGCTTCCCTTATTCTGGCGCTGATTGTATGGCTTATGGACTGGTGCTTTGAGTCTATTATGACTTTTGTTTACGGCTTGTTCTAATTGTTTAAATCGAAATTAAACTTCAAGAGTATGGCTGAAAACAATTTCAAATGGTATGTGCTCCGTGCTATCAGCGGTAAGGAAAACAAAGTGAAAGAGTATATCGAAGGCGCTTTGGTTACCTCATCGCTATTCAAGGAGTACGTCTCACAAGTATTGATTCCAACAGAGAAAGTAGTGGTTCTGCGCAATGGCAAACGTTCCGTTAAAGAGCGTAATCTATTGCCGGGCTATGTGTTGGTAGAGTGCAACCTCACAGATGAGTGCTTCCCTCTGCTTCGTAATATCCCTAACGTTCTCGGTTTTTTGAGTGAAGGTAAGGCTACCACCAAACCTGCACCCGTTTCGCAGAGCGAAATCAACAAACTGATTGGCAAAGCGGAAGAGACGGAGGCTGATTTACAATTGGCAGAAACGTTCATTGTCGGTGAGAAAGTGAAAGTCGTCGATGGTCCGTTCAACGGATTTAACGGCGTTGTAAGCGATGTGCTCGCCGAAAAACACAAACTACGTGTGGTAGTGACGATCTTCGACCGTGAAACGCCACTTGAACTCGGTTACAATCAAGTAGATAAAGAGTAGAAGACCATGTTACGGGTCGTTTGACTACTCGATAGTTTATATTATTAACTAACGTGCGAGAGCTGCTTCAGCAGCGTTAGTATCGCCAAAACTATTAAAAACAACAAAATTATGGCTAAAGAAATTGCTGGTTTTATCAAACTCCAGATTAAAGGCGGCGCAGCCAATCCGGCTCCTCCAGTAGGACCTGCCCTTGGTTCGAAAGGCGTCAACATCATGGAGTTCTGCAAACAATTTAATGCCAGAACACAAGACAAGGCAGGAAAAGTTCTTCCTGTAGTTATTACTGTTTATTCCGATAAGTCTTTCGATTTTATCGTAAAAACTCCACCGGTTGCTGTTCAACTCGTTGAGGCTGCTAAGGTAAAGGGCGGTAGTGCCGAACCTAACCGTAAAAAAGTAGCGTCCATCACGGAAGAACAATGCCGTCAGATTGCTACCGATAAAATGACAGACTTGAACTGCTTTACCGTAGAAAGCGCAATGAAGATGGTGGCTGGTACGGCACGTAGTATGGGTATTACCGTTAAATAATTAAAACTTCAATCACTATGGCAAAATTGACAAAAAATCAAAAGCTTGCTGCTCAGAAGATTGAAGCAGGTAAGCTCTACACGATTGCAGAAGCAAGTAAACTCGTAAAAGAGATTACTACAACCAAATTCGACGCTTCTGTCGATATTGATGTTCGTTTGGGTATCGACCCTCGTAAATCTAACCAGATGGTACGTGGCGTTGTATCGCTCCCTAATGGAACAGGTAAAGTTGTTCGTGTGCTCGCTCTATGTACTCCTGACCAAGAGGCTGCTGCTAAAGAGGCAGGTGCTGATTATGTAGGTTTGGATGAGTATATCGAAAAGATCAAGGGCGGTTGGACTGACATTGACGTTATCATCACAATGCCTCAAATCATGGGCAAGATTGGTGCTCTCGGTCGTGTACTCGGTCCTCGTGGCTTGATGCCTAACCCAAAATCCGGTACTGTTACTATGGATGTAGCGAAAGCCGTTCGTGAGGTTAAGCAAGGTAAAATCGACTTCAAGGTTGATAAATTCGGTATCGTACATACTTCTATTGGTAAGGTTTCTTTCACTGCAGAGGCTATTGCTGAGAATGCTACAGAGTTTATCCAAACTCTTATCAAACTCAAACCTGCTGTCAGCAAAGGTACTTATATCAAGAGCATTTATCTTTCCAGTACTATGAGTCAAGGTATTAAGGTTGACTCCAAAACTCTTGAATAATCTGTAAATTTAGAGAATCATGAAAAAGGAAGATAAAAGTGCTATCATCGTTGAACTCCAGGACCAACTCGGTCAGTATCAACATTTCTATATCACCAACATCGAAGGTCTGAACGCAGAGAAAACCTCTGCTCTCCGTCGTGCTTGCTTCAAAAGTGATATCAAACTTTTGGTTGCTAAGAACACGCTTCTTAAGAAGGCTCTTGAGGCAAAAGGTATCGACGCTTCTTTGTTTGACTCGCTCAAAGGTAATACCGCTTTGATGCTTTGCAATACGGGCAATGCTCCTGCTAAAGTAATCAAAGAGTTTACGAAGGACGAGAAAGATAAAGAGTTGGCTAAACCACAACTGAAAGCCGCTTACGTAGAAGAGACGGTATATGTTGGTGATCAGAATTTGGAGTTCCTCTCCACAATCAAGTCCAAGAACGAACTCATCGCCGAACTTATTGCACTCCTGCAATCTCCAGCGAAGAATGTCGTTTCCGCACTCCAATCCGGAGGTTCTACCATCCACGGAGTCCTCAAAACTCTGGGAGAACGCGCAGAATAATCTGCAAAACCGCGGCATAGCCGCATAATAAACAACTTTTAAACTATTAATTTTTTAAATATCTACAATTATGGCAGACATTAAAGCTATTGCTGAACAATTGGTAAATCTTACTGTTAAAGAAGTTAACGAGCTCGCTCAAGTTCTTAAAGAGGAATACGGCATCGAACCAGCCGCTGCTGCTGTTGCAGTTGCTGCAGGTCCTGCTGCTGCCGGCGCTGCTGCTGCAGCTGAGGAGAAAACATCTTTCGATGTAGTTCTCAAATCTGCTGGTGCTCAGAAACTCCAAGTCGTTAAGACTGTTAAAGAGCAAACCGGTCTCGGACTGAAAGAGGCTAAAGACATCGTTGACGCTGCTCCTGCAACCGTTAAGGAAGGTCTTGACAAAGCTGCTGCTGAGGCTCTCAAGAAAGCTCTTGAAGAGGTTGGCGCAGAGGTTGAACTCAAGTAATTTACCTACCAGTTTTGGTATCAGGTTTAGACCCCTCATCGGGGGTCTAAACCTTTTTCTCTGAATAAGACAGAATGTTAAAAACTAATTAAAGAGTGGTAAATGTAAAATCAGTACGGTTAATTTAACTTAAAAATAAGTACTATCTATTTAGTTGTAAATAATTAATTACCAACAGGTTAACTTCTGTTAAATCATTAAAACCATAAAAAATGGCTACTAAAAAACAAACACAAAGAGTCAACTTCTCGGCAATGCAAAAGCAGATGCCTTATCCTGACTTTTTGGAAATCCAATTGAAGTCGTTCCGCAACTTCTTCCAGATGGACTCTACTCCGGAGGAACGTCGCAAGGAAGGCTTGTATAAAGTGTTTTCGGAGAATTTCCCGATTACGGATACCCGAAACAGTTTTAATCTGGAGTTTTTGGATTATTGCATTGATCGCCCGCAGTACTCTATCGAGGAGTGTCTCTTGCGTGGACTGACCTATGCTGTGCCTTTGAAGGCTAAACTCAAACTCTCCTGCTCTGACCCTGACCATGAGGATTTTGACACGGTGGTTCAAGATGTCTTTTTGGGAACTATCCCGTATATGACACCGAAAGGAACCTTTGTCATCAATGGTGCAGAGCGCGTTGTCGTGAGTCAATTACACCGTTCGCCGGGTGTGTTCTTCGGAACATCTATCCACTCTAACGGTACGAAATTATATTCTGCCCGTATCATTCCTTTCCGCGGTTCGTGGATTGAGTTTGCAACGGACATTAACAAGGTGATGTATGCTTACATCGACCGTAAGAAGAAATTGCCTGTAACTACTTTGCTTCGTGCTATCGGTTTTGAATCCGATAAGGATATTCTTGATTGCTTCGGTTTGGCTGAGCAAATCAAGGTAGATCGTCCTACTCTTGAGGCTGCTATTGGCCGCCACTTGGCAGGTAACGTGATGAAGGCTTCTACCGAGGATTTCGTAGATGAAGATACGGGAGAGGTGGTTTCCATCGACCGTAATACGATGATTGCAGAACGCGAGGCGGAACTTACTCCTGCTCTTGTAGATGCTATCTTAGACTCTGGTGCAAAGACTATTCTGCTCCATAAAGAGGAAGAGCGCGAGAACGATTTCTCCATCATCTTCAATACGTTGCAGAAGGACCCTACGAACACCGAGAAAGACGCTGTTCTGTACATCTATCGTCAACTGCGTAATGCAGAACCTGCCGATGATACCACCGCTCGCGAAGCTATTCAGAACCTTTTCTTCTCCGAGAAACGTTATGACTTGGGTGAAGTGGGGCGCTATCGTATCAACCGCAAACTGAATATGGACATTGCTCCTGAAGTACGCGTCTTGACGAAGGAGGATATGATTGAGATTATCAAGTACCTTGTTCAACTCATCAACTCTAACGCGGAGGTTGATGATATCGACCACTTGAGCAATCGTCGTGTCCGCACGGTAGGTGAGCAATTGTACAACCAATTCGGTGTAGGACTCAATCGTATGGCTCGTACCATTCGTGAGCGTATGAATGTGCGCGATAATGAGGTGTTTACTCCAACCGACCTGATTAATGCTAAGGCTATCTCCAGCGTTATCAATACGTATTTCGGAACGAATGCGCTTTCGCAATTCATGGATCAGCAGAACCCTCTGGCTGAGATGACGCACAAGCGTCGTATGTCTGCCCTCGGTCCTGGTGGTTTGAGTCGTGACCGTGCAGGTTTCGAAGTGCGAGACGTTCACTATACCCATTATGGTCGTCTTTGCCCAATTGAGACGCCTGAAGGACCTAACATCGGTCTGATTTCTTCGCTCTGTATTTACGCTAAGATTAACGACCTTGGTTTCATTGAGACTCCATATCGTAAAGCAGAAAAAGGTGTGGTAGATTTGGATAATGACCATATCGTTTATATGACGGCTGAGGATGAAGAGAATATGACGGTAGCACAGGGTAATGCGCCATTGGATAAGAATGGTAAGTTTATCCGCAATAAGGTTAAATCTCGTTTCGGCGCAGATTTCCCTGTTGTAGCTCCTGACCAGGTAAATGCTATGGACGTTTCTCCTTCGCAGATTGCTTCTATTGCAGCCGCATTGATTCCTTTCCTTGAGCACGATGATGCTCACCGTGCATTGATGGGTTCGAACATGATGCGTCAGGGTGTACCTTTGTTGCGTTCGGAGGCTCCTATCGTAGGTACGGGTATTGAGGGACAACTGATTCAGGACTCTCGTACGCAAATCGTTGCCGAAGGTACGGGTGTCGTAACGTACGTTGATGCAGACGTCATTCGTGTACAATACGACCGCACGGAAGAAGAGGAGTTCATTTCCTTTGTTTCTTCGGAGAAGGAATATAAGATGCCTAAATTCCAAAAGACCAACCAGAATACGACCATCGACTTGCATCCTATCGTTCGTAAGGGTGACCATGTAGTAGAGGGACAAATCCTCACCGAAGGTTATGCTACCGAGAACGGCGAGTTGGCTTTGGGTAAGAACTTGAAAGTGGCTTACATTCCTTGGAAAGGTTACAACTACGAGGATGCTATCGTGCTTTCCGAGCGTATCGTGCGTGAGGATTTGTTCACGTCGGTGCACGTAGTTGAGCAACTGCTTGAGGTACGTGAGACCAAACGTGGAATGGAAGAGTTTACTTCGGATATTCCTAACGTTAGCGAGGAAGCAACTAAAGATTTGGACGACAATGGTTTGATTCGTATCGGTGCACACATTGAACCGGGCGATATCATGATAGGTAAGATTACCCCGAAGGGAGAATCCGATCCTTCACCTGAAGAGAAGTTGCTGAAGGCTATCTTCGGTGATAAGGCAGGTGACGTGAAAGATGCTTCGTTGAAGGCTTCTCCATCGTTGTCGGGTGTGATTATTGATAGAAAACTCTATACCCACGCTGTCAAGGATCGTAAGGCTAAGATGGAGGATAAAGAGCGTATATCGCAATTGGAAGTTGAGTACAAAGAGAAAGCGGAAGCATTGCGCGTTGTTCTGATTGATAAACTCGCAGTATTGCTGAAGGATAAACAGGCTATCAGCGTCAAGGATATTGTTGGTACAGAGATTATCTCGAAGGGGCAACGTTTCACGAAGGAACGTCTGAATCAGATTGATTTCCAAACCGTGATGCTTGAAGGTTGGACAAGCGATGAGCACAAGAATTCTTTGGCGGCTCGTTGTATTATGAACTACCTCGCAGAGCGTAAGGAACTCGACGCAGAACTCAAACGCCAACGCTACAATATCACGATTGGTGACGAACTGCCAAATGGTATTATCCAGATGGCAAAGGTTTATGTCTGCAAGAAACGTAAGATTCGTGTAGGTGATAAACTTGCCGGTCGTCACGGTAACAAGGGTATCGTTAGTAAGATTGTGCGTGTAGAAGATATGCCGTTTATGGCAGACGGTACGCCGGTTGATATCGTTTTGAATCCGCTGGGTGTGCCTTCCCGTATGAATATCGGTCAGATTTTCGAGGCTGTTCTCGGTTGGGCAGGACAAGAGTTGGGTGTTAAGTTTGCTACTCCTATCTTTGACGGTTGTACCTTAGATGCGCTTGACGAATGGACGGATAAGGCAGGTCTGCCGCGTGCCGGTAAGACGCAGTTGTACGATGGCGGTACCGGTGAGGCATTCGACCAGATGGCAACCGTAGGTGTTACTTACTTCATGAAACTCGGTCACATGGTTGATGATAAGATGCACGCTCGTTCTATCGGTCCGTACAGTTTGATTACGCAGCAACCTCTTGGCGGTAAAGCACAATTTGGTGGTCAGCGTTTCGGTGAGATGGAGGTTTGGGCTCTTGAGGCACACGGTGCTGCTCATACCTTGCAAGAGATTCTTACCGTTAAATCTGATGATGTCACCGGTCGTGCCCGCACTTACGAGGCTATCGTTAAGGGTGAACCGATGCCGACACCGGGCTTGCCGGAATCGCTCAACGTATTATTACACGAGTTACAAGGATTGGCTTTGTCAATCACTATGGAATAGTTTATCATTGTCAATCGTAAATTGTAAAAATTATGGCTTTTAAACAAGATAATAAGAAAAACGGTTTCTCGAAAATCACTATTGGTTTGGCTTCTCCTGACGAGATTATGCAACTCTCCAGCGGCGAAGTGTTGAAACCGGAAACAATCAACTATCGTACCTACAAACCTGAACGTGATGGTTTGTTCTGCGAGCGTATTTTTGGTCCTACGAAGGACTATGAGTGCCATTGCGGTAAGTACAAACGTATTCGTTATAAAGGTGTAATATGCGAGCGTTGCGGTGTTGAAGTAACAGAGAAGAAAGTGCGCCGTGAGCGTATGGGTCATATCCGCCTTGTTGTGCCGGTAGCGCACATCTGGTATCTCCGTTCGTTGCCTTCTAAGATGGCGGCTCTGCTCGGCGTTCCTACTAAGAAGTTGGATTCCGTTATCTACTACGAGAAATACATTGTTGTTCGTGCCGGTGTTTTGGCTGGTCAGGAAATCGATGGTGAGGTAGTAGAGGATAAGATGCTTCTTGACGAGGATCAGTACGTAGAACTCATCTCTCGTTTGCCTGAAGATAACCAACTCTTGGAGGATACTGATCCTCAGAAGTTTATCGCAAAGATGGGTGCGGAGGCTATCGACGACTTGCTCAGCAAGATTGACCTTGATGCACTCTCCTATGAACTGCGCGACCACGCTGATAAAGATTCTTCTTTGCAGCGTAAGCAAGAGGCTTTGAAACGTCTGCAAGTTGTAGAGTCGTTCCGTGCAAGCAAGGGCAAGAACCGTCCGGAATGGATGATTCTGAAGGTGATTCCTGTTACGCCTCCTGAGCTTCGTCCTCTCGTTCCGTTAGATGGTGGACGTTTTGCAACATCCGACCTTAACGATCTCTATCGTCGCGTAATCATTCGTAATAACCGTCTGAAACGTCTGATGGAAATCAAGGCTCCGGACGTGATTCTGCGTAATGAGAAACGTATGTTGCAAGAGGCTGTTGACTCGCTTTTTGATAACTCGCGTAAGACGACTGCTATCAAGTCTGAGGCTAACCGTCCGTTGAAGTCGTTGTCTGACTCTTTGAAGGGTAAGCAAGGTCGTTTCCGTCAGAACTTGCTCGGTAAACGTGTTGACTATTCTGCACGTTCCGTTATCGTGGTTGGTCCTGAATTGAAGATGCACGAGTGCGGTCTGCCAAAGGATATGGCTGCTGAGTTATACAAGCCGTTTATCATTCGCAAACTCATTGAGCGCGGTGTGGTTAAGACGGTTAAATCTGCCAAGAAGATTATCGACCGCAAGGATCCTATCATTTGGGAGATCTTGGAGCACGTGATGGAGGGACACCCTGTTCTTTTGAACCGTGCACCTACCTTGCACCGTCATGGTATCTTGGCTTTCCAACCCCGTATGATTGAGGGTAAGGCTATCCAGTTGCACCCATTGGCTTGCGCCGGTTTCAACGCCGACTTCGATGGTGACCAGATGGCTGTTCACTTGCCTCTCTCGAATGAAGCTATTTTGGAGGCTCAACTCCTGATGCTTGGTTCCCACAATATCCTTGACCCGGCTAACGGTAATCCTATTACCGTTCCTTCGCAGGATATGATTTTGGGTCTGTACTATATTACCAAACCGCGTACGGGCGTGAAAGGTGAAGGGCTTATCTTCTATAGCCCGGAAGAGGCATTTATTGCGCTTAACGAGGGTAAGGTAGATATCCACGCTAATATCCGTGTACGTATTGACGGCGAGATGGTAGAAACCACTCCGGGACGTCTTATGGTTAACCAGTTCGTGCCGGAAGAAGTGGGTTATCAGAACGCAACCTTGAAGAAAGGTGAGGTCAAGAAAATCATTTCTAAGGTTATCAAGACCTGCGGTGTGGCACGTACTGCACAGTTCTTGGACGACATTAAGAACCTCGGTTATCGCAAGGCATTTGAGGGTGGTTTGAGTTTCAACTTGAACGATATCCTCGTGCCTGACGAGAAGAACGAACTGATTGCCAAGGGTAATGCTGAAGTAGAGAACATCACGGAGATGTATAACTTCGGTGAGATGGGTGACGATGAGCGTTATAACAACGTAATCGGCGCATGGAACAAGGTAGATGCCGAGGTTGCTAAGGTGCTGATGCAGCACATGGAAGAGGCAGACCAAGGATTCAACTCTGTGTACATGATGATGGACTCCGGTGCCCGTGGTAACAAACAGCAGATTAAGCAGTTGGCTGGTATGCGTGGCTTGATGGCTAAACCTCAGAAAGCAGGTGCTTCCGAAGGTCGTCAGACCATTGAGAACCCTATTCTTTCTAACTTTAAGGAAGGTATGAGCGTGTTGGAGTACTTTATCTCTACGCACGGTGCTCGTAAGGGTTTGGCTGATACGGCTTTGAAGACCGCCGATGCCGGTTACTTGACACGTCGTCTCGTTGATGTAAGCCACGATGTGATTATCAACGAGGAAGACTGCGGTACGCTCCGTGGACTGACTGCGCGTGCTATCAAGCAAAACGATAACGTAGTGGCTACTTTGGCGCAACGTATCTTGGGTCGTGTGAGTGTACACGATATCCACGATATGGACGGTAACCTGATTGTGGCTGCCGGTCAAGAGATTCGTGAAGCACAATGCGACGCTATTGATGCTGCAGGTATTGAGGAAGTGGAGATTCGTTCCGTTCTCACTTGCGAATCGAAACATGGTGTCTGCGCTAAGTGCTATGGTCGTAACTTGGCTACACGTCAGATGGTTCAGAAAGGTGAGGCTGTCGGTGTCATTGCTGCACAGGCTATCGGTGAACCGGGTACTCAGTTGACGCTGCGAACCTTCCACTCGGGTGGTGTCGCTGGTAACGCTGCTACGCAAAATACATACGCTATCCCGCGCGAAGGTATCATTGATTTCGAGGAGGATTTGCGTACTATCACAACCGAGAATGGTGACATCATTGTTGTGAGCCGTCTCAACGAAATGAAGTTGGTGGACGAGCACACGGGTGTTATTCTCACTACCTTCAATATCCCTTACGCTTCTAAACTCTTTGTTACGAAGGGTCAGAAATATGACAAGGGTACGGTAGTCTGCGAGTGGGATCCTTACAAGGCTGCTTTGGTCATTGAGCAGAACGGTCGTCTGCGTTATGAAGACGTCATCGAGGGTCTTACTTCTAAGACGGAGACCGACGAACAGACGGGTAAGAAAGAGGTTACTATTACCGATTCCAAGGATAAGACGAAGATGCCTATGGCACATATCGTTGATGCGGACGGCAATGTCATTCGTTCTTACAACCTGCCTATGAAGGCTACGCTGGTTCACCAAGACGGTGATGAGGTTAAGATTGGTGACCTCTTGTTCACGCAAACTCGTGCCTTCGGTACTGCAGGTGATATCACGGGTGGTCTGCCACGTGTAACGGAACTCTTTGAGGCTCGTAATCCGTCTAACCCTGCTATCGTGGCTGAAATCGATGGTGAGGTTAGTTACGGCAAAATCAAACGTGGTAACCGCGAACTCAGTATCACCTCTAAGTTAGGCGAAGTGAAGTCGTATCTCATTCCTCTGTCCAAGCAGATTTTGGTACAGGAGGGCGACTATGTTCGTGCCGGTGTGGCTCTTTCCGATGGTGCTATTACGCCGGACGACATCTTGGCTATTCAAGGTCCTACCGCAGTGCAAGACTATATCGTTAACGAAGCGCAGTCTGTATATCGTATGCAGGGTGTAGAAATCAACGATAAGCACTTCGAGATTATCGTCCGTCAGATGATGCGTAAGGTGCAAATCCAAGATGCCGGTGATACCTGCTATCTGGAAGGTCAGATTGTAGATAAACTCGACTTCATGGAGGAGAACGACCGTATCTGGGGCAAGAAAGTCGTTACCGATGCTGGTGAGAGCGAAGTGCTTCATGCCGGTCAAATCGTTACGGCTCGTCGTCTCCACGATGAAAACTCCAGTCTGCGTCGTCGTGATAAGAAACTGGTTGAAGCGCGTGAGGCTACTTGCGCTACGGCAAGCCAGATTCTGCAAGGTATCACGCGTGCTGCATTAGGTACCAAGTCGTTCATGTCCGCTGCGTCCTTCCAAGAGACCACGAAAGTGCTCAACGAGGCTGCTGTACAAGGTCGTGTTGACTACCTTGAGGGTATGAAGGAGAACGTTATCTGCGGTAACTTGATTCCTGCGGGTACGGGTCTTCGTGAGTTCCAACGCTTGGCTGTACACAACGCAGAGGAGTATGCTGCCATTCAGGCTGCACGTGCCGAGCGCGAAGCGCAGTTGCAAGAAGAGGCATAAGCCGCGTACGTTGAATCATCGATTGTACGTTGTGCAAGGTCATAAGTAATTATGCTTTGTGCAATATAATATGTAAGAGAAACTATCTAATCGTTGAGGTTAGGTAGTTTCTCTTGTTTGTTCTCAAAATATAGTCATCAACATAACATCAACATAACATCAACATAACATCAACATAACATGCTAATGCTTTGGCAGACCTTTTAGAGACTATTTTTTATGCAAAACACGGAAAATATTTGCAGATTCGGTGCTCATTGGGGCGTACACCGTCGCATGCTACGCGCGAGCAAGCTTTGGCACAAGTAGCGATGCTACAACAAGCCAAGCAAGCCCAACAAACTGGGAAATAGATGCCAAATCCGATTTGTATTGATTGTATTGTAAAATTCATATAATATCGGATATATAACAAAAAAAGAAGAAAATTTGACCTATAGACCAAATTTTCACAACGGAGATAGTCTTTTGATGCTCTATTTTGTTACAACGTTACATTGTTGCACAACAAAATATGTGTACACAATTTACTCACATTTTTATGCAACAATGCAACAGTGCTACAAAAATCAAATAAGTCTCCTTTTTGTGTGGATAATACTTTTGACTTTCGACCAATAAAACTTGCATAGTTGCAAATTTTGTAGTACCTTTGCAGGCGTTTTGGATAAGATGGAACGTACCGCTGAAGAAATAGAATATGTGCGCTTGCAGGCAAGACTGACAAAGCGCTTCCACAAAGCATGCACCGACTACGGACTTATTGCCGATGGCGATAACGTGCTAATCGGACTGAGCGGAGGCAAAGACAGTCTGGCGCTGGTGGAGATGTTGGGCAGACGCGCACAAATCTACGTGCCTCGCTTCCGCGTTACTGCTCTGCACGTGCGCATGAAAGAGGTGCAATATGAGAGCGATACCGACTATCTACAGCAGTTCTGCCGGCAATGGCAAGTGCCTCTGCTGGTGAGAGAGACATCGTTAGGCACGTTGAGCGAGGGGAAGAACCCGTGTTTTCTTTGCTCATGGTATCGCCGTAAGATGCTTTTCGATACGGCGCAGGAGTTAGGGTGCAATAAGATTGCGTTAGGTCATCACAAGGACGATATGGTTGAGACGCTGCTGATGAACCTTATTTACGAAGGCACGTTTGCTACCAATCCGCCCCTCTTGCAAATGGACAAGATGCCGCTGCAACTGATTCGTCCGCTATGCCTGATTGAGGAGCGCGAGTTGGTGCGTTATGCGGAGTTGTCTCACTATGCTCCGCAACGCAAACAGTGCCCCTTCGAGCACGGTTCGTCACGTACGCAGGTCAAGGCATTGCTCTCGCAATTAGAGATACTGAATCCGAATGTGCGCGACTCCATCTGGGGGGCGATGCACAACGTGAAAAAGGATTATTTACCCAAAACGAAAAATTAAATACAACTTGTATGCAAGGAATTTATACTATCTCACTTCTTTTCTTCGCCAATATCATGATGACTTTTGCGTGGTATGGTCATCTCAAATTAGCGGAGTATTCATGGTTTCAGAAATGGCCTCTGATAGCGGTCATTGTATTTTCGTGGAGCATTGCGTTCTTTGAGTATTGTTTGCAAGTGCCTGCCAATAGGATAGGGTTCGAGGGGAACGGAGGACCATTCAATTTGATGCAACTCAAGGTGACTCAGGAAGTTATTACCTTAGTGGTTTTTATGTTGTTTTCTGTAATAGCCTTCCATTTGCAAATCCGCTGGAATCATATCGTAGCGGGTCTGCTGCTTATTCTTGCCGTTTATTTCGTGTTCGGCTTCAAGTAGGGGCACATAAAACGCCACGAACCGATATAGTCCGTGGCGAGTAAATACGGGTACAATGAGGGTTCGGTGAAGGTTCGGTCTGGGTTCGGTGCGGTACGGTAGTGCTACGGGACCCGATTGCTCTTTATTCCGTAACCTTTCTGTATTTGCCTTCGATAAGCAACATACCCGGCAGAATCTCACCTCCGCTTACTTTCTTGAATGCAGTGGCGGTCAGTTCGGAACCGCTGTCACCTTCTAAGACAGCGTTATAGCGGTTGTCCCAAATCTGTCCTTTCTTGGGCTTGACGGTTGCGACATAGCGATATTTCGTGCGTCCTGTGCTCTCGTCGGTGAAGCGCTGAATCACTTGGAATGTTGAGTTTTCTGTAATACCCTCTTTCATACCGATTTTGGCGAGGTATCCAGTAGTTGCACCTTTGGGATTGGTTTCAAGTGCATAAACGGGTGTTTTCACCTTGAAATCTTCGTATTGTAGTTGTAGGGCAGCAATGTTCTTATCCATAGAACGAGTGCAAACCATCTTGATTAACTCGGAACGGTCGTATTTACCTTTGAGGGTACTCTTAGCATCATATTCGTACTCGTGTGCAACATAGCGTACGCGGAAAAGTGAGTCGTTCTTGAGGAATCCCAGAATCTTTTCCTGGTCGAAGGTAGATGTGTAATAATCGTTGTAGAAGATGGCAGCAATGGAGTCGTTCCACTCTAATTGGAACAGATAGGAATGTGTTTTAACGGTAAACCCTGTAAACTTATCGGCTATGTTTCCTCCCATTTTGGCTAAATCTGAGCCAGCTGAACCACCAAAGAGTATATCTGCGACTCCTCCAATGATATTCATTGCGGCTTTCGCAGCCGCTGCTTTCTCTTCTGCCGTGACATAAGTGATGTCGTTGACGAGTATGAACGTATTGTGCAATAACTCTTCGCCTGCGTCGCTAAGTGCGGCAACTCCACGAGCCGTGCGTTGTGCCACTTCAACATCTATATCCGAAGCATTGTATTGTCCGCGTGATTGGATAAGTTCGGTATCAAAATGCCATTTCTGCGGGTCTTCTTCTTCAATGTTCAGACCAAACCATTTCGCTACGAGGAGATTTCCGCATAGGTTCTGATTGAGTATCTCCTCCAGTTTCTGCGCATTCTTAGCAACATCTGCTGATGTAAGAGTTTTGCCGTATTGAGCCTTGATAAGCCCTGCACCATTACGTTTGACACCTGCAATGGAGTCGTTGTTGATGACACGGTAAACCAAGTTGTGGTCATCGTATTTGTCTGGTGTAGGGATAGAGTCGAATGCTTGATAAATCTGTGAGCCAAATTCGTCTTCTGGGTGATAGACAAGCATAGTAGCCAGCGAGTTGCGGCGATATTCATTGAGTTGCCCTGTAGTAGATTGGGCACACATTATACCTGCTACCATAAAGGTGGCAGAGATGATGATAGATAATCGTTTACGTGTGTTCATTAGTGTAAAAATCCTATATTAGTAGTTGTTGGTTGTTGTCCTTTACCATACGCTACACCTACTTCGCGTGCAGCGTTGATACGTTGAGCCTCGAGGTCTATACCATCTTGGTACTTCTTCATTTCGAATTTCCAGTCGTCGAGTTCTTTGTTTTTAATCTCATTGTAGAGAGCCATGGCTTCATCGTAGCAAGCAGCATCAGGATATATTTGTGACAAATATTGTCCAGCAGTAGCCGCCCCTGTAGCGTTTTGGGCAGCAGCCCAAGTGGTACGAGCGAGAGCCAAGTTCTCGTTACATGTTTGATCAACACGTTGTTGGTAGATATCCAGAACGAGAGCGTTTGCCTCGTTGTATTTCTTGCATTGTGTAGGAATAGACGTAACCAAATAGAGGGCTTCATCGTATTTCTTCATTTTGGCTAACGTGCGGGCTTTCGTCATGATATTGTCAGCCTCGGCATCGTAGTATGCCACAATCTTGGTAATACCTTCTTGTACGAATGTGGCTACTTTGTCGGACTTGACATTCATTTTGCTGATGGCGTTGATATAACTGCGATCGTCATCAGTACCACACCCTTTGGCTTCCAAAGTAGTAGAAGCGAAAATGACTTTGTTGGTATAGTCGGCGATGTAAAGTGTAATCTCAATCTGTTCAAGAATCTGCATCGGAGGTCCAGCCAAAATAGTTTTCTCTTGTGGAACGGCAAAGGCGGAGATTATGAATTGTCCGAGAACATCGGACGAAGCCACACCATTTGTAGTAAGCACTTGAACCAGTTTGTTAGTGAGTTGCGTTTTTGCAGTCTGTGGAAAATGTTCAGAGACTTCAGACACGATAGGGCAGATAGCAATCTGACTTGTATATTGTGCATGGACTTGAAGCATCATAGCCAGTCCCATTATCAAAATAGAAATGCGTTTCATAGTGATTGTACTTTAATATGTTGATTAGCAGAGCGAATTATTTCTCGCCAATGATAAGACGGCAAGTTCCTAATCCTTGTGGCATCACCTTGACGGGGATGTTATAAGGCTCTTTACGTAACATGTTTCGCAGTTCACGCGCGAACTGCTCGGTATCCATAGGATTGCCATTGTTCTTAAAGAGGGGGATACGTACTTGCGTATATGAAGCAGCATTCTCGGTAGAGAACTGTTTGGTATAGCGTGCTTGAATAGTATTAGTCGCCATCCAGTCGTCAATAATCTCAATGAGTTCGAGTTGGTCAGGTCCTACCTCAGATTCGAGATCTATGCCCGCAGCATTGTTCTCAAAGACATTGATGTTGATAGTAACTTCGCGTCCTTTATCAAACATATCTTCAAAGTGCATTTGCAAGCGATTATTGAAGTTGTCAATATTCGCCAAGACAGCTTCACGTAAGAGGGAAGCAACATCGGCAGCAATGGAAGGGGTACTTGTACCATTGGCACCGCCAATACTCTTGTTTGTATAGGCATCTTTCCCTTCAAGGACATAACTGAGAGTGTTTTTAGGTCCTTGTGTTGTGATGTCCCAAGTGAGTTCGAGGATGATGTCGGCTTTAGCGGTACGTGTCATTTTGTCGTAGAGGCTTTCTGCCATCGAGTTGCCTTCTTTGCTGATGACAGCCATCATAGTGGCATTGGTTTGCTCGATATTCTTGAGCGTTTGCTCCAGGTCCTGCAAAGGGAACTCGCGTTCAGCCATAAGGTCGTTGATGGTAGCAATAGCTAGTTTGAGGTTCATGTCCTCTTGTAGTGCTCTCCTGTAATCAGGAACTTTTTGGATGTTACCAATATTGTCCACCTCGGTGTAATAGCCATTTTTGATGCACCACGCATCCGAAGGAATAACCATCAAAGTAGGTTTGTGTGCGGCGGTCTGTGCCATAGTCAGTACAGCACACAGGGCACATGCAGTAAGAATAAATAGTTTACGCATATTCGTATCAGTTTAGAGTGTTGTTAACATAGTTTAGGGAACCAAAATCTTGTCGGCAATCAGTTTGGCTTTCAGTCCAGCACGGTCCACGCTGACAGTAATTACTTCAAGCATTTGTCTTCCATCTCGTTTGTAATGGGTCGTTCCTGTACGTTTGTCATGCAAGGAAACATACTTAGTCCATTCCCCTTCATCAACGAAGAAAGCATTGAAATAGTCTTCGTATTTGCGTTCGGCATTCATGTCGAAGAGAATAGGTTGGAGCGGTTTGACGCCATCCGAAGCAGCCTCAACGCCACTAAAAATGACCTCTTTGACGGCTTTGCGCTGTGCATCAGTAAAAGCGATAGCTGCGTTGCGAGCGCGTATATGAACGCGGATGACGTATGTGCCATCGTAGTTGGCAGAAAGGACTTGACTCTTATAGTCGTAACGTGCCTGTGAAACTTTGGCACCACACCCTGCCAAAATGCAGAGTACTAAAGGTAGAATAAGCAAACTTAGTTTTTTCATATCCATATATTTAAGTGTTTGATAAAAAGTATGTTGCGCTCCGTTGAAAAAATTAGAATCCGCTATTCAGTCCGCGAATGACGCCTGCTGCTTCGAGGGCTTTGCGCAGTT
>JAKSNN010000025.1 GCA_024399755.1 Paludibacteraceae bacterium | reverse complement strand
TCGCACTATCCAGTAAATGTGCCGCTACAAGGATTTTTTTCTCTTTTCTCTTGCACATTCGGAAAATTTGTAGTACCTTTGTACGCTAATTTGTACACACGTATGCGTATAGCGTTAATAGGATACGGCAAAATGGGGCATATCATTCGCGACATTGCCCTGCAACGCGGACACCAAATAGTCTGCGCTATAGATGCTTTCACGGAGCAAACAGACGACTCTTTCCCCGTGTTCGCCCCCGAAACAGGTTTCCAGTCGAAAGAGTTCCTGTCGGCACAGGTGGCGATTGAGTTCTCTACCCCTGCAACTGCCGAACAGAACATCCGGCAAGCGTGGAACAAAAACATACCCGTGGTATGCGGCACAACAGGCTGGGACGCCGCCAGCCTGATGGCAGAAGCTGAACAAAAAGGACAGATACTCGTCTGGAAAAGTAACTTCTCGGTAGGCGTCAACCTCTTCTTCGGTATGAACCAATATCTCGCAGAGCAGATGAACAGCCTGCCGCAATACACGCCTGCCGTCACGGAAACCCATCATATCCATAAGTTGGACACGCCCAGCGGTACCGCCAAAACAATCGCTGAGGGCATAGCCGAGGTACGTCATACCGACTGGCAAACCATACCGATGGAGTCGATTCGCGAGGGGGAAGTAGCTGGCATACATACCGTCACGTGGGACAGCCCCGAAGATACCATCGTCATCACGCACATCGCCAAAGGCAGACAAGGTTTTGCTTTGGGGGCTGTGATGGCAGCAGAAAAGATAGCACGTTAGAAACAGAAAACAATACAGAAAAAAGATATATGCAAAGCGTAAGAGACCGAATACAGCAAGTACCAAGAAAGGCTTGGCTAAAAGCAGGGATATGGGGCAGCCTATATGCCGTGTTTGTCGTTTGGGTAGCATGGGGCGACTGGAAAAGCCTCGCATGGCTTGCCCTGCTGCCGCACATCATCGACGCCCTCACAACGAAGTTTGTCAACTACGGCTGGTGGCGCAAGTACCGCCCCGCAGCCAAAGACGAAGCCCCTAATCCGCACGAGAACAAAGTGCTATATACCGTCTTCTCTTGGATAGACGCAATTGTGTTTGCGCTGGTAGCCGTATATTTTATCAACCTCTACATCTTCCAGAACTACCAGATTCCGTCTTCCTCGCTCGAAAAGACTTTGCGTGTGGGCGATTTTCTCTTTGTGAGCAAGATGGCATACGGTCCGCGCGTACCGAATACCCCGCTCTCTATGCCTCTCGTGCAGCATACTTTTCCCGCAGCGTTAGGCGGAGGCAAGTCGTATATCGAGAAACCCCAATGGGCGTACAAGCGCCTTGCAGGTTGGACAGAACCGCAGAAAGGCGACATCGTGGTATTCAACTTCCCCGCAGGCGATACGGTTTGCGAGAAGATGCAGAACCCCGACTACTACACCCTCTGCCACTACTACGGCAAAGAGGCTGTCCATAGCCGTAAGGACGTGTTCGGCAATATCATCACCCGCCCCGTAGATAGACGTGAGAACTACGTGAAACGCTGTGTCGGCACGCCCGGCGATTCGTTGCAGATAATCAATAACATCATATTCATCAACGGTATCTCCGAACCGATGCGCGACGGCAAACAATACAACTACTTCGTCCGTACCGATGGACACCTCTTGACCAATACCTATCTCGACAAGATAGGCGTTAGCAAAGATGACCGCGTGACGATAGAAAGCGGGCTGTACCACTTCCCCCTGACCGTAGAAATGAAGGCGGAACTGCAGAAGAACCCGCATGTATTGGGCATCGAGATTGAGCCGGAGACCAACGGCGGAGAAGTGTATCCGTTAGGGCACAACTCGTGGACACGCGACAACTACGGACCGATTTATATTCCGAAACGAGGCGACACGTTGCGTATCACGGAGGAGAACTATTGGGTATATGCCCGTATTGCCAACGCCTACGAACACAAGCCGATGGCTATAGGCGAAGACTATGTCTTTGAGATGAACTACTACTGGATGATGGGCGATAACCGCCACAACTCCGCCGATAGCCGCTACTGGGGCTTTGTACCGGAAGACCATATCGTAGGTCGTCCCGTATTCATCTGGCTCAGTATCGAGAAAGACCACCCTTGGTTACACGGGCATATCCGTTGGGACAGATTAGGACAAAACGCGATGCGGTAATGGTAGTACCGGCAGCATATATGGGTCCGATAGCCTACTACAAGGCATTAGCCGAAGCAGGTGAGCAGGAAGAGATAGAAGTGGAGGCATGGGAGTCGTTCCCGAAACGGACGTATCGGAATAGATGTGTGATTGCGGGAGTGAACGGCACGCAGATGTTGACGGTTCCCGTCGTGAAATGCGACAGCAAACAACTGACCAAAGATGTACGGATAAGTTATCAGACGCCTTGGCAACGGCAACACTGGATGGCACTCAAGAGTGCATACGAGCATACGCCCTACTTCCGCTATTACGAGGAGTATTTGATACCTTACTATGAGAAACAATGGACCTACCTGATGGACTTCGACATGGAACTGCACGATACGATCTGCCAACTCCTGCACAATCAGCCGACACGGCAAGGCAACCGCACACGTACCACACAGAGTTGGCAGGGCAAAGAGTTGGAATGGATCTGGGACGAGAAGAACGAACACGATTATACCGAATACTATCAGATATTTGCAACTAAGAACGGCTTTCAGAAGAACCTGAGCATTATCGACCTGCTGATGAACATGGGAGCGGAAGGAATTGTGAATTAAGAATTAAGAGTTAAGAGTTAAGAGATAAGAGATAAGAGATAAGAGTTATGGATATAGATTGGAAGACATTGGGATTTCAGTACATGGATACGGACTATATCGTCCGTTGCGCTTTTCATGGGAAATGGCAAAACGGCGAACTGGTTGGCGAATGGGGTGAACCGTATGCTACCAAGGACAAATACCTTCACCTGCATGTGAGCGCAACGTGCCTGCAATATGGTCAGGAAGCCTTTGAAGGGCTGAAAGCCTTTCGTGGCGTAGATGGTAAGATTCGCATCTTCCGCTGGCAAGAGAATGCCAAACGTATGCAGCAATCGGCTATCGGACTGAAGATGGCACCTGTACCTACGGAATTATTTGGGAGTGCTATTCGCTTGGCATTGAAGAAGAACCTTCAGTTTATGCCTCCTTACGGCACAGGAGCAACCCTTTATTTCCGTCCGCTATTGATAGGCACTACTCCCCGATTAGGTGTCGGACCGGGCGCAGATTTTGAGTTTATCGTCATTCCTTCGCCCGTCGGACCATACTATCGGGGGAAGTTCCATTGCACAACCTTCATCGTGAATCGCCATATAGACCGTGCAGCACAATACGGAACAGGCGCTTTCAAGGTAGGAGGCAACTACGCGGCATCGTTCCGCGCCACCGAAGCCGCCCACCTGCAGGGAATGGACTGTATTTTCCTCGATAGCAAGAGCCATACGTTTATCGACGAATGTAGTGCGGCTAACTTTATCGGTATCCGCAACGGGGAATACTGGACACCAAAGAGCCTCGCCATCTTGCCGAGTATCACGAATAACAGCCTGATGGTCTTGGCAAAAGAGATGGGACTGAAAATAGTGAGACGGCACATACGCTTGCGCGATGTGCAGGATATGACGGAAGCCGCAGCCTGCGGAACGGCATGTGTGATTTCGCCTATCGACAAGATAATCGACCCCGATAAGGGAACTACATATACCTTCGGGGACGGCACCCCCGGACCGATTATGACCCGACTCTACCAACGCCTGCAAGATATTCAATACGGCAGAGCAGAGGATAAGTACAACTGGTGCGAAGTGGTGGAAGAGAAGTGAGAATTAAGAATTAAGAGTTAAGAGAGATATAAAAACAAACTAACCAAATAAAAATTAACCGTTATGTTCAAGAATCAACCAAAAGGCTTGTATGCATTGGCTCTTGCCAACACAGGCGAACGATTTGGCTACTACACGATGTTAGCCATCTTCCTTTTGTTCTTGCAGGCTAAGTTCGGATTTTCCGCAGCCGTTGCAGGACAGATTTATGCGGGTTTCCTCGCTTTAGTTTATTTCTTACCGGTATTCGGTGGTATGCTTGCCGACAAAATCGGCTTCGGCAAATGCGTCGTGATGGGCGTATGCGTCATGTTCCTCGGATATATCTGCATGGCTATTCCTACGCCGGCAAATACCATGGGACTCGTGATGATGATTGCCGCTTTGGTACTTATCGCCATCGGTACGGGTCTTTTCAAAGGCAACCTGCAAGTGATGGTAGGTAACCTCTACGACGACCCTAAATATGCCGACAAACGCGACTCCGCATTCTCGCTCTTCTACATGGCAATCAACATCGGTTCTATGTTTGCTCCTGCTACCGCTACCGCTATCACCAACAAAGTGTTAGGTATGAACGGACTGAGTTACGACGCCAACATTCCTGCTTTGGCACATCAATTCATCAACGGCACTATCACTACAGAAGGACAACAGACCTTAACCCAACTGGCAGAACAAATGTCGGGCGCAGGTGTCGATCTGATGCGATTCTCGCAGAACTATATCGAGCAACTCTCCGGCGCTTACCACTGGGGCTTTGCCGTGGCTTGCGTGAGCCTGATTTTCTCTATCGCTATTTATTTCGCTTGCCGCAACTGGTACAAACACGCCGACTATAACGCTAAACAAGCCAAAGGTCAAGAGAGCGTGGCAGAACTGACTCCAAAACAAACCCGCGACCGCATCTTCGCCCTCTGCATGGTGTTTGCCGTAGTTATCTTCTTCTGGATGGCTTTCCACCAGAACGGTTCGTCCCTCACCTACTTCGCCCGCGACTATACGCAAAGCATGGTTGAAGGTTTCACCCGTATCGGATTCAACATTTGGTCACTCTTCTTGATAGCCGTTTCTATCTACACCTTGTTTGGCGCTTTCCAATCGGAGAAGAACAAAGGCAGAATCATTTGCAGCATAGTTACGTTGGCTTTGTGGGGTGGCGCATACGCTCTCTATCAAGGTATGGACACACAAATTCATATCTTGCCGCAAGAGTTCCAACAGTTCAACCCGTTCTTCGTTGTAGCCCTGACCCCTGTCAGCATGGCACTCTTCGGCGCTATGGCTAAAAAAGGCAAAGAGCCAAGCGCTCCTATGAAGATTGCCCTCGGTATGGTGGTTGCCGGCATCGGTTACCTCATCATGATGTTGGCTTCTCATGGTTTGATGTCGCCTGCCCAACTTAACGGAACTGTATCGCCTACGCTGGTGGCTCCGACCAACTTGATTTCTACATACTTGGTACTTACCTTTGCCGAACTGCTGCTGAGCCCGATGGGTATATCGTTTGTCAGCAAAGTGGCACCTCCAAAATATAAGGGACTGATGATGGGCTTGTGGTTTGCTGCTACCGCTATTGGTAACTACCTAAGTTCCATTCCTTCAATGCTTTGGAATAAAGTGCCCTTGTGGGCTAACTGGGCTATCCTGATGGGGTTGTGCCTTGTTTCAGCCATTATCATGTTCGCTATGCTGAAGAAAATCAACGAAGCAACCAATAGTTAATTCTTGTGATACATGAAAGAAGAACTGATTAAAATAGCCGATTACGCTGAGTCTCTGGAGCAACAGATGGTTGCTCTGGAGCAGCGTATCGCCTTTCTTGAGCAGCAGGCAGCTACAACCGACCAACTGCTCACTACCGCTAACGAACAGATTGCTGCTCTTGGCGGACAAGTAATCGCTGCTACCGAGCAAACCACCGCCTTGAAGACATTGGCGGACGAACTGAAAGAGCAAAATACCGCCCTGACGGAGCAACTCAACACAGAGGCAGAAGCACGCAAGCAGGCTGAACAAAACGCCACTAACTTGGCTGAACAAGTAGCCACCCTTGTGAAGACAAGTACCCAACACGAGCAACAGGTATCGGAGTTAGGTAAACGTTTGGCTCAATTGGAAGCCGAAGTAGCAGACGAGTTGGTAGATAACGACATAGCAGCCGATGATGACGAGGAAGAAGAAGTCAAAGTAGTTGCCAAGCCTGCCATCAAACGGGAGCCCAAAGTAGTTGAACACAAAGAGAAACCTGTTGAGCAACCGCAGCCTGCAGAAGAACCGAAGGTTGTTCCGCAACCCGCACCGGCACCTAAGCCCGCCTCACAACCTGCTGCGCAGAAAAGCGGCTCGATGTTTGGTGCGCCTGTGGCTGACATACGCAAAGCCATCTCCATTGGCGATCGTTTCCTTTTTCAACGCGAACTATTTGCCCAGAATGTGGAATTGATGCAACGTACTTTGGAAGAAATCAACGACCAAGTATCGTTTGACGATGCTGTCAATTATATCAATAGTCACTTTGATTGGGATAAAGAATCGCAGGCATACGAACTCTTTATCAACACACTTCATCGCAGATTCAACTAATGCTCTACGTCGTACCTACACCTGTCGGCAATCTGGAGGATATGACCCTCCGCGCCATTCGTGTCCTCAAAGAGGCGGAGCTCATCTTGGCGGAAGATACACGCACATCGTCGGTGCTGCTCAAGCATTACGATATACATACCCCGTTGCGTTCACACCATAAGTTCAACGAGCACGAGACCTCCGACGATATGGCGGATAAGATTGCAGCAGGTATGACCGTGGCACTTGTTTCCGATGCGGGTACACCCTGCATATCCGACCCCGGATTTATGCTTGTTCGGGCTTGTGTGGAACGTGGAGTAGAAGTACAATGTCTCCCGGGTGCAACAGCATTCGTACCAGCCTTGATAGACAGCGGGCTACCTAACGACCGATTCTATTTCGAGGGTTTCCTGCCACAAAAGAAAGGCAGACAGACACGTATGAAACTATTGGCGGAACAAGACCATACGATGATTATCTATGAGTCGCCTTTCCGCTTGCAAAAGACACTTACAGAGTTGGCGCAGTATCTTGGCGCAGAGCGCAGAGCATCGGTAACACGCGAGATAAGTAAAGTGCATGAAGATACACAACGTGGTACGTTAGCAGAATTGGCTGAACACTTTAGGCAATACCCGCCTAAAGGGGAAATCGTAATTATTGTAGAAGGAAATGGCAGATAGTAAACAAATGAAGGTCTTGGCGAAAGAAACCGCCATCTATGGTCTTTCGTCCATCATCGGCAAGTTCCTTAACTGGCTGCTTGTGCCGCTTTATACGTATGTATTGGCGTGTCAGGCGGACTATGGAATCGTCACCAATCTCTATGCTTGGACAGCCCTTCTGCTGGTGATTCTGACCTATGGCATGGAAACAGGTTTCTTCCGTTTTGCCAACAAGGAAGGTGCAAATCCTGCATCGGTATATCGTTCCTCACTCATCTGCTTATTTACGACTTCACTCGTGTTTGCCGTAGTATGTTGCGTCTTTGCGCAGCCTATTGCCAATGCGCTTGACTACCCCGACCATGCAGAGTTTATTGCGCTGCTTTCCGTAACGGTAGCAATGGACGCGTTTGCTTGTATTCCGTTTGCTTACCTGCGTTATCAAAAGCGTCCGATACTATTTGCGGCATTGAAGTTGCTCTTTGTGGTACTGAACATCTTGCTCAATCTGTTCTTCCTTGTCCTTTGTCCGAAGATTCAGGATTGGAGTATCATTGCGGCGTGGTACAATCCCGACTATGGTGTAGGTTATGTGTTTGTAGCCAACATTATGGCGACGGGCATACAGACGCTTTGCCTCCTGCCCACAATCTTTGCCGAACGGAAGAACCGGCAAGATTCGCCCTTAATGGATTGGCAACTCTTAGGCGAGATGTTACGTTATTCGTTACCGCTACTCGTCTTGGGCGTTTGTGGCATTATGAATCAGACGTTAGACCGTATCCTCTTCCCGTTACTCCACCCTGCAATTCTCTCTACTGACCCGATGGCGACAGCACAATCGGAATTAGGAATCTACGGGGCATGCTTCAAGGTGGCTATGGTCATGATGATGTTCACGCAGGCGTTCCGCTATGCCTACGAGCCGTTCGTCTTTGCCAAACACAAGGATAGACAATCGGTAGAGGCATACGCTGACGCTATGAAGTACTACATTCTGTTCTCTTTCCTCATCTTGTTAGGAATGGTCTTCTATCTTGATTTGCTGAAGTTCATCATCGCCCCTACCTATTGGGAAGGTTTGATAATCGTGCCCATCGTATTATGGACATACATATTCCAAGGCGTCTATTTCAACCTTTCATTTTGGTACAAACTGACCGACCGGACACAATGGGGAGCATGGTTCTCGCTCATCGGATTGGTAATCACTTTCGGACTGCAGGTTCTGTGTGTACCTCGTTTCGGGTATATCGCAAGTGCAGCATCTTCTACCGTATGCTACTTTGTGATTATGCTTCTCAGTTACTTTATCGGGCGCAAACATTTGGAAATACCTTACGACCTGAAACGCATCGGGGCTTATACCTGTATCACGTTGGGACTACTAAGTATCTTCCACGGCATACGCTATTTCCTGCCGGAGAATATCTGGTTGAAAATGGGTATCGGTACCCTACTCCTATTTATATATGTAGGTTTACTTTATCACTTTGACCTTAAAACGCTGCTGCGCAGCAAAAAATAATATATTATGTTTAGCGGAATAATCGAACAGATGGCTCAAGTCGTAAAGATTGAGCAAGAACAAGGAAATAAACACTTTACGCTTCGTAATCCTTACCCCGCCACAATGGGTATTGATCAAAGCATCGCCCACAACGGCGTTTGCCTAACGGTGGTAAAGAACGAAGGCGACCTCTATACCGTTACTGCCATGCAGGAGACACTGAATCGCACCAATCTCGACCAATTGAAAGAAGGCGATTGGGTGAACTTGGAACGCGCTATGTCTATGGATAAACTGCTGGACGGACACATCGTACAAGGGCATGTTGACCAAACAGCACGCTGCATTGACGTACACGAGACGGACGGCAGTTGGTACTATCGTTTCGAATATGAGTCCACACCCGAAATGATTAAACGAGGCTACTTCTGTGTAGATAAAGGTTCTGTGAGCATCAATGGTGTCAGCCTGACCGTTTGCGAACCGGATGTAAAGAACGACAAAGGCTATGTGAGCGTTTGCATCATTCCTTATACCCATGAGGTAACTAACTTCAAATATATTCAGGTAGGTACTATCGTCAACCTTGAGTTTGACATCATCGGCAAGTATATTGCCCGCATGCACCAACTCATTTGAGGTTGTCGAATAAGTCAACACAAAAGATGAACAATATAACAACAACTAAATAATATGGATAAAATCAGTTATGCTTTAGGTTTGAGCATGGGTCAGAACCTAATGGGCAGCGGTGTAACTTCGCTGCAGTATCAAGACCTTGCAACAGGTATTCAAGATGTGCTGGAGCACAAACAACCACAAATCAGTTATCAAGAAGCACAAACCGTTTTGGGCAAGTTCTTTGGCGAGTTGGAAGCCAAAATAGCAGGCGAAGCCAAAGCGGAAGGCGAGAAGTTCTTGGCAGAAAACAAGAAACGCCCCGAAGTAAAAACCACAGCCAGCGGTCTGCAATACGAGATAATCGAAGGCACTCTCGGACAAAAACCAAAAGCAACCGACACCGTGCGTGTTCATTACGAAGGGACACTTATCAATGGCACTGTTTTTGATAGCAGTTACAAGCGTGGCGAGCCTATCTCGTTTGCCCTCAATCAAGTCATCAAAGGCTGGACAGAAGGTCTGCAACTGATGTCTATAGGCTCTAAATATAAACTATATATTCCTTACCAACTCGCATACGGCGAACAGGGTGCAGGCGCAAGTATTCCTCCTTACGCAGCCCTTATCTTTACCGTAGAACTGCTCGGCATCGAATAACCAAATAACAAACAACATAAACAAAAAACAAACAGTATGAAAAAGTCATCATTAATGATTCTTGCCATGATGGCAATGATCTCATGTGGCAACACCTACAAAATCAAACACGTAGAACTTGCCAACCAAAACGACTCCATCAACTATGCCCTTGGCTTGGTAAACGGAGCACAAATCAAGATGTATCAACTTGCTAACGACAGCGACAAAGCTACTGTAAAGGAATTTGCAGAGGCTCTGCAACGTGGCTACGATGGCAAAGTAGAAGAACTGAGCGAAGCCGCAGGTATCGGTAAGAACCTCGGTGAGGCTATCAAGATGTCCGAAGAAAAGGGTCTGGCGGATAATAGCGCTTGGACTTTGAACGAGAAGATCTTCTTGCAAGGTCTCGTTAATGGCATTTATGAGGACAGCACTGTCATGAACGCAGATGACGCTCGCACCTATTTCCAAGCCGCTTATCAAACATCTCAGGCAGAGGAAGGTCAAGCAGGCAAGTGCATCAAAGGTCAATGCCCTACAAAGGCTAAAACCATCTCGTTGGTTAGTCGTATTGATAGTATCAACTACGCTTTCGGTATGCTCAACGGTACTGAAATCAAGATGTACGTTCTCAACAACGATAGCGATGGCACTATGGTGAACGACATGATTAAGGCGCTCAATAAAGCACTCAAGACACGTCTGCACAATCCACAACTCGTCAATACTGGCGAACAAATCGGTAAGACTATCAAAGAGCAAGAAGCAGAAGGTCTGATTGGCGTAGCAACTCTTACCACCGATTTCGAACTCATCAAGCAAGGCTTTGTTAACGCAATGTTAGGCGACACCGCTTGGGACGCTATGGTTGCCGGCGAATACATTCAAAACACAATCAACACCATCAAATACGGCAATGTAAAGGAAGAGGGTGAGAAATATCTTGCTGAAAACGCATTGAAAGAAGGGGTTACCACCACCGCAAGCGGTCTGCAATACGAGGTTATCAAGATGGGTAAAGGTCCTAAGCCAAGCGCAACCGACAAAGTAAAAGTACACTACCATGGTACGTTAATTGATGGTACTGTATTCGATAGCAGCGTTGACCGCGGTGAGCCTATCACTTTCGGACTGAATCAAGTAATTCAAGGTTGGACAGAGGGCGTACAACTGATGCCTGTTGGTTCGAAGTTCCGCTTCGTTATCCCGCAAGAGTTGGCATACGGCTCTCGCGAAATGGGTAATATCCCTCCTTATTCCACGTTGATTTTCGAGGTTGAACTGCTCGGCATCGAGAAGTAATTTCATTTCGAGCACATGGGTATCATTGCCCGACAATCAATCAAAGGCACCATCGTAACCTATCTTGGGGTTGCGGTGGGCTTTGTTACCACATTCTTCGTTCTGACCCGATTCCTCACTACCGAGGAGATCGGGTTGGCACGAGTGCTTATTGATGCCGCAACTCTCTTCGTTGGGCTGGCACAAATGGGCACATCCTCCTCAATAATTCGTTTTTTTCCGTATTTCCGTGAACAAAATATCGGTGGGCACAATGCGCACCACGGTTTTTTCTTTTGGGCTGTCATAGTGCCCTTTATCGGTTTTCTTCTGTTCACGACAATCTTTTGGGCATGTCACGTACCCTTGAGCAATTGGTTTAGCGAGAAGTCATCACTTTTTGTGGACTACTATTATTTCGTTCTGCCTATTGCCTTTTTTCTGCTTTATCAAACCATCTTTGAAACGAGCGCCAACGCTTTAATGCGCATCGTTGTACCACGTGCTGTACGCGAACTGGTGGTGCGGATAGGTCTGCTTGTCATCTACCTGCTCTATGCGTTTGATGTACTGACAATGGACGGCTTTGTAATTGCCATTTCGCTCAATTATGCCATAGCCGCGCTCATCAATATCCTCTATGTCTGCATCTACGGACATCTATCTTTCCGCCCCGATTGGCAATTTCTAAGAGAGCATCGCGCGCTCGTGCGCGAGTACCTTTTATATACAGGGTTCTTGTTTGTCTCTGCCTTAACCTCTGTGATGGCACCTACGCTATCATCGTTTTTTATTACAGCCCAAATGGGACTTAACTACACAGGCATCTTCGCCATCGCTACCTATATGGCAGTGATGGTCTCTATACCTTATCGTTCCCTTACAGCCATTGCTTCTCCGCAATTAGCAGCGGCTATCAAGGAGAACGACCAAATTCAATGCAAAACTCTCATTCAGCAAGTCTGCTCCAATACGTTCCTTGTGGGAACTTTCATTTTTATGTTAATTTGGGTGAATATAGACTTAATTTTTCATATTCTACCCAACGGTGAGACCTTTGCTTCGGCACGAAATGTCGTGTTCATTTTGGCTCTCAGTCAATTAGTTATGGCAACGTTTAGCATTACGCAAACCGCACTTTCTTATTCGCGTTACTACGCATTTACGCTACTTTTCTCGTGCATACTGACCATTTGCTCCATATTATTTAACAATTGGTTGATACCTCATTTGGGTATGGACGGGGCAGCAATGAGCAACTTATTTGCCTACGCCATTTATTTCGCCATGATTGTGTCAACCGTGATATGTACGCTTCATACATCGCCTTTCTCACGCAGTTTATGTTTCACGGCACTCCTTTTGGCGGGAGTAATCGGTATAAACGAGGTATGCCTGCACTATGTGCCTATATCCAATCTATGGTGTAGCAGTATCTTGCGAAGCGTTGTCTTGATAGGCGGAGCCGCAGCCATTGCCTACGCTTCCCGATTAAGTCCGGAAATACACGGACTGATTCAGAGTTTCTTGCACAAAGGAAAGGAGAACGACAGATAATCTATGCGCTATTTTATCCGTTTCTCATATTGTGGCACAGCCTATCACGGTTCACAAACGCAACCCAACGGCATCACCGTCCAGCAGACGATGGAGCAAGCCTTTGCCACTATCCTTCGTCAACCTGTAGGACTCACTTTTGCGGGACGGACAGATGCAGGTGTACATGCCGAGATGATGTACGCACATTTTGACGTAGCGGATACTATAACCGACATCTCTGCTTTCATGGGCAGACTCAATAACCTCTTGCCACAAGACATTGCTGTGCAGGCTATCATGCCTGTGCGAGACGACGCGCACACTCGCTTTGATGCCATTGCACGCACCTACGAATACCGCATTACGGAGCAGAAAAACGCTTTCCTACCTTGCCAAATCGCCCGTGTGCCTACAGGGTTGGACTATCAAAAGATGAACGAGGCTGCCAAAGCGCTATTAGGGAAACAGGATTTTGCTTCGTTCTGCCGTGTACACACCGATGTAAAAACCACCATCTGCAATGTGCAACAAGCCGAATGGACAACTATCCCCTCCGCTACCGCCTCCATTGGGATATTTACAATCTGCGCTGACCGTTTTCTGCGGAATATGGTACGGGCAGTAGTAGGTACTCTCTTTGAAGTGGGCAAAGGCAGAATGACTGTTCCACAATTCCGCGACATCATTGCTCAACACAATCGCTGTGCCGCAGGTCAATCCGCACCTGCGGAAGGCTTGTTCCTTACTAATATTACTTATCCTACCGAACTTTTTATTCACGAATAATATGTCGCTCTCTCTTAAACTTACTTCCGCGCAAGTGCAAGACTTCCAGCGTCTTGTAGCATCTGCAAAACGCATTGTGATTCTTACGCACATGTCTCCCGATGGTGATGCCATGGGGTCATCATTGGGATTGAAACATTATATGGCTTCGCTCCACGACATATCCAACCGCGAGATTACGGTGATTGTTCCGAATCATTTTCCTTCGTTTCTCGCATGGATGCCCGGTACAGAAGAAGTCTTGATTTACGAAACGGACAAAGCGAAGGCTGACCAATGCCTTGCTCAAGCAGATATTGCCATTTGTGCTGACTTTAACGAGCCCAAGCGTATCGGTGCTTTAGGAGAGCAACTTATTACGGAAAAACAAACGCGCAACTTGCCGATTATTCTCATTGACCATCACCTCAACCCTGACCCGTTTGTAGATGTATGTATCAGTTATCCCGATAGCCCTTCCGCGTCAGAACTTGTTTACCGCCTCATCTATCAAATCGAAAAAGGCGAAAACCGACTGCCTCTCGCGGCAGCACAATGTCTTTATACGGGCATGATGACCGATACGGGCAATTTCTCTTTCAACAGCAATTATCCCGAAATGTATGAGATTGTCGGTCAGTTGGTGGCACTCGGAGTCAACAAAGACGCCATTTACAACTCCGTTTTCAACCAGTATTCCGCCGATAGAATGCAATTGATGGGCTATTGTCTGTACAAGAAAATGCGTCTTTTCCCCGAACATCATACCGCCCTTATCTACATGAGCCGTAAGGAGTTATATCGGTTTAACTTCCAATCGGGCGATGCCGAAGGTATCGTCAATTTGCCCTTGCAAATCAGCAATATCTATTATTCTGTGTTCATGCGGGAAGATAAGGTCAATCCTTCGGAAGTGTGCTTAGCAGGAGGAAGCAAGACCAAAGTCAAAATCAGCCTTCGCAGCCAAGGTGACCGCCCTGTCAATATCTTCGCGCACGACATCTTTGGAGGAGGCGGTCACAAAAACGCTTCTGGAGGCGAGCACTATGGTCCCGTCGTCGAAGCGGTACAGAAATTCCTCGACAATTACGAAAAATATTTCAATAAATAACGTTCATTTGCAAAGTTTATTTGCAATTTCAAAAAAAATATCGTAACTTTGCACCAAATTCATTTTTTACTATCTATTTTGTCACATTATGCCACGCAGACCATCTATTCATAGCACGCAATCCAGCGAGCAAGCCAAGCAAGATATTCGCGTAGAAAAAGGTAGCAAGCAGAACTTCTTCCGCGAATTTTGGACATTCATGCATACCCCGCAAGCGCAACTCGTTTGTGGTGTGCTCTTATGCGGAATGGCTTTGTTTGCTTTGCTCTCGTACATATCCTATTTCTTCACGGGGAGTCAAGATTTCGATATTATTTTCACATCTGCAGCCGATGCTGCATCGGGGAAAGAAATCGGCAACCGGCTCGGTATGCCGGGAGCACGCCTTGCTCATTGGATGATAGACGGTAGTTTTGGAGTGATGAGTGCTACGTTTATTGTTATGGCAGTGCTCTATGGATTATGCCTTTTCCACGTAGGACAGATTCGCCCGCTCAAAGTGCTTTTCATAAGTGCATTTTGGCTTATTTGGGGCTCTATCACCGCTGCTTTTCTACAAATCCTAACTGGTATTAATACATTCTTTCGATGGGGAGGGGCGCATGGCGAATGGATAGCCTCTGCCATGAACGATTATATGCACGCTACGGGAACTATCCTCGTACTTGTGGTTGCTCTCGTTATCTTCCTTATCGTTACCGATCGTCATTTCTTGCCTCACATGCAGCGTTGTTGGCAATGGCTAATTAGCCTCTTTGCAAAAAAAACTGTTACGGAGGAAGAAACGGCTACCGACATCAGCACGGAGGTTACTACCCCCGAAAACACGGATACTTCCAACACGATTGATTTGTCTGTCTCGCAAACCGAACCGATAAAGGTGACAGGGGAACCGGCACCGGAGATTACTGTGGAAGTGGAGCCTCCCACCACGGAAGAAATCACCGAAGAGCCTCCGCTTATTAACATCGTTGAGCAACCTGAAAGTCCCGACCAACCGGCAGATGAAGAAACCGAGACGGATACCCCTACCGACGAAGACGCAGAACTGGATATCAACGACCCGAAGATAGAGGAACTTCTGCTGAAAGACCCTGAGTATCTGCTCAAAAAAATGGGACCATACGACCCTAAGAAAGACCTTGAGTACTACAAGTTCCCGTCGTTGGATTTGCTTAAGGTTTACGACAACGAGACGGCGCCTGTCATCAATCAGGAGGAACAGCAAAACAACGCCAATCGCATCGTCACGACTCTGCGCAACTATGGCATTGAGATTGAGAAGATTCACGCCACAGTCGGACCTACCGTCACGCTTTACGAGATTGTACCGAAAGCAGGCACACGTATCGCTAAGATTCAGTCGCTTGAGAACGATATTATGATGTCGCTTTCGGCTGTCGGAATACGTATTATCGCGCCTATGCCGGGTAAGGGAACTGTCGGCATTGAGGTGCCAAACGAAAAGCCGCAAACCGTCTCCATGCACTCTGTCATCGCCTCCAAGCGTTTCCAAGAAGAGCAAAAGATGAAGTTACCGGTGGCTATCGGGCGCACTATCACCAACGAAGTCTTTATGTTCGACCTTGCCAAAACGCCGCACTTGCTTGTTGCGGGTGCCACGGGTCAAGGTAAGTCCGTTGCTATCAACGCTATTATCACGTCATTGCTCTACAAGAAACACCCTTCCGAGTTGAAGTTCGTGTTGGTTGACCCGAAGAAAGTCGAGTTTGCGCCTTATCGTGCCTTGATGCGCCATTATCTGGCGGCTATGCCGGGCGTAGAAGATAAGGAGATTATCATTACCGACTGCCAAAAGGTGATTGACACCCTCAATTCGCTCGTTATTGAGATGGAGAACCGCTACGAGTTATTGGAAGATGCAGGCGTGCGCAATCTCGAGGACTACAACGAGAAGTTTGTCAACCGCCGTCTCAATCCGTCGAAACTCATTGCGGGCAGTCTGCACCACCAGTTCCTGCCGTACATTGTTATCATCATCGACGAGTATGGTGACTTCATCATGCAGGCAGGCAAGCAGGTGGAGACACCTATCGCGCGTATCACGCAGAAAGCCCGTGCCGTAGGTATGCACATGATTTTGGCTACGCAGCGCCCGTCTGTCAACATCGTCACGGGTGTCATCAAAGCCAATATCCCTACTCGTATTGCGCTCCGCACGCAATCGGTCGTTGACTCGCGCACGGTGCTTGATGCCAAGGGTGCCGACCAGTTGGTTGGTAAGGGCGATATGCTTCATTCCGGCAACGGCAACACCACGCGTATCCAATGTGCTTTTGTGGACACGCCTGAGGTGGACCGCATTGTTGACCATATACAGGGGCAGCAGCGTTATTCGCAGCCTTATCCTCTGCCCGAATATGTATCTCCGGACGAGGAAGGAGGAGATACGTTGGCTCCGGGTTCTGTGGATATGAAACGCCTCGACTCGATGTTCCGCGATGTGGCTACGTATGTCGTTACCAAGCAGGAAGGGTCCACTTCTCGCTTGCAACGTGCCTTTGAAATTGGGTACAACCGTGCAGGCAAACTATCCGACCAATTGGAGGCTGCCGGCATAGTCGGACCGAACAAAGGACCGAAGGGACGTGACGTTTTAATTCAGGATTTGGATACTTTGGAACAAAAATTGCAGGAGCTCGGAGTATAAATCGAACATTCAATATCGTCAACCATGTTACTGCTTCTTACCATACTGCAGTCTTTCTTCTCCACGATGGAGCAAAAGACTCTGCAATCTGACCTCACCGTCACGATTGCCGAACAAGTATCGCAACCCCTTTCCTACACGGGCAAACTGACGCTTCACGGCGACCTTTTCTTGCTCAATATGATGGATATGGAGGCTGCCTACGATGGTTCTACGTTGTACGTTTACAATACCGGCACGGACGAACTCATGCTCTCCACGCCTTCTGAAGAGGAATTGTTGGAGGCTAACCCGATGCGTTACGCCAAAGCCCTGCAAAAGGTCTGCAACATCACCGAGCGCCAGAGCAAAGACGGTCTGCACACCTACATCACGTTCACGCCAAAAGACCAGTCCTTGGGGGTACAACGCTTTGTGTTGCGTCTCAAGCACGTAGTTAAAGCCGACGTTACCACGCTCTATCCCGAGTCAATTGAGATGAAGGAAGGTAACAAGACCACTACCCTGCAATTCCGCAACCCGCAATATATCACTGCCAAGACGCAGTTTATTCTTAATAAACCAAACGCTTTCATTAACGATTTACGCTAACTATGACACACACCGAATGCCTCATTATTGGTTCTGGTCCTGCAGGTTATACCGCAGCCATCTACGCAGCACGTGCCAACCATAACCCCATTCTCATCGAAGGTCCGCAGATGGGTGGACAATTGATGACCACTACTGTCGTGGAGAACTTCCCGGGCTATCCCGATGGCGTCGAACCGTTTCAGATGATGGACGACTTGCGCCGTCAGGCGGAACGTTTTGGCACGCAATTCGTTAGCGGTATCGTCACGAAAGTGGATTTTATGCACGGTGAGCACCATATTTGGGTGGAGGACACCGACGAGTACACTGCCGATACGGTGATTATTGCTACGGGCGCGTCTGCGCGTTATTTAGGTATTCCCTCCGAGGATACCTATCGCGGGCATGGTGTCTCTGCGTGTGCCACGTGCGATGGTTTCTTCTATCGCAAAAAGACCGTTGCCGTCGTAGGAGGCGGTGACACGGCTTGCGAGGAGGCTACTTATCTTGCGGGGCTATGTGAAAAAGTCTATCTTATTGTCCGCAAGCCCTTCCTGCGTGCGTCCGAGATTATGCAGCAACGTGTCCTCAACAACCCTAAGATTGAGGTGCTTTTCGAGCATAACACACTGACGCTCACGGGCGAAGGAAAGGTGGAGGGAGCCGACCTTATCTACCGCAAGGGCGAACCCGATGAGACTATCCGTCATATCGACATCAACGGTTTCTTCCTTGCCATCGGGCATCACCCCAACACCCAACTCTTCCGAGGGCAAATCGAATTGGACGAGGAAGGTTTTATCCGCACCGTCAGCGGCACACAAGCCACCAATCTCGCTGGTATTTTTGCGGCTGGTGATTGTGCCGACCCACATTATCGCCAAGCCATTGTGGCTGCTGGAAGTGGTTGTAAAGCGGCCATTGAAGCCGATAAATACCTAAAAAGTAAATAATTTTTCAAAAAAAGCGCTGCAAAATTTGCACAGTTCAAAAAAAAGCAGTACCTTTGCACTCGCTTTTCGCGAAAAATGGTACCTTAGCTCAGGTGGTAGAGCAATGGACTGAAAATCCATGTGTCCTTGG
>JAKSNN010000024.1 GCA_024399755.1 Paludibacteraceae bacterium | reverse complement strand
TTATCACGCACATTATTCACTTTTCCGTCGGTAGGAACGACATGAAAAATATCGCAACCTATACCACTTTCCGAGCCACCAAACCAACTTTTGGGAATGGAGTGTTCACGGTTGTAGCATTGGCACTCACCATCATATTGCCCACATTTATCCTTGGGCGCAAACCCGCACTCGCCATACATATCCCAAATCTGCTGCGTACCGGGATAGACATCGGTTTTTGTATAAGCGTCCCAAAGACCTTTGTACGTCAACGTATGAAAGCCGATATTGGTCACTTTGGATAACGCATTAAAAAGGCTCTCGCCCTGCAAGTTATCAATCGCATCGTATCGACCGGATTTTGGCGCAGCCATAGTAGATACTGCAACGAACAAACAGAAATAAAATACTATCTTTTTCATAAATCTATAATTATCTAATCGTACATTGCCAATCGTGGTATCCATTCATCGCCTACCGCTTGCAGTACCTGCAATCCTGCTTGCTGTCCTGCAGCAATATTAGCTGGCAAATCATCTATGTATAACGTTTCTTCCGGACGGATTCCTGTCTGCTTAATAACTTCCTCGTAGCAACGTGCATCGGGCTTTGCCAAGTGCATTTCGTTAGAGAAGAACACACCGTCCAAATAGATTCTCTCGCTCTGTATATCCGTTTCGGGAAGGTGATTACGCCCCTTCACAGCGATACCGCAACGGCGGAAATAGTCCAACGTCCAATCTACGTGTAACTCGTTGATATTCGATAAGATATACACTTTATATCCTGCCCTTTTCAACTGCCGTAAGCATTCCAAACGTTGTTCAGGAATTTGCAATAGCATTGCCAGCCAAGCGTTTACCACTTGCTCTCGCGTTGTGTTTGGTCGGCAAATAGACAAGATTGTGCGGATAAAATCTTCCGTAGAAATATCCCCTGTTTGGTATAGTTGTACGAGTTTACTTTCCCCTCCGCCCATCAGGTCTAATGCCGTGACAGGCAAGTCCTTAATTGACTTTTGAGGCAGTAATGCTTCAAACGCTTTGAATGTGCGTTGCACGTCCAAATCAATCAATACATTACCCAAATCGAATAGTATATTCCGAATCATACTGCAAAGGTACTACTTTTTTTGCAATTACACAAGTACTTTGACCTGCAATGTTGTTTATTTTGTACTGCGAAGGTGCCTTTGGGGGGTGTATGAGACTCTACTGATGTTATGTTGATGTTATGTTGATGTTATGTTGTTTGTTGCATATTGATTCGGGAAAAACGATACACACAATGAGGAAAACAAAAAGAGACTGCCTCATTCAGACAATCTCTTTTTCCAGAGCCACTGGCCGGACTCGAACCGGCGACCCACGCATTACGAATGCGTTGCTCTACCAACTGAGCCACAGTGGCGAGTTCTAAACCTCAAATTTATGCCCTTCCGTTGAATAATTCCGCACTATGCAGAACGTTTTCCAACGAAAAGCGAGTGCAAAGGTACTGCTTTTTTGCGATATATACAAATATTTTCCCTAAAAAATCAATTTCTCTGTCATTTCTTTTGTGCATTTGGAATAATTTTTGTACTTTTGCAGACGGTTATGGGAATAAAACATCTTCATATTCTTGCTATCCGGATAGGTTTGCTGCTTGTTAGCCTTCCTGTCGCAGCCCAATATCAGACGCAGATTTTGCAACCGAATGTCAAGACCTTGCGCCTGCAATACCTTGACCATTCCGTTCTACAACGTCCCTACTTGGTACTGAAAGACGGCATCATTGACGGCAGCGAGCCGGACAACACGCTTGAAATCAGTTTTGACGAGTTGAGCCACGACCTGCGCCAATATACTTATTCTGTCGTTCATCTCAACGGAAATAACATGCCCAGCGACCTACAGAGTTACGAATACTTGTCTGGCTTCACAACACAAGATATTACGGATTACGAATATTCCATCAACACTCGCCAAGACTATACCCACTATCGTTTTACGTTCCCCAATGAGGACATGCAACTCAAAGCGAGTGGCAACTATGCCATTAAAATCTACGAGGACGGCAATCCTGACAAGATTGTGGCTATTGCCTGTTTCAGTGTTGTTGAGCCTCGCGTAACCATTCAAGGCAAGGTACGCGCGGATACGGAGATTGAATTTAACGGGCGCTACCAGCAAATTGACGTGGATATCCTTACTACCGGGTTATCTATTCGCGACCCGAAAGAAATTACCATAGTCGTTCAGCAGAACCATCGCTTAGATAATCAAGCCGTTATCAATCAACCGACGTATATGGACGGCAATCGTTTGCGCTATATCAACCGGCGTGCGCTCATCTTCGAAGGAGGCAACGAATACCGCCATTTTGATAGTTATTCCACCTATTTTGCAGGAACGGGTATCGACCGTATTCTCTTTGACCGCAACGATTATCACGCCATTCTTATGCCTGACGCAAATCGTTCGCTATCGCCGTACATATCAGAAATAGATGCCGACGGACAATTTATCATTAATGCGGAACGTACCGCAGATAGCGATACCGAAGCCGAATATATGTGGGTACATTGGACGCTACCGGCAGACCAACCAATGTTAGACGGTCTGCTGTATGTCGGAGGCGATTTATTTATGAACAAGATGAATGCTGATAACCTAATGCAATACGATGCTGATGCCAAATGTTATTGGCTCACTTCGCTCGTCAAACAAGGTGGTCACGATTATCAGTATTGGTTCTGCCCTAAAGGTACAAAAAAAGCGACCCTTCAACGAATTGAAGGGTCACATTGGGAGACGGAAAACGAATATACCATTTACGTTTATTACCGCCCGTTCAGCAGCCGTCACGATTACCTAATCGGCATATCCTCTATCCGCTAATTTCCGTCAATTGGCATCTCTACCTTCCGTTAATCTGCGGAGTCGTCATCGCTATAGTAATTATAGGTATTGCGCTCAGGCTTGTTGAATAACTTGCCGTATGCCTTGCCATATTTATAGCGTAGTCCACTCTTCTTCTGACCATAGCCATAACCGTAACCATAGCCGTATCCGTAGCCATAACCGTAACCATACCCATAGCCGTAACCATAGCCATGATGTCCTTCAGTAGGAATATCAGAGAGCACAAGTTGAATCTTTTCTTGGTTCTCCACAACATCTGCCATTTGCAACAAGGTCTGTTTGCAGAATGCCTTATTGGTTTGCATACAACGAATTACGAACAAGCAGATATCGGTCTGTTCAATCAAGGTATATGCATCCGGCACCAAACCGATAGGCGAAGTATCTATCACAATAAAGTGATACTCTTCACGCCATTTCTTCAACAACTCGGTCAGCGCATCTGAATGAATCAACTCGCCCGGGTTAGGAGGAATAGTTCCTGCACGTACAAAGTCGAAATTGAATGGTGTGTTATGATCCACAATCTCTTCCAACGTGCAATCGCCAATCAGGTAATTGGTCACACCCTTACCTGCTTCCAGACCTAATTTGGTATGCAAGTTTGGTTTGCGAATATCCAAGTCAACCAGCAAGGTCTTCTTACCCGTCAGACCATATAGAGCAGCCAAGTTCGAACTGAGGAAAGTCTTACCGTCACCCGATTCAGTAGAAGTTACCGTTACCGTAATGTTATCCTTACGTTTCACGATAAACTCTATCCTTGTTCGAATCGAACGTAGCATTTCCGCATACGACGACCTCGGTTTATCCTTCACCAATGTCGGGTTACGCGACTTAGCATGGCGAACCATACCTATCAGGTGGAATAATCCCAACCGCTGAACATCTTTCGGCGTACGAAGTTTATTATAGACAAGTTCGCTCAAAATAATCAACACAAGTGGTATCAAGAAACCAATAGCCAAATACTTAGATGTTGTTTTGCTCTTCTCTTTGGCATTTACGACAGACATGGTACGCGCTTTATCCAATATCTTATTATCGGCAGTATTACTTGCCTTCTGGATTTCGGCTTCAGCACGTTTCTGCAGGAAGAAAGTATAATAGTTGTCATCGATACGGTAATTGCGTTCGATAGCCACCATCTGCAATTCTTTCGTAGGCAGACTCTTAATATCACGCTCTACGTCGGCATAACGCTCTTTCAAGTCCTGTTTTTCTATCTCCAAAGAAGCACGCATCGATTTTACCAACTCATCAATAGCCATCTTGACGTTATTGATATCCTTGGTATATTTGGCATAATACACGTTCTTCTCATTCAGTTCTCCACGCTGGATACGCAAGTCGTTGAGTTGTTGTACCAACGACATCAGCATCGGTTCCTCTACTCCCAACGATGAAGGAGCAATCACGGCACCCGACTCTATATTCGTAGCCACATAGTTAGTCAAATAGTCGAAGTAGGTCTCTCTCAGATGCAACGACATATTTTGTTGGTCATACTCCGAGATACGCGACATCAACGTTCCTGCGTACGCAGACACATCTACAAACTTATTCTCCTGTCTGAAGTCTGTCATTGCCCCCTCACTTACCTCCAACGCATCTTGCAAGTTATTCAGTTGTTCTGTGATGAAACGGATAGAGTTTTCTGCTACCTCATTCTTTTGTTCAAGGTTCTGCAGCAAGAATATCTCTGACAACTTGTCAAGGAAGTCACAATCACGTTCCGGTGTATCACTCGTCATTGAAAGTGCCAAGATAGTACTTCCTTCCCCTACGAAACTCAAGCGAAGACGCCCCATAAACTCACTTGCAAGCGATTCGCGTGTCCGCATACGGAAAAACATTCTTCCTCGACTTGTCATCATAGGTGTCGGCATAATCGTAGCGGTAAACATATCGCAATCAATCAATTCGCCATAATGCACTCCCTTAATGGAAAATGGTATGTCTTCGTTAGTTGACATAATATCCATCGTACCATCTTCCAAGAAGTCTATTTGGAAGAGAAGATTTTCTGCCGTTTGGGACATTCTTGTCCAATTAACTTCAATCGGAGAATGACGGTATATATTACGCGTTTTGAACCTTCCTTGGGTGATATAATCCGTACGTAAATACGGCAACGAATCTACCACACGACACATCAGGTCATACGAACCTAACATAATCATCTGGTTCTTCACGTTCTTATAACCGGCATCTACGCCGAATCCTTGCATCAATACCGAATTGCCGCCATACGTACCTGACTCCTTGATAATGACAGTTCCTTGTGAATAATACGTTGGTATCCACTTGCGATTCCTCATCAACGAGAATCCGAAAGCAATTATCACACCGATTACCAAGAGATACCAATAGCGCAAAATACGGAAAATCCAATCCTTCAAGTCGAAGGTAGATCTGTCCTCTGGCAATTCGCCATTACTATTACCTTTGCCATACGAACCGTATGAGCCATAATTGTTGGAACCGCCATACGCTCCATACGAACCATAAGCGCCATAGGCGCCTTTTCCATAGGCTTGATTGCCGTATGTATATTTACTGTTTGAGTCCATAATTATTTCGCAAATGTAGCCGAATAGTTCAACACAGATATGAGTAACGAAGCGGAAGAAGTAATCAAACCTAAGAAGCCTGAATAACTTGCGACCTTTACAAAACTATCTTTCGTTCTCGATACATAAATTACATCATTTGGATATATATAGTAGTACTTCGATTCAATAATAGAATTACTACGTATATCAAAATCTAATATCTCTGGCTCGCCGTTATCTTTTGGACGAATAATCCGCACATGCTTCCTATCGCCAGATTCTCGCAAATCACCGGTCATAGCCAATGCTTGGAAGATATTTAGTTTCTCTTTATAGATACTGAATGTTCCAGACCCGATATCACCGACAACAGTAAACGACTTATTATACAACGCCAATTTCACATCTGCACCCGGGATAATCTCACGGAAAGCCTCTCGCAACGAATCTTCCGCTTCTTTCTCTGTCAACCCCGCTATATGAATCGGTTTCAAGAAAGGCAATTCTATCGTTCCGTCTTCATATACACGGTACGAATTTGCATAGTTAGTTGAACTATTATTGTTATTGGCTTCCAAGGTCTTACTAATTGTCTCGTCCATCGTTATCAAACGATAGATAATCTCGTCATTCACACGAATACGATACGGCTTATATTCTGCCTTCTCGTACTCCGGCAGTTTATTTTGCTTCGTAGGTTCCTGTAGCAAACCCACTACGCGATGACTATAGCAGCCTGTTAATATCACGCTCACCAACACAAGGGCGAGCAATTTAATTTGTTTTTTCATTGTCCGCTTATTGTTTTTCCTTGTATTTTTTAACATGATTGATTCCCGTTTGTACAATCGTATATACAAAAACGCCAAACGACAACGTACTTGCTACTACAGCCAATCCTGTGCTGGCGGAATTGATACCAAATGCCTGTCCGTTAATCTTGCGTATGTATAAGATATCGTTAGGTTCGATGTAGTAAAACTCTGAATTGACAATGTCTTTTGAGCGCACATCAAACGTCTTGATTACCGTTTTACCATTGATTTCGCGTACCAACTTTACTTGCGCCCTATCACCAAATTCTTGAATATCACCTGCCGCAGCCAAAGCCTCAAAGATAGTCATCTTTTCTTTTGTGATATTGTACCTTCCGCTTTGCATACCTATGACAGAGAAGGTGCGCATCAGTACATTTACTTCAGCCGAAATAGTAGAATAGCCCGGCAAGCCTTGAAGCGTAGAAGACAATGTATCTTCCATCAAGTGTGCCACTTCACGAGTAGTCATATCCTTCACATGGATTTTGCCTACCGTCGGGAAAGTAATATCGCCCTCATCATCAATCAAATACGTATATAGATCCGTTGTACCATTGGTAGAACCGCCACGTTGCACTTGTTGCTTTAGGTTCGAACCACTTTGACCGGAATTATACATCTTACTGATTTTCTCGTCCAACGAATAAACGTAGATGTAGATACGGTCGCCGATACGTAGTCTATAATCTACATAACTCAGCGTATCGTCATACGATGGAATTTCTTTGTCAGGCTCCTGCATATAGTTGACTTTTCTTGCGGTTACACAAGAAGCCAACAAACAGGGCAACAATAAGAATAACAATATTTGGTGACTAAATTTCATCAATACTAATCTTCGTTTCCTAATTATTATCGTTTTTCGTCCCAACCGAATGGGTGTTTTGCCAACGGCAACTTAGCCAAAGGATGGTAATCGCCCTGCAAACCGATTGGTTCTGCATGCCGGATTTGACTTACAATCTCAATACAAGGACGAGCCTCACTAATACGGAAACCTTCACCGCCCAATATCTTGCGATAACTCTCAGTATGTAGTTCCGTGAAACCTTGTGAGAATTCAAACTCCTCTCCATCAATTGATAGGGTGCGATACGTCTTTTTCTCGCCTTGTACAGCATTGGCAGGTAAACACTCTGCATTGATACTCAAGAAATAGCGCACACGCGCTTGCTTTAGTTCCAAGTAGCCGGCAACACGATCAAACGACATTACATGCACAATGTTCTTCTGTACCGGACCGAAAATCCATTGCAACATATCGTAGAAATGCACACCGATGTTCGTTGCTACTCCACCCGACTTATGCACATCGCCTTTCCAACTGCTGTAATACCATTTGCCACGGCTGGTGATATAAGTCAAATCTACATCATAGATTTTATCTTTCGGACCATTATCCACTTTCCTCTTCAGGTTGGCAATAGCCTCATGCAAACGCAGTTGCAGAATAGTATATGCCTGATGTCCGGTCTCTTTCTCCAATTCTACCAAGTTATCAATATTATACGGATTCAGCACCAGAGGCTTTTCGCAAATCACATTCAAGCCCAAGCGCAAACCATAACGGATAAATGCGTCATGCGTGTAGTTCGGAGTACAAATTGACAACCAGTTCAATGGGTCGTCAGTACGCATTTGCTTCGAGCAGAAACGATCAAATTGTTCATTCTCCGTAAAGAAAGAGCACTCCGGAAAACTGGAATCCAATCTTCCTACCGAGTCAAACTTATCAAATGCAACCATCAGGTTATTCCCTGTATCGGCTATCGCTTTAATATGTCGCGGAGCGATATATCCTGCAGCGCCAATAAGTGCGAAATTCAATGTTTTAGCCATAAATATGTATCTTTATGTATTTTAATCCAATGTCTTAGCCACTTCCACTTGCTCGAAGGTCTCGATAATATCGCCTTCTACGATATCGTTATACGACTTGATACTCAAACCGCACTCTTGGTTAACACCCATCTCTTTCACATCATCTTTACCATGTTTTAACGATGAGAGTTCGCCTGTATGAATGACGATACCATCACGAATCACGCGGCATTTATTGCCTCGTTTAACCTTACCTTCACGTACGATACATCCTGCAATCGTACCCACTTTCGAGATACGGAATGTTTGCAAGATTTCCAACGTAGCGGTTATTTCTTCCTTAATATCAGGCGACAACATACCTGCCATAGCGGCTTTCAGTTCCTCGATAGCATCGTAGATAATGCTATACACGCGGATATCCACTTCCTCTGTTTCTGCCATTTTTCTTGCAGAGCCTGTAGGACGCACATTAAAGCCGACTATCACGGCATCAGAAGCCGCAGCTAACATCACATCGGAATCAGAAATCGCACCTACAGCGCCATGAATGACATTGATTTGGATATTCTCTGTCGAAAGTTTAATCAACGAATCGCTCAACGCCTCTACCGAACCGTCCACATCACCTTTCACGATGATATTCAGTTCCTTAAAGTCGCCAATTGCCAAACGACGTCCAATCTCTTCCAGTCCTACGTGTTTCTTCGTACGGATAGACTGCTCGCGTTGCAGTTGTTCGCGCTTATTCGCTATTTCACGTGCTTCCTGTTCGGTTGCCATCACGTTAAATTCGTCACCTGCCTGTGGAGCGCCATTCAAGCCAAGAATCATAGCTGGTTCACCCGGTAATGCTTCTTTAATCTTTTGTCCGCGCTCGTTGAACATAGCCTTAATCTTTCCATGATACGTTCCGGCTAAAACGATATCACCCATGTGAAGTGTTCCGTCTGCCACCAATACCGTAGCCACATAGCCACGTCCTTTATCCAGCGAAGATTCGATAATCGAACCCTTGGCACGACGTTTAGGATTAGCCTTCAGGTCAAGCATCTCTGCTTCCAAAATCACTTTCTCCAGCAGTTCAAATACGCCATCACCTTTCTTTGCAGATATATCTCGCGATTGGTATTTACCGCCCCACTCCTCAACAAGGATATTCATATTCGAAAGTTGCTCCTTAATCTTATCAGGATTAGCACCCGGCTTATCACATTTGTTGATTGCAAAAATCATAGGTACACCTGCCGCTTGGGCATGGTTGATTGCCTCAATCGTCTGTGGCATCACGGCATCATCTGCAGCCACGATAATAATCGCAATATCCGTTACTTTCGCACCACGGGCACGCATAGCCGTGAAGGCTTCGTGACCGGGAGTATCCAAGAACGTGATACGCTGCCCGTTCTTTAGTTTCACATTATACGCACCAATGTGCTGAGTAATACCACCTGCCTCACCGGCAATCACATTCGTATTGCGGATATGGTCAAGTAGCGACGTTTTACCATGGTCAACGTGTCCCATCACGGTTACAATCGGACATCTCGGCTCAATATCTTCCTCGCGCACTTCTTCGTCTGCGTTGATTTCCTCAACCACTTTTGCACTCACATACTCCGTTGTAAATCCAAACTCCTCGGCAACAAGATTAATCGTTTCAGCATCTAATCGCTGGTTGATACTTACCATCATTCCAAGCGACATACATGCTCCGATAATCTTTGTCACAGGCAAATCCATCATCACAGCCAAATCGTTTGCCGTAACAAACTCCGTCAGTTTCAGAACTTTGCTTTGAGCCTGTTCTTCCTGACGTTCAGCCGCCATTTTCTCACGCTCCAACTCACGGCGTTCACGTTTATGTTTCGAGGTAGCAGTCTTACCTTTCTGACCTTGCAAACGGGCAATAGTCTCTTTTATCTGACGCTGTACTTCCTCGTCATCTACCTCTACTTTGATAGATTTCTTTGCTTTTGAAGGTTTACCTTTTTGGTTACGCGCATCATTAACGTCCACCTTGTTTTGTTTGATGCGTTCGCGCTTACGTTTCTCATTGGCTTGAGCGTTCTGCTGTTGTTGCTGTTGGAAACGTTCCTCACGCTCTTTTTTCTTTTCTTCCTTCGATTTTTTACCCGGGTGAGTTGCTTGGTTCAGTTCGTCCAAGTTAATCTTTCCCACAACCTTTGGCTGGTTCTTCAATACGGGTTTGCCCAAAGTAAATATCTCCGGCTTTTTAGTCGCTGCAGGCTGTTCTTTTTTAGCTGCTTCCGCTGCTTTCTTTGCTTCTTCCTCTTGGCGAGCAATTTCAGCAGCACGTGCTTTTCTTGCTTCTTCCTCTTCTTTTGCTTTACGTTCAGCCTCGGCTTTTTGCTTTGCCATTTCCTCTGCCAAACGGCGGGCTTCCTCTTCTTCCGCAGCCTTGCGGGCAGCCTCTTTGGCTTTCTTATCTTCCTCCAATTCGATTCGCCCAATCACTTTAGGTTGAGGCGTCTCTGTGGCGATATGCTCAGGTTCGGCAGCCTTTTGCGCACTAGTAGCCTGCTGATTCTCACGCTCTTGACGTTCTTGAGCCTGTTGCTCTGCTTCCAATTTGAGAGCCATATCTTTGTTAAACTCTTTAACGAGAAGCATATATAAGTCATCATCGATACGGGTATTGGGGTCCGTAGCGATGTTCTTACCTTGCTTCCCAAAGAACTCTGTGGCGGTGGACATGCCTATATTGAGTTCCTTGCATGCTTTGATAAGTTTTATTGCCATAGCGTGATTATTTTTTTCGTATTATTATTGTATACTCATCGTATACTCACCGTATACTCTTTTTATATGATTTATTCGTTAGCAAATTCTGCTTCGAATACGCGCAGAACTTCGTCAATAGTTTCTTCCTCGAGGTCAGTACGTTTGATTAACTCCTCCTTCGAAAGAGCCATTACTGCTTTGGCAGTATCCAGTCCGATAGCCTTGAATGCATCTAATACCCATTGGTCGATTTCGTCATTAAATTCGTCCAAATAGATATCTTCTTGGTCTGTTTCAGGTACTTCACGATATACATCAATCTGGTAGCCTGTCAGCATGCAAGCCAATTTGATATTGAAACCGCCCTTACCGATTGCCAACGATACCTCTTCCGGTTTCAGATATACATCTGCCTTCTTGTTCTCCTCATCGATATTCATGGTTGAAATCTTTGCCGGAGCCAAAGCACGCTGAATATACAGGTTGATATTGCTGGTGTAAGGAATCACGTCAATGTTCTCATTTCTAAGTTCACGTACAATACCATGAATACGGGCACCTTTAATACCAACGCACGCGCCCACGGGATCGATACGCTCGTCAAACGATTCTACAGCCACTTTCGCACGTTCACCGGGGATACGGGCAATATTCTTGATAGCAATCAGCCCGTCATGCACTTCAGGTACCTCCTGCTCAAACAAACGTTGCAAGAACAGCGGACTGGTACGGCTCAGTACGATACGCGGATTTTGATTGTTGTTCTCTACTTGTACCACCACGGCACGGACAGTATCTCCCTTGCGATAGAAATCGGTAGGAATCTGGTTTTGCTTTGGTAAATAAAGGTCATTACCGTCCTCGTCTATCAGCAGCATTTCTTTCTTCCATACCTGATAGAGTTCTCCGCTGACCACTTGTCCAAGCATTTCGGTATAGCGCAGATAGAGGTTCTCCTTCTGCAATTCCAAAATCTTACTTGCGAGTGTTTGGCGCAGGTTCAATATCATACGACGTCCAAAGGAAGAGAACTCCACTTTATCCGTTATATCGTCGCCTACCTCTGCCTCATCATCAAGTTTCAAGGCTTCGCTTAAGCCTATTTGCGTTTCCGGATTGGCAACATCATCGTCTTCCATAACGACACGGTTACGGTAGATTTCCAAATCGCCCTTATCGGGATTGATAATCACATCGTAGTTGGAATCCGAACCATACATCTTCGAAATCACATTGCGGAACGAGTCTTCCAACACATTGATAAATGTTTGGCGGTCAATGTTTTTGAGTTCGTTAAACTCTGAAAAAATGTCAATCAAATTGACTGACTCTTGGTTTTTTGCCATAATTATGTTGTATTATACTTTTAATTCGTATTGGGTTTGTTTCACGTCTTCGTACGGATATACAACCGACTGAATTTCTTTCTGTTTGCGTTTCTTGCCTTCTACAGCCACCATCATCTCCACATCTACCGTAAAACTGCTTTCATCTACGCTTACCAACTGACCACGGACTTTCTTTCCCTCTTTGGTGAGCACCACAACCGGGTTTCCGAGGTTCTTCTCGTATTGCAGTTTGGTCTTGAAAGGGTCTGTCAGGCTCACGCTCCCCACCTCCAACGAGTAATCGTCGCCTTCTGCATCTAATTTCTCTACAAGATAGCGGTTCAGTTCCGCACAGAAGTCCACATCTACCACGCCCAGTCTGTCTATCTCCACTAAGATATCCTGTTCTGCGGATATCCTCAGCGTGATAAGGTGATAATCCGTGCCGTCTAAACGCTCGATTATCCAATGTTTGAGGGTTGCTGCATCTATCATAGTTTTACCGTTTTTCCAACAATTGAGGGAACCCTGTTCGAGCCCCCTCATTCATAAACCGCTGCAAAGGTACAACATTTTTTTCACATACGCAAGTATTTTCGTGTATTTTTTCGCAAAAAATGCTTTTTTCTTGCGTACTTCAAAAAAAAGCAGTAACTTTGTCGGCTGAAACGATGAAGATTGCATTTACTACATCTTTGCCCCGCGAAGGTTTCGCTCGTTTGCAACATCATGAATTAGATGTGCCGTTGGAGGAAGCCGAAGTACTTGTTACCGCCTTCAATTTTGCCATTACGAGGGATAACTTGTCGCGTTTCCCGCATCTTAAGTTGGTCGCCAACTATGCGGTAGGCTACAACAACGTCGATGTCGAGGCATGCCGTGAACGTGGCATCGTCGTTACCAACACTCCTTTGCCCGTATTGGAACCTACTGCCGAGCATGCGTTTGCACTTATGCACGCTGCTGCAAGACGTGTTGCCGAATTGGATCGCACGATTCGCGACCATACTGCCGAACCGATGGCAATTATGAATAACCTCGGCAATACTCTGTATGGTAAGCGGTTAGGTATCATCGGTTTAGGTCGTATCGGGCAAGCGTTAGCGCGTCGTGCGTTTGCGAGTGGCATGGAGATTGTCTATCACAACCGCAAGCCGTTGGACACTTCGCATCTGCCTGTCCGTACCGATTTGCCGCAATCCCTGCAAGACTTGCAAACGCAGGCTGTTCGCTCGGCGCAATATCTGTCGCTTGACGAATTGTTGGCCACTTCCGATTTCGTGTCGCTCAACCTCCCCTATTCTGCTGAAGTTCACCACCTTATCGGAACAAGCCAACTGCAAATGATGAAGCCCTCCGCCTTTCTTATCAACACGGCTCGCGGAGCGCATATTGATGTACCTGCTTTGGCGCAAGCGCTTCGCCAGCACACAATTGCAGGTGCCGCCTTAGACGTGTACGAGAACGAACCCGAGATTCCCGCCGAACTCCTTTCGTTGAATAACATCATTCTTGCGCCGCACGTCGGGACTGGCACGTGGGAAACGCGTCTTGCTATGTGCGAGAACGTTACCGACAACATTCTTTATTTCGAGAAACAACAATTTAACTTAATGAATATCGTATCATGAAAAAACTTCTTGTTTTCGTAGCAGCAAGCCTGCTATTTGCTTCTTGCGGTATGCTTACCGGCACACCGTCTCAGTCAACCACCACTACTGCTCCGGCTACTACCTCGAGCACAACCGGCACTTCTGCGGCTACGCAAGGTCAAACTGCAGGTAACGCCATCAAGAGCATTTATGCCCAGTACAAGGCAGATGGCAAGTTCGACATCTCTAACATGAACAACATCGCCAATACCGCTTTGTTGATTGGTAGTTGCCAAGGGCTCAAATCCAATGCCAAGGACAGCAATTATTGGAAAAGTTTCACCACCGGTTTGGTGTTGGGTTCCGACAAACTCGTTAAGGAGGACATTGCCGATGCTGTAACGCAAGAACTGCAAACCCTTGTTACCGAGAAAGTGGGTGAGGAAAAGATTGACAACGCCAAGACGCAGGCTTCATCTGCTATTTCTAACATCTCTGCTGCTGCAAGTAGCATTAGCGCCATTGTTTCTCTCTTCAAATAAACTGTCATGACTATCACAGAGCGTTTTCTGAAGTATGTCAGTTTCTGCACTACTTCTGATGAAAATACCAACATGACGCCCTCCACACCGGGGCAGATGGAGTTTGCCCGTTTCTTAAAAGACGAGTTAATTGCTATCGGTCTGCAGGAGGTGGAGTTGGACGCCAACGGTTATATCATGGCTACGTTGCCTGCTACTGCCGAGGGCAAACCGGTTATCGGTTTGATTGCGCATATCGACACGGCTCCTGACGCTAGTGGCAAGAACGTCCGCCCACGTATCGTCAAAGCGTATGACGGCAAGGACATCGTACTCAACGAGGAAGAGCATATCGTGCTTGAGACGGCTAAGTATCCTGAGATTATGCGTTATCAGGGTCAGGATATTATCGTTACCAACGGCAAGACGCTTCTTGGAGCCGACGATAAAGCAGGTGTAGCGGAAATCGTAAGCGCTTGCGAATACCTGCTCCGGCACCCTGAAATCCGGCACGGTAAGATTCGTATCGGCTTCACGCCTGACGAGGAAATCGGTCAAGGTGCCGACCACTTCGATGTCAAGAAGTTCGGTGCCGACTTTGCTTATACGATGGACGGTGGTGCTATTGGCGAATTGGAGTTCGAGAACTTCAACGCAGCATCTTGCAAGGTACACATCAACGGCGTAAACGTTCACCCGGGCTATGGCTTCAACAAGATGAAAAACTCCCTGCTGATTGCTTCCGAGTTCATGGGCATGTTGCCTCAAAACGAGACGCCCGCACATACGCAAGGCTACGAAGGTTTCTTCCATATTGTCGGCATCAGCGGTACTGTTGAGGAGACCACCGTTTCGTATATCATTCGCGACCACGACCGCCGGCGTTTCGAGGAGCGCAAGCAACTTGTGCAAGACCTTGCCCGTCGTATTGATGCCAAGTATGGTGAAGGCACAGCCGTTGTAGAGTTGCGCGACCAGTATTACAACATGCGCGAGAAGGTGGAGCCCGTGATGCACATTGTCACGCTTGTTGAGGAAGCGATGAAGGAAGTGGGTATTACGCCGAAGGTGCAACCTATTCGTGGAGGAACGGACGGAGCTCGTCTGAGTTTTGAAGGTCTGCCTTGCCCGAATATCTTTGCTGGAGGCGAGAATTTCCACAGCCGTTTTGAGTATTTGCCTATTCCTTCTTTGGAGAAGGCGATGGCGCTTATTCTCAAAATCGCCGAAAAAGCCTGACGGTTCACCAATTGCCATAGGCAACCAACAATTTGCAAAGCAAAACAACAATAATAAACAACTATAATTATGGAACTTAAAACCACACCATTCACCGAGACGCACATTGCGCTTGGTGCGAAGATGGCAGAATTTGCCGGCTTCAACATGCCTATTCAGTACCCTACGGGTATCAACCAGGAACACATGATTGTCCGCGAGGGCGTTGGCGTTTTCGACGTCAGCCACATGGGCGAGTTTTGGATTAAGGGTGAGCATGCGCTCGACCTCATTCAGTACATTACCACCAACGACGCAAGCAAACTCGAGGCTGGTAAAGCACAATACACCTGCATGCCTAACGGCAAGGGAGGTATCGTGGACGATATGATTGTTTACAAGTATTCTTCTACCAAGTATCTCTTGGTTGTGAATGCGGGTAACATCGACAAAGACTGGGCTTGGGTGAACAAGAACAACAAGTTCGGCGCACAACTGGAGAACGCTTCCGACCAATACGGTCAGTTGGCTGTACAGGGTCCTAAGGCAACCGAGATGTTGCAGAAACTTACCGATGCTGACCTGAGTGCTATTCCTTATTATTCTTTCCGTGAGTGGTCATTTGCGGGTGTACAGGGTGTTATTTTGTCTAACACGGGTTATACTGGCGCAGGTGGCTTCGAACTGTATTTCAAGAAGGAGTATGGCAAACAGATTTGGGACGCTCTCTTCGAGGTAGGCAAGGAGTATGGATTAGCGCCTATTGGATTGGGTGCGCGTGACTCTTTGCGTCTGGAAAAATGGTTCTGCTTGTACGGTCATGATATCGACGATACCACTTCTCCATTGGAGGCAGGATTGGGTTGGATTACCAAGTTTGATGCGAAGGACTTTATTGATAAGGAGTTCTTGATGAAGCAGAAGGCTGAGGGTGTACAACGCAAGTTGGTTCATTTTGAGTGCAAGGAACGTGCTATTCCTCGTAATGGTTATGAGATTTGCGATGCTGAGGGTAATGTGATTGGTCATGTTACTTCGGGTATTATGTTGCCGAATACGAAGGTAGGTATTGGTATGGGTTATGTCCAGACTGCTTTCGCAAAAAAGACGACTATCATTTACGTTAAGATTCGTGAGAAACTCATTCCCGCCGAGATTTGCTAATCGCCTGATTAGTTGATACACGTACTTAGTTAATATCGTACCTATTTAGGATACGAGTTTATTTAGGATACGTGCTTATTTCGGACATGAGTTTTAGTTAGGACACGGCTTATTCAAGCCACGTGTTTATTTATTAAGGATAGAGGTTGCCCGCAACTTCTATCCTTTTTATATCGTTTATGCCAACCGAAATCGTGCATCGTGAACCGTGCATTGTGCATCGTCCATCGTGCAAGTCCTTTGTCCTTGTTCCTTGTTCCTTGCTCCTTGTTCCTTGCTCAAATAATTACAACCGTGCATTGTCCACCGAGCCAACGGACTTTGACTTTTGACTTTTTCTCTTAATTCAAAATTCTTAATTCATAATTACCTTCCAGCAACCAACTAACGGAGCAACAACGGAGCACAACGGAGCACTAACGGAGCACTCCGATACTTGACCGATATGTTACTATACTCTTTTGCTTCCTAAGAAAACATCATTTTTGCCCAAAAAGTTGCACATATCAAAAAAAAGCAGTACTTTTGCACTGGTTTTAGAAAACACAAGTCCTATGAATATAAAAACCTTTCTTATGGCAGCAACTGCTCTCTTGTCCGTTTCTTGCGCCAAGCAAGCAAACAACGACACGGATAAACAACCTATCACCAAACCGCAAATCACGCTCACTTCCGACCGTCTCACGCCGGAAGCCCTGTGGGCAATGGGACGTATCGGTTCGGTGGTACACGACATCGAAACGGGTTGGATAGCCTATACCGTTAGTTATTATAGTGTTGAGGAAAACCGCTCCACGACATGGATTCGCATTTGCGTAGAGCAGAACGATACCACGTCTGCCAATCGCCTCAAAGTGATAGACGAATTTGTGGGTTCTGACCCTGCGTGGTTTGGCAATAGCGGAGTCCTTGCATATCTGCGTGATGGCAAACTTTTCCTTCGCCAACATCAAAAAGACATACAAGTATCTGGTTTTGAACAAGATATTGAAGGTTTCTTATTCAACCCTATGCGCGATAAGATTCTGCTTATCTCTGCTGTCAAGACCCGCCAGACAACGGCTGACCAATACGCCGACCTGCCTTTGGCTTCCGGTCAAGTATATAACGACCTGATGTATAAGCATTGGGACGAATGGGTAGAATCGGCTCCGCAACCGTTCCTGCTCAACGTTAATCTCCAATACAAGAACGAGATGGACATTCGCTCTATCCGGTTGAGCGACTCCTTAAATATCTTAGAAGGTACCGCCTACGAAAGCCCAATGCGCCCGTTTGGCGGTGCAGAGCAGTTTGCTTGGAGTCCTGACGGCAAGACGCTTGCTTATACGTGCCGCAAGAAAACAGGCTTGGAATACGCCTTATCTACTAATTCCGACATATATCTCTACGACCTCGCTTCCCGCACGCACACCAACATCACCGAAGATAATCTCGGCTACGACCTCAATCCTTCGTTCTCCGAGGACGGACAATATATCGCTTGGCAAAGTATGGAGCGTGACGGCTACGAGAGCGACGAAACCCGCCTATTCTTGATGAATATGGCAACGGGCGAAAAGACGTTCCTTACCAAGACACTCAATACCAACGTCGATTCCTACCACTGGCGCGATAATGGGCACATCGTCTTCAACGCTGTTTGGCACGCTACGGAAATGCTGTATATCACCGACTTACATGGCAATCGTCGCTGCCTCACGGAAGGACAATACGACTACGAACCGATTGCTGTTCGCGCCAACGTCTCTGCGGATAGCAGTTATTTCCTCTGCTTGCGCCATTCCATGTGCGAAGCCAACGAAATCTACCGTTTAGAAGTGGACTGCGAAGGCTCTCACCTGACGCAACTCACATTCGAGAACCAGAACATCTACGACCAAGTCACGATGGGCACTGTCGTTCCGCGTTGGCAGACTACTACCGATGGCAAGCAGATGCTCACTTGGATTATCTATCCTCCGCATTTCGACCCGAACCGCAAATACCCTACCCTGCTCTATTGTGAGGGCGGACCGCAATCGCCAGTCAGCCAATTCTGGAGTTATCGTTGGAACTTCATGATGATGGCGGCTAACGATTACATCATCGTGGCTCCTAACCGCCGTGGTTTGCCGGGCTTTGGCAAGGAATGGAACGAAGAGATTAGCGGCGACTACGGAGGACAATGTATGCGCGATTACTTCACGGCAATTGACGAGTTTACTGCCTCCGAATCCTATGTAGATAAAGACCATCTTGGCTGCGTTGGAGCATCGTTTGGAGGCTTTAGTGTATATTGGATTGCAGGACACCATAACCATCGTTTCAAAGCCTTTATCGCCCACGATGGTATCTTCAATTTGGAAATGCAATCTCTTGAGACGGAAGAGACATGGTTCGCCAATTGGGATATGGGTGGTGCATACTGGGATAAGACCAATGCTACGGCCCAACGCACCTTTGCTAATTCGCCACATCGCTTTGTAGATCAATGGGATACCCCTATTCTATGTATCCACGGAGAAAAGGATTATCGCATTTTGGCAAACCAAGCCATGGCTGCTTTTGATGCGGCAAAGATGCGCGGTATTCCTGCCGAGTTGCTCATCTTCCCCGACGAAAACCACTGGGTTCTCAAGCCCCAAAATGGCATTCTCTGGCAACGCACTTTCTTCGCATGGTTGGATAAATGGCTGAAAGAATAACAAATCCTCTTGTCTCATCTTCGGTACACATATTGTATTCCGTATCAAGAGGTTGACGCAAGTCGTCACTTGCGCTTATATACTCTTGAAAACTAC
>JAKSNN010000023.1 GCA_024399755.1 Paludibacteraceae bacterium | reverse complement strand
GTCGGTAAACTACAATTGGGTGATGTAGGAAATCATGGTTGTTATGCCATGTTCTATAGTGCAAACGTGGGGGAACAAAAGAATGCATCTAAAATTGCTACAGTTGATACTCTTGTTATCAATTCTGTGGGTGATTCGGCTTGCTATCAGATGTTCTATAATTGTTCGTTCTTGGCTACAATTCCATCGCACTTGGCAGGCAATTCTGCTAAAAGTTGTTACCAAGAAATGTTCTATGCATGTGCTGCGCTTACAAGTGTTCCTCAATTGCCCGCTCCTACGGCAGAAGAAAACTGCTATTACAAGATGTTTAATGGTTGCTCTGTGCTACCCACTACACCAGATCTTCCTGCTACTATACTTGCACCTAACTGCTATGCTTATATGTTCAATGGTTGTAAAGCGATTACTGCTGCACCAGAACTGAATGCTTTGCAAGTACCTGCTGCGGCTTATACCTATATGTTCAATGGCTGTACCGCCCTCAAGGCTGCACCTAATCTGCCTGCAACCAAATTGGCAGATAATTGTTATGCATATATGTTTAATGGTTGTAGTGCAATGGATTCTGTGATGGAAACTCTGCCGGCTGCTTACCTCGCTAATAATTGCTATCAAAACATGTTTAGCAGTACCGCTATTACTACTGCACCTGTTTTGGTTGCTTCTCGTTTTGAGGACAAGGAAAGTAACGCTGTGGACAACTGTTATAATGCGATGTTCTCAGGGTGCAGCAAACTGAACACTATCAAAACCTATATGGATAACTTTGGAGAAGGCAACCAGACCACCAATTGGGTTTCGGGTGTTCCTGCTACGGGAGATTTCTTCTGTGCTTCCAGTTTGCCTCGCGAATACGGAGCAAGTCGTATCCCTCAAACGGATGCCGATGGTTACCGTTGGACACTCAACCCGCTTATTCGTATGGTCTTCAATCCTAATGGCGGTACTTGGGATGGCGAAGATAATAGCAATCGCTCCTTCTCGCCGCCATTAACCTCGTTACCAGCAACGCAGAAACCGAACTGTATTTTCTTACGTTGGGATACGTTGGCTAACGGGCAAGGTAATTATCGCTTTGATTGGGAAAATCCGTTGGAAGGTGATTATACTTATTACGCTATTTATGAGCCTATCGACTTTAAGTTTATTGATTGGCGCGATGGCAAAGCCATTATCCAAACTACTAACACTACTGCTACTCGTTGCGACATAAAAGCCCAAGACGGAGAAGTTGTTACTACAAATATCCTTTCCAATTGTGCAGTTCAGGGTTCTACGGGTGAATATGCTCTCTCGTATGATGCTACTGATGTGCTTGCATATCAAGGTAAATTACTCAACTTAACGCTTCGCAATAACTATGGCGATACCTTGGGTGTTCTTGTTACTCGCATTCCGTTTGTTATTTCGGGCAATGTCAATAGTAGCGACCTTGCTCCTTCTAATGAATCGGATGTATGGATAACTAATGGGGCAACTTTGACTATCAACGACACACGCGAAATGCAGACATTGTATGTCGCAGGAGGTGGTAAAATAGTTGTTCCTGAAGGATATACGCTCACCACGAAAAAAATCATTCTTCGTTCTGGAGAACTTAATCAAGAGGGAGAATATACACATTGTTATCCACAAATGGTAGTGAATGGTAGCCTACTGAATGAATCTGGCATCATAACGTATGAATACTTGCTAAATTCCACTCAATTCTTTAATCTTTGCTTGCCTTACGATGTGAATTTGGCAGACGTAACTCTCTGTGATGGAACCGTAGCAGATAAATCGATGGCTATCCAATACTATGATGGCAATACTCGTAAGACAGGTGCTTCTGGTTGGAAGTACTTATGGAATCCACAAACATCTGTAGGTGCTTATCCTACTCTGCAAGCAGGAATTGGATATACTATTTGCTGTCGCGCGCCACGCGTTACCATGAAAGATGGTACGAAGATTCGTCGCACTTACTCATATCTACATTTGCCAATGAAAGTAGATTTAAGCAATGGTGAAATTGCAGAAGGTAATGCTCGTACAACACCTGTCATTCCTTATGGTATGACCGATGGCGCACTGGACGATGGTATCAAAGCCAATAATGCGGGTTGGAACCTCGTGGGAAATCCATACATGGCAGATTATTCTGTACCTGATGGATTGATTTCTGATAATGGAGTAGGTTTATTGGAGGAAGATGATAAAGGACAATATCATTGGACTGGTACAGTACGCTATGCCGTTATTCCTGCGGAAGATGGACAAAGTTATACCTCTATGGTTATTAATGATATCACTCTCCCCGCCTTCAAAAATTTCTTCATTCAAATCGGCACAGGTGACGAGTTATCTTTCTCATTAGCTAAGCGTGCACAAAAAGCACCTACTTATCTTATGACAGAGGACAATCAAGAGACTATGTTTGGTGTTACACTTTCGGGTAATGGAGAGACAGACCGTGTGGGATTACTCTTATCTAATGACTACACCTCTGCTTATGAAATCAATGCTGACCTTGATAAATGGACTAATGCAGGTCTTAATCTCTCCGCACAAATCGGCGACAACAAATTAGCCGTTGCTGCTCTTTCTGCAGAGGAAGCCGAGGAATCAATCCCTCTCTCCGTAACCATTCCTCAAAATGGAACATATAGTTTTGCGCTGAACGATGAGTGGACATCAAACATAGCCAATTTCAGCCATCTATATTTGCATGATACACAAGAAAATATCGTACAAGACTTAATGGTTTCACCCTATACATATTCCGCTATTAAAGGCTTAACTACAGATCGTTTCTGGCTCGTTCCTGTTCGGCAAACCCCTACTTCGTTTGAAACAACGACTTCAAATGGTATTTTTGTTAATTCATCAGCAGGAAACATTACTATAAGCGGACTTAACGATGCTGAGGTTAAAATCTTCACTATGGCAGGAGTATGTCTATATAATAACTCCGCTAATGGTTCACTTTCTGTGGCAGTACCTGCAGGTGTATATATTATCCGTATCCTGCAAAATGGAGAAGAATTTACCTATCGTCAAATTATTGATTGATGCTATTGTGAGACGATATATTCAACATATAACCATTATGTTCTTTTGCCTTTGCTTGTCTTTACATGGGCAGGCAACGACAAAAGGGTTAGTTACACCAATGTCTTCTACATCACAAATGGTACGACAACCTTTATTTGGCTCTTTATCTTCGGAATCACGATATGTTTATATTCCAATGATTTCAGCAGCACCAATGCTTGACGAAGATGATAGTTGGGACCTCCCAGATAGTTGGGAAGACCCAGGAGAAATGGAAGAGGAAGAAGATGACCCTTGGGATTTACCAGAAGAATGGCAGAATCCTTATGAATCGGAAGATACACCCATTGGAGATGGTTTATTGGTGTTAGTACTATTAAGTATCTTATATCTTTTTAAGAAGAAAGAGAAAGCAGTATGACTACTTCACCTATATTGATGTTGTTGCTGGTATTAGGCATTATCGTGTTAGTGCCGATTATGTGTCGGAAGATACATATTCCCAGCATCGTGGGGTTTATCGTTATGGGTATGATTGTCGGTCCTTATGGCTTCGGGTTACTGAGCGACAACCCTGCCCTGCGTGCTCTTGGGCAAATGGGTATGCTCTATATTATGTTCCAGTCTGGGGTAGAAATCGACATCAATGATTTTCGCCAATACCGTGCCAAATCCATACTATTCGGTTTATTCAGTTTTCTGTTTCCCTTCCTGTTAGGTATAGTAACAAGCCGACTCTTGCATTTCAGTTGGAGCACAACGATACTGCTCTCCGCGATGTATGGTTCACACACGCTGATGACTTACCCCATCGTATCCCGCTACGGCATACAGAAAACTGCGGCTGTCAATATTACTGTAGGCGGAACGATATTAGCCATCTCATTCTCACTCTTGATTTTAGCATGCGTAAAAGGCGCCGAAAGCAACATGATGCAGTGGTGGATGCCGATTTGTATGGGATTATCGTTAGTGGTGATTCTATGGCTGTTACCTAAAGTTATCCGATGGATATACAAGCGTTCAAACGACCCGATAGAGAACTTCTTAATCGCTATGTTGGCACTTGTTTTTTCCGCTTGGCTAACGGAAGCCGTAGGATTAGACGGTATTCTCGGAGCCTTCGTTTGTGGTGTGGCTATGAATGGTCTTATTCCCAGCCGTTCCCCTATGATGAGCAAAATCAACTTCTTAGGCAGTAGTTTCTTGGTTCCTCTCTTCCTTGTAAGCGTAGGCATGATGATTGATATTCGGGTATTCGGCAGCGGTTGGCATATACTCAGCATTGCCGGCGTAATGATTATCAGTAAATTAGCCGGTAAATGGTTGGCTTCGATGGCAGCCCGATACGCCTTCCGTCTAAAGCCAATGGAGGGACAACTTATCTTTGGGCTCACGCACGCAACCGCAGCAGGAACGTTGGCAATCGTAACAATTGGTTACCAAATGGGGTTATTCAACTCGGAGATTCTGAATAGTGCTATCATTATGATTTTAGTGCTTTGCACAATCTCTTCCTTCGTAACCGAACATGCCTCCAAACAATTAGCCCTTGAAAAAGACGAACTACTACAAACCGAACGTGATGAACAACGCTGGCGCTTGGTTTCCATAGGCAATGACCAACGCGAAAGTCTTGGAGAACTATGCAATCTAAATGGGTTGCACGATAGCGATATGAGTTTTGCAAATGATTGGTCAAAAGCCCAACAACAGATTGAGCAAGACTCCCAAGCCACTCTTCTCTACCACGCTTATCAACCCCTAAATACGGTCAAACGCATGTTAGTCGCCGTTCCTCGCTATGCGGAAAAGGAATACGATTTCGTGGCTTGCTTTAGCCAAATACGCAAACTGAGCAGTCAGGTTGGTGCCAAAGTTATCTTCTTTACTAGCGACGAGACTCGTCACGCACTACAATACTTATGCCGACGCGAAGGCAAATATCTGAATGCAGGTTATCGCGAGATGGACGATTGGGAAGATGTGCTGAGCATTGCTAAAGAAGCAGAGAAGAACGACTTAATCGTGATGCTTTCGGCACGTCACTCAACAGCGAGTTACAACCCTCTCTTTGAGCAAATACCAAACATGCTGGAACGTTTCTTCGCAGAACATAGTTATTTGATTATCTATCCCGAACAAGGTATTGACACCACTATACGTGATACGATATTGACAGAAACAGCACAACACCACAAGATCTGGCGTCTTATCAGCAAGGCAAAACAGACCTTAGCTAATCTGATACTACGCTACCAAATGAGAGATTAATATGAGCGGTTATCTGCATCACATAGCATCTATGTTCGCCCATGAAGTTGGCAGTACAATTAGTAATTACACATTCGTCTTTCCTAACCGACGTGCAGGATTGTTTTTTCGCAAAGCCTTAGGGCAACAATTGGAAAAGTCTATCTTTGCACCGCGTATATTAACCATAAACGAATGCTTTTACCAATTAAGCGACCTCATGGTTGATGATGAATTAGACCTTATCCTGCGCGTATTCGACATTTATAACAACCTCCTGAAACAGCAACACCCTAACCGCGAACCGAAAGACTTGGCTAACTTCCTTTTTTGGGGGAAAATGATGGTTGGCGACTTTAGTGAAATAGATAACCATTTGACACCTAACGTAAAGGAACTCTTTACTACCATCTACGATCTCAAGCAAATAGACCTTGATTTTTCTTATTTAACCGATAACCAACGTAGTGCCATTCACGAGTTTTGGGAAGATTTTTATAAGGGGGAAAAGCAAAATGGAGAAATCAACAGCAACTATACCTATGTATGGAGCCTGCTTTATCCTGTTTACAGCGAATTACGCACTTCTCTTCTGCGAGAAGGACTTGCCTATGACGGACTTATCCATCGCGAAGTAATCGAACATTGGGACGACATACCCGCTGAGAAATTCCATAAACGCTACATCTTTATCGGCTTTAATGCCCTTACCGCAAGTGAAGAACAGTTGATGCTCAATCTGCAAAAGAAAGGCATAGCCGACTTCTATTTCGACTATACATTACCAAAATTATGCGACTCCGATAATCGCGCATCTCTCTTCGCTAAACATAATCAAACCGTATTCCAAAGCCGATACAATCTGCCTCTACCCGCTGCTGAAGAACCGGAAATCACATGGATAACCACACCTTCTACTATCGGACAGGCGCATAAGGTATATACCCTACTGCAAGATTTGGCGCAGCATAATCCGGATATGGACTTAACCCGCACAGCCGTTGTCCTCCCCGATGAACGGCTGTTGCTGAGCCTTCTAAATAGTATTCCGGAGGAGATTAAGAAAGTGAATGTGACAATGGGATATCCTCTTGCTGCTACTCCTACCTACGCCCTATTAGACATTCTATGCACTCTCACCACACGTATCAAAAACGGGCAGTTCTACCATAAAGATGTAGAAGCCGTCTTAGCCCACCGATATGTTCATCAGAGCGCCGCTAACACGTGCGATGAGATTGTAGCCCAAATGGTGAAGATGCAAACAATCTACGTGCCGCAGACCATGCTGATGGGTAAAAGCGAACTCATAGACGCTATTTTCTCTATAACGGACATTCTTCCCTACTTGCAACGTGTAATGCGCCTTATGCCGAACCCTGAAAGCGAAGAAGTCAACAGCGTCATCATGGCGCTCAACCGCATTGAGCAGATATTGCATCAACACCACATCACGGGCGATGCCAACACGGTATTCCGATTAGTGAAAATGATGATTGGCAACTGCACTATTGCTTATTCGGGTGAACCCTTGGAAGGCTTGCAGATTATGGGCGTATTGGAAACTCGCGCGTTGGACTTTGATAATGTGATTATCACAGGTTTCAACGATGAAATTTACCCGGGAAACTCACGGGGAAATAGTTTTATTCCGTACATCTTACGCAAGGGATTCGGTCTGCCAACGCCCGAACGACAAGATGCTATCTTCGCCTACAATTTCTATCGCATGATAGGACACGCCCGCCACGTTTGGCTGCTGACTGACTCTACCGCTGACCAACTGCATACGGGAGAACCCAGCCGATACCTCCACCAATTGCAATACCAATACCACGCAAACATACGAAAAGAGTCCTCCGTATATCCGCTTTCAAGTTCACAACACGCGGAACGAAAAATAGAAAAGACACCCGTCGTCATGCAGCAGATAGAAGATTATGCTCACCGTCGGGGATTTTCGCCTACTGCTATCAATCACTACCTAAAATGCCCATTCCTCTTTTATTGGCGCGATATTATGCACGTGGAAGAAAGCCAACAAATTGAGGACGAAATGCAAGAGAACGATTTTGGTACAATGATTCATAGCGTATTAGAACAATTCTACAAACCTTATCTGCACCAGACACTCAACCAAATGCCTGATAAAGCGCCCGCTTATGCCATGCTGGACAACATGCTGAAGGACGATGCCTCTGCCGTCATTCGCGATGTTGCCTATGCCTATTTGGACATCTTATTCCAGATGGAGGAATATGCTCTACCTTTTGAGGTACAAGCCGTGGAAGAGAAATATATCCAATCCTTCCGCTTACAAGACGGCAGCCAAGTAAGACTGCAAGGCAAGATTGACCGTATCGATATATGCAATCAGCACACTCGTCTTATTGACTATAAAACGGGTGATGCCAAAACGGAATATACCGACATCGCGTCGCTGTTCAATCCCGATGACGCCCAACGTAACCAGTACGCCTTGCAAACTATCCTCTACTGCCTGTTATACAACAAAGACAATAGCGCACCACATATCTATGCGGTACGAAGAGGCGCTTTAGCCGACACGATGATTCATAAAAAAGGCGAAGAATCATTCGATTTCTCCGCCATTAAAGAAGAGTTCGTCATGCACCTGCAACTCCTGCTCGGCGAGATTATGAATCCCGAAAAAGCGTTTGAGCGTCGCTGGGACGACCAAAAATGCAAGAACTGCGCTTTCAGCAAACTATGCAGTATCGGTTAACCTTATAGGTTACGAATCCTCCATTCGTTCGGATAGAGGTTATTCAGGCGATTTCCGACGTTCTTGGCAAAACCTAAAACGATACCCTCATACGTAAGCAGAATAATGCCCTTCGGAAGATTTGCTTCCGGGGGTAATGCTTCTGTGCGCAAATAACTTAAGGCTTGTTCGTAGGATAGTTTATACTCCGTAAACGCTTCACGGCGCAAGTCTTTCAGCATACTCAGACTATGTTGGGGGGCAATACCCTTACCTCGTTCCTCACCCAATCCAAATCCCAAGGAGATACATGTCAAGAAGGACGACAAATAATCAATCAACGCCTTATATTTCATCGGATATGCCGTCATAAATCTGTCACTTTGCCGAATAGCCCAATGGTCGGGGTGCTGAAGCCAAGTACGCGCTATTTTTTCATACTCGGTATTGACAGGCAGCATGCGCATCTTTGCCTCATGCACCTTAAATGGAGCAAACTCCTCATCATACTTGCGGAAGGCACATATATAAAAACCTTCTCCTTTAGTACGGTGCGGATAAAAATGATACCCCACTTCGCCCTCTACGATACCCCACTCCGGGTCGTAATCCAACGGCAATATATCTGCACCCAAACATTCCGCTATCCACGCAGCATTTTCTTCGTCTTCTTCACGATTGAAAGTACACGTGGAATAAATCATTACTCCTCCAGGCTTGAGTGAATCCCATACATTCATCAAAATCGAACGCTGACGCTCCGCACACATATTGACATTCTTCACGCTCCATTCCGTGCGTGCTTCCATATCTTTGCGGAACATTCCTTCGCCTGAGCAAGGAGCATCTACTAATATACAATCGAACAAGTTTTTACACTTCTCTCCAAACTCTGACGCCTGATTATGCGTTACGATAGTATTGCCGTTCCCCCACTTCTGTATATTCTCCGATAGAATAAACACCCGCTGACGGACAACCTCGTTACTAATCAACAGACCTTCTTCACCCAAATGCTGACTAATCATTGTCGATTTACCGCCCGGCGCAGCACATAAATCCAACACGATACTATCGGCATCTACATATTGGTCAAGTGCCTGTTGCAGGAACATACTGCTGGCTTCCTGCACATAATAGCACCCTGCGTGAAATAAGGGGTCAAGTGTAAACTGGGGACGCTCACTCAGATAATAACCATCTATATGCCATGGCACTTCCTCGCAATCGCAATCGAACGTGAGGGTATCCATCTTATCATTAAGACGAATACTTGTCACGGGGTCGGTCTCCAAAGCGCGAAAGAGTTGCACCGCCTCAGAGCCTAATTCCTGGTGCATCGAATCGATAAACTCAATAGGAAGAACCGGTTTATTAGAATTATCCATATACAAAGATTTTACATTATGCTTGGTGACGGAGGAAACAGTCGATTGTATTTTCCATCAAGGAGCAGATAGTAAGCGGTCCGACTCCACCCGGCACAGGTGTAATCATAGAGCAATGAGGAGCCACCTGCTCCGTATTGACATCTCCTACCATCTTACCTGTCTGCGGATCACTATTGATACCTACATCTACAATTACCACACCGTCAGACACCATATCTTCGGTAATAAAATTAGCTTGTCCAATAGCCGCTACAATCACTTCCGCGCTACGGAGCAAAGCCTCCAAATCGCGTGTACGGCTATGTGCTATCGTTACGGTAGCGTTCTCGTTCATCAGAAGTTTAGCAACAGGCAGACCTACGATATTACTTCTCCCTACTACGACGACACGTTTGCCCGTCAAGTCGATATTAGCGGCTTTCAGTATGCGCATAGCACTACGCGGAGTACATGGTACAGAGAAACGCGAATAATCGCTACGCTTCTGTTTCCAAAGGCTGGCTACATTCTTGTCGGTAATGCCATCAACATCTTTATCCGGGCTCAATGTATCGACAATACGCTCGGTATGAATATGTTTAGGAAACGGCATCTGAATCAATATGCCATCTACCTTTTTATTTTCATTCAGCATTTCGATTTGGCTGACAAGTTCGTCCTCTGTAGTAGATTCAGGGAAGCGCAGAACGCGGCAATCCATGCCTACCGCAGCAGTATTCTTCTCGCAGTTAGCCACGTAGCGCCCACTACCATAATCGTTACCTACCAATACTACTGCCAAACAAGGTACACGCCCATATTGCGCGCGGAATCCTTGCAGACGCTCGGAAATAGATTGTTTTACTTCAGCAGCAAGTGCTTTTCCATCAAATATCATAATCGTTTATAATTTGTCCCCTCAGCAGCAAACGACTGATGAAAGGTGTTTGATAACAATAAGGAATATAATTGAGCGAGGGCATCTCACGCGTAATGATGAGGTTTGCCAATTTGCCGCAAGTGATAGAGCCGCATTGGTCGCTAACCCCCATTGCATAAGCACTATTTAGAGTGCAGGCGTTGAGCGATTGTATCGGTGTAAGGCGCATTTTGATGCACCCCATAGCCATTACAAAACGCATATCGCCGGAAGGCGATGACCCCGGATTATAATCGCTGGCAAGTGCCACGGGCAGACCTGCTGCGATATAGTCCTTCGCACGCCCGAAGGGCAGACCTAAGAAGAACGATGAACCGGGCAACATGGTAGGCATCGTATCCGAGCCACGCAGGACCTCTATCTCGGCATCGGTGGTTTTCTCAAGGTGGTCAACCGACAACGCATGGTGCTTTACGCCCACTTGTACGCCTCCGCTTACAGCCAATTCGTTAGCATGAATCTTCGGCACTAAGCCATATTGCGCACCTGTCTCCATAATACGCGCCGTCTCCTCTACCGTGAAGAAGCCCTCGTCACAGAATACATCTACGAAATCGGCCAAATGCTCTTCGGCAACCGCAGGAATCATCGTGTTGCATACCTCGTCCACGTAGTCAGCCTGCGTATACCCACGCCCTACCGCATGCGCACCCAAGAAAGTGGTCTTGATAAGTGCCGGTGTCGAGGCTTTGATACGGCGTATCACCCGCAACATCTTCAGTTCGTCCGCAGTATTCAGTCCGTATCCGCTTTTGATTTCAATAGCACCCGTGCCCTTGCTGACCATCTCGTTGACACGCTCCATAGATTGGCGATAGAGTTCGTCCTCGCCGGTAGCATGCAACAGGTCAGAGGAATTTAATATACCCCCTCCGCGTGCAGCAATCTCCTCGTAACTGAGACCATTGATTTTATCCAAAAACTCGCCATCTCGGCTACCGGCATAGACGATATGGGTATGCGAATCGCAGAACGAAGGCATTACCATACCCCCATGAGCATCTATCTCGCGGTCTGCATGGATTTCGCCCATTTCCGTCATCAAGCCGAACTTCGCGATACGCTCGTCTTCTATGAGGATAAACGCATTACGAAGCGTGCCTGTCTCGTTCATCTCTGCTCCCGATTTGCGCAGTACGCCGGGGGCAACAATACCGACAATCTCAGCGATATTCTTAATAATAGTTCTCATTACGAATGAAGAGTTTGGACTTCACCATCAAAGGATGCATATATGTATCTACGTCAATGAAAGGTACTTGCTTGCGGTAATCAGCCACGATGCGCTCCAATTTAGGAGACGATTTAGCAGGACGGCGGAACTCCAATGCCTGACAAGCATTCATCAGTTCTATACCCAAAACGCTCTCCGTATTTTCAACTACACGCACCAATTTCGTTGCGGCATTCGCTCCCATTGAGACGTGGTCTTCCTGTCCCTGAGATGATGGTATGGAATCGCAACTTGCAGGCCAGCACAAACCTTTCGACTGGCTCACAATACTGGCAGCCGTATATTGCGGAATCATGAAACCGCTATTTAAGCCGGGTTTAGCCACAAGGAACGAAGGCAGGTCGCGTTGCCCCGAGATAAGTTTATAGATACGACGCTCGGAAATGCTTGCCAATTCGTTCAGAGCGATAGCCAACATATCCATCGGGATAGCAATCGGTTCGCCGTGGAAGTTACCAGCCGAAATAATCATATCCTCATCGGGGAATACGTTAGGATTATCCGTAGCGGAGTTGATTTCGTTCTCAATAACGCTCTTGACATACCCGATTGTATCTTTGGCTGCGCCATGTACTTGCGGAATGCAACGGAATGAATAAGGGTCCTGCACATGCTTTTTAGGACGTGCAATCAGTTCGCTACCTTCCAGCAATTCGCTGAAGCGGTTGGCTGTTACCATTTGCCCGGGCTGGCGACGCAGGTTGTGGCTATGAGGATAGAAAGGCTCGATACGACCGTCAAAAGCCTCCAACGAGATAGCACCAATCATATCTGCCCACCGGCTCAAGCGCTCTGCTTGAATTACCGACCAAACGGCATTAGCGGACATAAACTGCGTACCGTTCAGCAAAGCCAACCCTTCCTTCGACTGCAAACGAATCGGCTCCCAACCTAATTCCTTCCAAACATCGGCACTTGGACGACGCTGACCCTTATACAACACTTCGCCAAGACCGATAATAGGCAAGCAGAGGTGAGCCAACGGAGCGAGGTCGCCCGATGCGCCTAACGAACCTTGCTGATAAACAATAGGAAGGATATCGTTGTTAAACATGTCAACAAGACGTTGCACAGTAACGAGTTGCGAACCCGAGTGCCCGTAACTGAGCGACTGAGCCTTCAGCAACAGCATGATTTTCACAATCTCGGGGCGCACTTCTTCACCCATACCGCAAGCGTGCGACATAACGAGGTTATGCTGCAATTGGCTCAAGTCTTCTGCAGGAATAGTGATGTTGCATAGACTGCCAAAACCTGTAGTAACGCCATAGACAGGACGACCAATATCTTCCATCTTACTATCCAAAAACTTGCGGCATTTCTCAATGGCTGCGATTGCACCTGCGCCTAATTCTAATTGGGCATGGTTGTCAAGGATTTCTTTGACCTTGGCAATAGTCAGAACTTCGTCAGAAATAATATGTTTCATAATATTGAATATAATTAATTAGCACGTTTTATTTTTTGCTCGTCATGATGTTGCCACACGGCGAAAATAGATGTCAGAACCAGACTGATTGCTCCAATCATATTCGTTCCTACCACCAAGCCTGCACCCACGCACCAGCCCATAAGCGGGCTTGCCATAGCCTCCGTAGCGTCCAAAGCAAACGAGAAGCCGGAGTTGGTATCGCGAACATCTAATCCTCGTAATTTGCCCTGCTCTGCAATAAAAAGATTGGCCTCGGAGCGTGGGATTGCAACCAGCACACAACAAATAAACAACACTAACGTTGCCCAATAGATGTTACCCGAAACAGAGAACGTAATCTCCAGAACCGCCATAACCATAAACACGCTCACCAATACCCACAACCCGTTCCGACGATTCTTCCAACGCACCAAATTCTCGCCAAACACAAATGCCAGAGCATAGCCCAGCACAATGAGATTAGACAATACTGATACTGAAATACCTGCAGATTCTGCGTACATCGGATAGAGATAGTAGCAATAAGCATTCATCATGCCGAATGGTAATAATATACCTAAATAGTAGGCTATCATCTTACCCGACAACAAGAAACCGAGTGCTTTGCGCAAACGACCTTCAGCAGGTTTATCTTCGACAACCTCGGCTTCAGAAGCGGCTATCGAACTGCGTTTTGGGAACACCAGAGCAGCCACAAAAATGACTATCACCGAAAGGAGTGCATTCACAAAATAAACAGACGAATAGCCTAAATTCTGGCTAAGAAAACCTCCTAACGAGATAAACAATATATTCGCTCCCAAACAAGACAACGTTATGGAAGCCAGACCTTCGTTCCGTAATTGGGTATTCGATGAAATCAGAGGCAACGAATACATCGAATTAAAAATAATTCCCATCAGCAGACCGCTTACGCCCTTACCGATACAGTAGAACACAAAACTGCCTCCTAACACACTCAATCCCATCATCACAAATACACATGCTGCCACTATACCTGCTCCCATATTACACCATCGGTCTCCAAACCTCTGGCGGAGGAAGGGATGTATCAGATATGCCGTCATACCTACGCTCATATATAGCAGCATAGGCAATGATGCTCGAATGGCTAATTCGGACGCTGTACAGCCCTCGTTCAGCGAATAGACCAAATAGACCATTACACCTTGGTCGATGGCTGAAATGGCGTAAAACAGAAACGCTACCACTCCTGACAGCCAAACCCCTGCATCACTTGCTCCCGCCGTGCGACTTGCTTGATAGGAATGGTAATGCTTTGGCAAACGACGAGCAAGTGTGAACAGGGTATAAAGTACCAAGAACAATATCAATAAGCGGAAGAACAGCAACAACAACTTATGGACTGAAGCAGAACGCATGTCGTCCAAGAAACACCCCACCTCAATATAGAACGTTCGCCCTGAAACCTCCAAAGGAACAAGAGAGGAATAATAAATACCCGTATTGTCCCAAATCTTGTACGGAACCCCCGGATGAGGGTCACGCAGAATATGCGAAATCTCTTCCGCATTGGACATCAACTCCCAGAAAAGATACGTCTCATTCGCATCGGAAATGTTAACGCCCTTGCCATTGTCATCAACAAAGAATATATCGGAATAGACATCATGCAGGATACTGGGGCATTGTGTCATGTGTCCCATCAATTCGTTCAACGAACTGATTCGTTGTTGATGGTCGGCATCTTCGATATACGCCTCGCCTTGCTCTGCTATCCCTTCCAATACGTCCATGTATTGCGTCGGAACGAGGTAGTCAAGTTGCTCACGCAGATGACATATCTGCTTGAAATAACTCTGCTGGTAGTTGCCGTAGAGATAATATGTATAGAATCCTGCTATGAGAAGTGTGATTCCCACGATAAGAACGGCATTTCGTCCATAGTGGTGATTGTCGTCGGAGTTTGTCCGTCGATTTATGCGGCGCAGCAAATAGGCTATTGCCACACACAGCATCACCAAGATATAGAGAACCGACACCATAAAGAGGATATTCGACAAGATAAGTTCAAACGCTAATGGCAAACGCTGACCATCCTCATAAGGCAAGTCGTTAGAAGGTTGATTAGTTTTGTAATCGACAGGGTGTATACCCTGTTCGTCCCAGAGCCAAGCATGCAAGAATTTGCCGAACAACAGTATGCCTTTCTCGTTGTGCGTGGCACGAATGAGAGATTCGTCCAGCAAGATGGATCGGTGCAAGACGGGCGTTGGTTTTTCGTCCATGTTACCCGTTGCAGCAATCGAATAAAGGTTGCACACCGATTGTTCGTTTCGTACGAAGAAGAGGCTGTCCCCCTCCAACCACATCACCTTAATCTCGCCACGTGCTACGCGGACACTATCATTAAACTGCCGTTCGTATAGGGTTTGGATTTGCTGAGTACGTATGTTGTAGCGGAGAATACTTTCCGCTTTAGCATAAATACCTCCCTCGCGTGCCTGTGTACCTAATGCGTAAAGATATTGCTTGTCTGCACAAAGCGACCATATACCATTTGAAACAGACGCTGGAGCATTGTTAGTTAAGATATAATCTACCTTTTCGTGCTTATTGAGGAAGACAAGGCGACGATGACCGTTATCCACAATAATCGTACTCTCGCCTATGCGCAATACATCTTTCGGATGGTGCAAAGCGATTTCGGTATTCCACGGAAGGATACGCTCTCCATCTAACCAACGAATGACCATAGCCACACTTAAGATGAGGCATACAATCAAAACGGCTGTTTTAATGAAGTTCTTCATATTCCTGTTAACGAAGAACGGAACGGATTAGACTGTCATCAACATAGTTTGGCATCGTGACGCGAAGCCCTGTAGAGCGCTCCATCTCACGCAAAATAGCATGGTTGGCACCTTCGTTGCGCGCCCAACTGCGACGTGCAATACCGTTATTGACGTCCCAGAAAAGCATGTTTTGGATATGACGTGCGGAGTCTTCGCTTCCGTCAATCACCATACCAAAACCGCCATTGATAACTTCGCCCCAACCTACACCGCCGCCATTGTGGATACTTACCCACGTAGCGCCACGGAAACTATCTCCGATAACGTTCTGGATAGCCATATCGGCTGTGAACCGGCTTCCATCGTAGATATTGCTGGTCTCACGGAAAGGCGAGTCGGTTCCGCTTACGTCGTGGTGATCGCGTCCTAATACGACAGGCGCTTTGATTTCCCCCTTGCGGATAGCCTCATTGAAGGCAAGTGCAATCTTGGTACGTCCTTCACAATCGGCATAGAGGATACGCGCTTGCGAACCTACTACCAACTGGTTTCTGCCCGCTTCCTCAATCCAGCGGATATTATCGTCCATCTGACCCTGAATCTCGGCAGGAGCGTCTTTGACTATTTCGCTCAGCACTTTCACGGCAAGGTCGTCGGTCTTCTTCAGGTCGGCAGGGTCTTCCGACATACATACCCAGCGGAACGGACCAAAGCCATAATCGAAGAACATCGGTCCCATAATGTCCTGTACGTACGAAGGATAGCGGAAAGTACCGTCGGCTTTCATCACATCGGCTCCGGCACGACTGCTCTCTAACAGGAAGGCATTTCCGTAATCGAAGAAATACATACCCTTGTCGCTCAGACGGTTGATAGCAGCCACATGACGACGCAACGATGCTTGAACGGCTTCGTGGAAACGTTCCGGCTCGTCAGCCATCATACGTTTGCTCTCCTCAAGCGAGTATCCCACAGGATAATAGCCGCCTGCCCAAGGGTTATGGAGCGATGTCTGGTCAGAACCCAAATCTACGTGCATACCCTCATCGGCAAGTTTCTCCCATAAGTCAACCACATTGCCCACGTATGCTAAGCTCACCACTTCACGTGCTTCTTGTGCCTTCTTGATACGTGCCATCAGTTCGTTGAGGTCGTAATGCAGTTCATCTACCCAACCTTGCTCGTGACGTTTCTCTGCTGCAAGGGGATTGATTTCTGCGGTCACGCTAACGACACCTGCTATATTGCCTGCTTTCGGTTGCGCACCCGACATTCCGCCTAAACCGGCGGTCACGAAGAGCATACCGCGACGCTCCTCCAACGTACCCGTCAGCCCTTTCTTACGGAGTTGTTTGCGGGCAGCGTTCATCACGGTAATCGTTGTTCCGTGGACGATACCTTGCGGACCGATATACATATAACTGCCTGCCGTCATCTGTCCGTATTGCGAAACGCCCATAGCGTTGAAGCGCTCCCAGTGGTCTTGTGACGAGTAATTAGGAATGACCATACCGTTGGTTACCACAACACGCGGAGCGTCTTTATGGCTTGGGAAGAGTCCCATCGGGTGACCCGAATACATAGCCAGCGTCTGCTCATCGGTCATGTTGGCGAGATATTGCATAACGAGGCGATACTGTGCCCAGTTCTGGAAAATAGCACCATTACCGCCATAGATAATCAATTCGTGCGGGTGTTGTGCTACGCGGGGGTCAAGGTTGTTCTGAATCATCGCCATGATAGCAGCAGCCTGTTGGCTCTTGGCAGGATACTCGTTGATAGGGCGGGCGTACATATCGTAACTCGGACGGAAACGATACATGTAGATTCGTCCGTAACGGCGTAACTCCTCGGCAAATTCAGGGGCTAAGGTAGCGTGATGTTTTTTAGGGAAGTAGCGCAGGGCGTTTTTCAACGCCAACACTTTCTCTTCCTCTGTAAGAATGTCCTTGCGTTTCGGGGCATGGTTAATCGTTTGGTCGTAGGCTTTTACCTCCGGCAATTCGTCAGGAATACCTGCCAATATCTCTTCTTGAAACTTGTTCATAGCAACCTTATTTATTGATGTTTGCATTTACGAAAGCGAGTATCTCGTTTTCTTCTTTTTCTGCTTGTTTAACGAGTTCGGCAGCCTCTTTAATCAGGCTTTCGGCAATCTCTCTGTTCTTCAGTCCTGCGGCATTGATACGTACATTCATATCTGCGCCGCGTACAGCGGCACGGGCAGCCAAAGCGCCTACACCGGCATCGGACGCGGAAGCGGGGTTACCTTTCTCTGCCATGGCTTTCACTACAGGCATAGCACGCATGGCAGCCTTCATAGTACGGAGAGGCACTTGCGTAGCGTAGAGTGTAGCCTCTTCCATAGCGGCAGCACGGGCAGCCTTCTCTTCCGGCGTACCCTTTGGCATTGCAAACACAGCCATAATCTTATTGAAGGAAGCGGTATCTTCATCTACCAAAGCCAATAATTCGTTCATCACTACTTGTCCTTCTTCGGCTACCTTGGAAAACTCTTCCCAGCGGTCGTCCCAGCCACGTTTGTGCGAACTGAGGTTAGCCACCATCGTACCTAAAGCAGCAGCCAAAGCACCCATATAAGCGGATATACTTCCACCGCCCGGGGCAGGTGATTCCGAAGCGGTCTCAATAGCAAAACCTTTGCAGGTCATACGAATCAGACGCTCTTTCTCGGCTTGTTCAGCCTCGTCCACCATCAGGTACTCGATTACTTTCTCGTTGGCGTTGAATGGTTTGAGGTCGTCCAATCCCATGGATTTGACGGCAATCTTGATAATCTCCTCTTCGTTGATACCGAGACTACGTTGTTGCTTCTGCAGGAAGTACTTACCTGCATCAATCAGGGCGGAACGGGGTACTAAGCCGACTATCTCGCTACCGGTTACGCGTAAGCCGCGGGCAGCGGCAGCACGACAAACCTCCTCAAAGGCTACGTGAAGCGGAGTAGCGGTAATATCCGTGATGTTCATGCTGACTTGCGCAATACCGTATTCGTCGATGTACCAACCGATGGCTTTGCAACCTTTCAGCGTGCCGGGTATCCAAATCTCCTCTCCGTTAGCGTCGCGAAGCACTTTGCCGGTCAGACTACCGTTCTCACGAGCCTTACGTCCTTTCTCACGCACGTCGAAAGCGATTGCCATCGCACGACGGGTAGAGGTGGTATTTAGGTTGAAATTGACGGCAATCAGGAAATTACGTGCGCCGACATTGGTAGCACCGCTGCGGGCGATGGTCTCGTTGTATTCGGTAGGACCGAAATCGGGACGGCGTGCAGCGTCTTTCATCTTTTCGGGCAGAGCCTCGTATTCGCCTTCACGGCAAACGGCAAGGTTCTGTCTTTCGGGGGTAGAAGCGGCAGCCTCGTAGCAATAGCAAGCGATGCCGGTCTCTTCGTAGATACGTTGAGCCAAACCGCGTGCTAACTTGGCGCACTCCTCCAAGGTGATGCCGGAAACAGGAATCAGGGGCAGTACGTCGGTTGCGCCGGAACGGGGGTGTGCGCCATGGTGCAGGCGCATGTCGATTAGTTCTTGTGCTTTCTTCACGCCAGCCATAGCGGCTTCGCATACTACTTCGGGAGTACCCACGAAAGTTACCACGGTACGGTTGGTTGCTTCGCCCGGGTCAACGTCCAGCACTTTCACTTTCTCGCCGTTCAGTTCTACGGCAGCGATTGCGGCTACTATTTGGTCGATTACCGCTTTGTCTCGTCCTTCACTAAAGTTAGGAACACATTCAATAATTTGTCTCATACGATATATATTTTTATCTAAAAAATCACATTTACCCATTTTAGCCTACAAAGGTACAACAAATTTTCCGAATGTGCAAGCGGAAAGAAAAAAAAGCGCCCGAAAGCGCTTTTTTGATTTGTGATTTGTGATTGGTGATTGGTGATTTACTATTTGACAATTTACTATTTATTTGATTATTGGAGGTATTTGACCATTTGCACCCAAATACTTATGTAACATCTGTATAACATGTGTATAACATCTGTATAGGAATAGCCGACCCTCATTCGACACTCTCCCTCTCAACTACCCTTCCCCGTAGCACTACCGTACCGCATAGAACCCAGACAGAACGCAGACAGTTGGAAAAAATGTAACACACTGATTATGAGTCTTATCTATTTTGCGCAGCGGGTGCAGCGGGTATTTTCTAAAAAGTCGGACGCGTACGCGTATGTGTGAGATTTTAGAA
>JAKSNN010000022.1 GCA_024399755.1 Paludibacteraceae bacterium | reverse complement strand
ATCGTCCTTGTATCATCTCTGTCAAACCTTTAGCATGTTATGTTGATGTTATGTTAAAGGTACTACTTATTCCTCTATGTTTTTCGGAAAAAAGAGCGATTGCCTTTATTAGCAGGGTTAAGAAATCGCATCGAGGCGGTCCTCCATTTGCAGCATCTCGTCGCGGAGGTGGGCTGCGGAATCGAAATCGAGCGCTTTGGCGGCGGCAAGCATTTGCCGCCGTTTCTGTTCGATGGCTTTGCGTAGATCCTTCACGTTCATGGTCTGCCAATCGGCATGCTTCCAGCCTTCGCGGATAGCGTTTTCGAGTTTCTGTTTCTCGGCTTCCTCGTCCTTATAAAGCGATGATAATGCCGAGGAGTTAATTGCTTTCTTGATAGGTGTGGGCGTGATATGATGTGCCTCGTTGTATGCTATTTGAATCGCACGGCGGCGGTTGGTTTCGTCGATAGTAGCCTGCATAGATTGGGTGATATGGTCGCCGTACATCAGCACTTTGCCGTTGACGTGGCGTGCTGCACGTCCTGCTGTCTGGGTGAGGGAACGCTTGTCGCGCAGGAATCCCTCTTTATCGGCGTCCAGAATCGCTACGAGTGACACTTCGGGCAGGTCTAATCCTTCGCGCAGGAGGTTAACGCCCACCAGCACATCGTATAGCCCTTTGCGCAAGTCTTCCATAATCTTCACGCGCTCAATCGTGTCAATGTCAGAGTGGATATACGCTGAGCGAATCCCGTAACGGCGCAGGTAGTCGTCCAATTCTTCCGCCATACGTTTGGTGAGGGTGGTGACCAGCACGCGTTCCTCACGGCGGATACGTACCTGAATCTCCTCCATGAGGTCGTCAATCTGGTGTTCCGAAGGGCGCACTTCGATGTCGGGGTCGAGCAAGCCTGTCGGGCGAATGAGTTGGTCGATGACGATACCTTCCGACTTCTGCATTTCGTAGTCGGCAGGCGTAGCGGAAACGAAGATGACCGATTGTTGGTGTGCCTCGGTATCATTCATCGTGGCTTGTTCATCGTGCATCGCCAATCCTACTTTAGTCTCCCATTCCTCGAAGGTGAGTGGGCGGTTATCGCGTGCTGCGGGCAGGCGGAAGCCATAGTTCACCAAGTTCTCCTTGCGGGCTTTATCGCCTCCGTACATCGCATGAATCTGCGGAACGGTGACGTGGCTCTCGTCAATCACGAGGAGCATGTCCTTCGGGAAATAATCCAATAGGCAATAGGGCGGTGTGCCTGCCTCGCGTCCGTCGAAATAGCGGCTATAGTTCTCCACGCCGGAGCAGTAACCTAACTCCTGAATCATCTCCAAATCATATTTGACGCGTTCCTCAATGCGTTTGGCATAGAGTTCTTCACCTATTTCTTGGAAGTGCATGACCTGTTCGGCAAGGTCGTGCTTGATTTGCCCCATGGCTTTGTCGATGCGTTCTTTGGAGGTGCAGAAGATGGTGGCAGGGAAGATGTTGTAATAGTCAAAATGTTCCTCTATGCTGCCGTCGATGGGGTTGACAGTCATTATTTCGTCTATCTCGTTGCCAAACATCTCTACGCGCAGCAGGTAGTCGGCGTATGCGATGGCGATGTCGATGGTGTCGCCTTTCACGCGGAAGCGTCCACGGCTGAGTTCCAAGTCGTTGCGCAAGTATTGTGCAGCCACGAGTTGCTTGAGCAGGTCGTCCATCGTGATGGTTTGCCCGCGTTCGATAGTGATGCCGCTTTGCGAGAAGTCTTGTGGCGAACCGATACCGTAGAGGCAACTGACCGACGAGATGACGATAACGTCTTTGCGCCCGGATAGCAGGGCTGCGGTAGCGCTGAGGCGGAGGCGGTCTATCTCTTCGTTGATACTGAGGTCTTTCTCGATATACGTGTCGGTGGAAGGGATATAGGCTTCGGGCTGGTAATAGTCGTAGTAAGAGACAAAATACTCCACGGCGTTATGCGGAAAGAAACTCTTCATTTCGCTGTAGAGTTGTGCTGCTAATGTTTTGTTATGGCTGAGGATTAGGGTAGGGCGATTGATTTGTGCAATCACGTTGGCTACGGTAAACGTCTTGCCCGAGCCGGTAACGCCCAATAAGGTTTGTGCGGGCGCGCCCGCACGAATGCCGTCCACGAGGGCTTTGATTGCCTCCGGTTGGTCGCCAGTAGGTTGATATGGAGAGGATAGTTGGTACATAAAAAAAAGAGCCTTGCGGCTCTTTCCCTTTTTACTTAACTCGTCTTTCAGGAATACGAGCCTTTTTACCGGTAAGGTTACGCAGGTAATACAGTTTCGAGCGGCGTACATCGCCATATTTGTTGACGATGATGCTGTCGATGAACGGGCTATCCATAGGGAAGATACGTTCAACGCCGACGTTGCCTGACATCTTGCGAACGGTGAAGCGTTTTTTGTCCTCGCTGCCGTGGATAGCGATAACGTCGCCACGGAACTCTTGGATACGCTCCTTGTTACCTTCTTTAATACGATAAGCAACCGTTATTTGGTCACCTGCTTTGAATGCTGGGAACTCTTTCTTTTCGCCAGCGAATGCCTGTTCGGCAATTTTCATTAAGTCCATTTTATTGATTTTTAAATGGTTAACACCGATAGAGTATGCACTACTATTCGCGTGTACGGGGAGTTTTTCCGTACTCCGCTACCTTAATCGCCAGAGACTCTAATCGTTTCGGACTGCAAAGGTACTACAAATTTTCCGAATGTGCAAGAGAATAGAGAATTTTTTTGTGCGAGATAGATGATTTCATCTCAATTGTAAGGAACGCTTGGCGTTGGGAACTTGTTCACATAAGCCGATGCGGAGTACGAAGCAAGTAAAAACGATGCCGAAGCGCAAATAACAAATAACAAATAACAAATCACAATTTACAAATTTACTCATCGTGCATCGTGCACTAAATCCTTCCCCGTACCACTACCGTACCGCACCGAACCTTCACCGAACCTTCACCGTACCCTCGCCTTCTGCGCAATAAAATCGCTCGCCCAGTAATTAAAAATTCCCTTTCCGCTTGCACATTCGGAAAATTTGTAGTACCTTTGTAGCGTCAAAAGCCGAAAGTCGAAAGTATAACCGAATAAGAACAACTGAGCACTAAGCACAAATGAAAAAGATTGCATTAGCCTTTATGGCACTCGCAACTATCGCCTTCGTGGGCTGCAAAGACCAAAACGAACCCCAACTGAAGGGAAGGAATTTGGTAGTATATGGCAAAATCTTTACCGCCGAGAAAGACTCCGAAGGAAAAGATGTGATTGCCGATGCCTTCGTCGTACAGGACGGAAAGTTCGTGTATGTGGGAGACTCCGCCGGAGCCAAAAAGTATGAGACGGACGGCTTCCAAGTGATTGACAATACAGGCAAAGGCATCATCATTCCGGGCTGTACCGAGGGACATGGCCACTTCGTAGGAGTAGAGGGCATAGCACGTATGCTGCCCGGATTTAGAGAACCCTATGATAAACTCATCAGCACGATTGTTCCTAACAAGATGAAGGAGAATCCGGGACCCTTCATTTCCTTCGGCTGGGCTACGCAAGATGTTGCCAAATTCAGCACCAATAACTATGCAATGGAGATAGAAGCCGTTTCACAAGGTAATCCTGTGGTGATGCTTGATGGTGGCGGACATAATGCCGTTTGCAACAGGACTGCACTCAAGAATGCGGGCCTAATCAATGACAACGGCGAGAAAATCAAAGATATCCGCGGGGGAGAAGTTATCACCATTTTGGACGACCAAGGCAATCCTACCAATATCGCCAGCGGATTCCTGACCGACGAAGCCGTGATGTATGTGCTGGAACAAGGCGTTACGGTTCCGTTAGACGAAGCCGGATACTTCCAAGGATGCCGAAACGCCATAGCCGAACTCAATAAACGCGGTTTCACTTCCTATTTAGACGCATTCATCAATTCGTTTGACGATGCAGAGATGTACAAGTATCTCGCTAAAATGGATAAAGCAGGCACGCTTACCGCTAATGTAATGGGGTATTACACCATCCGCAGTTACGACTGGGGCTTTCCCAAGAACGGAAACCTACCTCAACGGGTGACGGATAAATTAAATCGCATCAACGACTTATCCAAGCAGTACACGAAGGGACATATCCAAGCCAACGGCGTCAAACTATTCGCCGACGGCGTGGTAGAGACCTATACCGGCTGGATAAGCGAGGAATATACGGTTCCGGGATTGCCCGAGGATAAGAAACACGGCAATAAGATTTGGGAGCAGGACGAACTCAACGCTATCGTAGCGGCTGCTAATGCTCAAGGCATGCCTGTACATGTTCATACCTTCGGCGATAAGGCTTGCAACGCGGTTATCAATGCCTACTGCGCTTCGCCTTCCGCTTCCTCGCTCAAAATACGTAACTCTTTAGCACACGTACGTAATATATCCGACGCAGATATTGCCCGTTGCGGGCAAAACAATATCGGTATCGCGTCCAACCTTATTTGGCATGCTGGTGATGAAGATTATGTTCGCCAGTACTTCTATTCGATTATGCCCGAGAAGGTTTATGAAGACGGTTATCCGATGAAGAAACTGCTGAATGCCAAAATTATGGTTTCCTCCTCTACCGACGCTCCGTGCGGTGAGGTAATCTTAGGTACCGTTCCTAATATAATAGGCGTCACGGTAACAGGATTAGCCCCCGATTGCTTAGATGCTGCTCCGCTGGGTCCCGACGACCTGCTGACCGTCAGCGAAGCGTTGCAATGTCTGACCATCAACGGGGCTGCTTCGCTTGGCTTGGAAAAGGAGCGTGGAAGTATCAAAGTGGGCAAATATGCCGACTTTGTCGTATTAGACCAAGATATCTTTGTGTTGGAGAAAACGGACAAAACGGCTATCTTCAACACCAACGTTTCTAATACTTACTTCGAAGGTAAAGAAGTGTATCGTATGAATAAATAACATAATCTTATGAAAAAACTGTTTTTTGCTTTTATGTCACTCGCTGCTGTCGCATTCGTGGGTTGCAAGGATAACAACGAACCCCAACTGAAAGGAAGGAATTTGGTAGTATACGGCAAAATCTTTACCGCCGAAAAAGACTCCGAAGGAAAAGATGTGATTGCCGATGCCTTCGTCGTACAGGACGGGAAGTTCGTGTATGTGGGAGACTCCGCCGGAGCCAAAAAGTATGAGACGGACGGCTTCCAAGTGATTGACTATACAGGCAAAGGCATCATCATTCCGGGCTGCTATGAAGGGCACGCTCATTACCTGATGGCGAAAGGTATGGACCTTATGGGAGGAATTGATATCACTCTCAATACCGGTGTGGAGCAATTCTTGCAGATGGTTGGTACTGCTTATGAGAAAACGAAAGCGCAAGGCAAGTCTTCTATCTATGGCTTCGGTTGGAATTACCAGATATTTCTGGATTCGGGTATGCCAACTCGCCAACAGTTGGATTCTCTCTGCCCCGATATTGCGTTGTATATCAACGATGCCGAAGGACATAAAGGGCTTGCTAATACCTTGTGCCTGCAAAATGCCGGCATTATGGATAAAGACGGCAACGTGCTGATTTCCAAAATCCGTGGCGGTGAAATCGTGATGGACGCCAACAATAAACCTACAGGACTGCTCAAAGAGCAAGCAGGAACCTTTGTCCGTACACATGGTATTAACTTCAAGGAGATATTCCCTGCTTCCTTGGCTAAGGAAGCCGTAGAACTATCGCAGCAACGACTGCTCGCCCAAGGTTTTGTAGCGTATATGGACGGCTGGTCTAATACCTATGGAACCAACGCTTTCTATGAGGGAGCCAAATCGCTTGAGAAAGCAGGCAACTTACACATATTATTAGGACTGAGTTACGAGTTTGAGAGTTCGTGTGAGAGTATTGAAGCCGAGTTGGAAAAGGCGAAACAGATGAAACAATATACAGGCGGTCACATCAATGCAGACTTTGTCAAACTCTTTATTGACGGTACCGTGGAGACCGGCACGGGGCTCACGATGGAACCTTATCAAATCACTCGTCTTGGTAATGGTATCGCTAACTGGGAGCAAAACGAAGTGACGGAGATTACGAAAATCGCTAATAATAACGGTATGACTATGCACATTCATACGATGGGTGATGCCGCCGTCAATCGTGCCGTGAACGCTTTTGTCGCTTCCAACCACCCTGAAGCCCGCAACACCGTAGTACACTGCCGCAATGTGCCTGAGGCTGATTTTGCGCGCATGGCGGATAACAATATCGTGGCTGTTAGTGGAATCTTGTGGCATGGCATGGAGCAAGACATAGTAGATGCGCTAAACGCGGCTCTTCCTGTCAATCTGAAGGACAAGGCTTATCCGATGAAGTCGTATTTCAATGCCGGAGCCGTTATGACTTCCCATTGCGACTTCCCTGCTACTTCCGGTTCTCCGACTGACCCCTTCGGAATTATGGAGATTGCCGTTACAGGTCAGGTATATACTTCTACGGGCAAACATACCGAACCTTTTTGGACGGACGAACTTATCTCTCGTGAACAGGCTTTGCAAGCGCTCACTATCAATGGTGCTTACCAAATGCACATAGAGAATAAGCGCGGAAGTATCAAGGTGGGCAAATATGCCGACTTCGTTTTGGCTGACAAAGATGTCCTCTCTTGCCCTGTGACCGATATCCACAACGCTAAAGTGGTTGCCACGTATTTTGAGGGAGAACAGGTATATTCTGCAAAATAAATCATAAATGGTATGAGAAAGTTAGTTTTTTCTATTGCTCTGATATCCGTTGCTGCCGTTGCTATGGCACAACAAGTGCCTAATGCCGACTTCGAGGACTGGAGCGCACCTGCATTCAAGAATTGTCCGCAACCTGCAGGCTGGAATGCCAGCAACGTGGAGCAGTTTGGCTTGAAGTTTAATTTCGCTCACCGCGAGGCAGGGCATACCGGCTGCTGCCTGATGGTGCAAGACCAATCCATCGGCGCTATGGGCGTAAAAGAAACCAGCCCCGGATATTTCTCGTTGGGGCAGCCTTGGGTGTTCATCGAGAACCTTTTTAAGGTAAAGTACGCTACGGCGGGCACATACGGCGGAATAAAGTGGACTTGCCTGCCGGATACCATGTCGGTCTGGATTCGCCGTACGGGCGACAATACCGACAAGGAGGACTTCTATCTGCTCTATTACAGTTGGAGTGGGGAAGCACAAGGCAATAGTTACAAGAATAAAAACGGCTCGTGTACCGAGGTAACTCACGTGAACGAGGAAAGCGATATCCGTCAGGCACTGAACGGCAACGAGTGCGGTACTACGCAGAAAGCCACGCAGATTGCCGAGGGTATGTGGCGTGAACGCAAGACGTATCAGAACTGGACGAATATCCGTGTGCCGATTTATTATATGTCCTCGAAGACTCCCACGATGATGAACCTCATCTTCTCGGCATCGAATTATCCTAATTTCCGTGCTAATACAGGCTTATATGCCGGCAATTCTCTCTATGTAGATGATATTGAGTTTATCTATGCCAATACCGTGCAAAAAGTGACGTTAGACGGCAAGACGTGGACTGGCTTCGATCCGCAATCAGCAGATGTACAACGTTGCGTGTTGCCCGCTTCGGCTACCGATATCCCAAAGGTGGAGTGCTGGCGTGGCGAAGGCAAACTGACGAATGCCAGAGGCAATACGGTACATTTCAAAGGACGCAAACTGGGATCCCGCGAGCTGACTGTCGAACAAGGAATCCTGAATACCAAACCGATGAAGATTACCGTGCATTCTGCGGATGGTAAGACCTCACGGCAATATCAAATCTTATTCGTGAATCGCTAATGAAAACCCTTCATCATATACTTCTCTTGGCAGCGACTCTCCTTTTTGCTGCTGTCTGCGTTTGGCTGATACCGCGTGTGAATGTCAATTCGGATATGACGCAGTACCTCCCCGACGGCTCTGCCATGAAGCAGGGCTTGGAGATAATGACGTCCGAGTTTGATGCTTCGGAGGTGCAAGTGCCGAATGTGAAGGTGATGTTCGAGGGATTGGACGAGACGCAACGCAAAGACGTGGCTGCCCAGTTGGCGTTCTACGAAGATATTAAGTCGATTAATTATGTTACTACCGCGGACGAGCAATATACACTCTACCGAATGTTAGTGCCCGAATCGGTCGATCTGAAGCAACTCGGGTGCACAATACGCGAGAATTTCGAGAACTCGTTTGACGATGGCAAGGAGCACGCGATTGTCGTGGAAACAGGGCAGGACGGTGCTACGCCTTCGTTTGTTGTGATTGTGGTGGCTGTACTCGTGGTGATACTTATTTTGCTCATCATGGCAAAATCGTGGTTGGACCCGGTTATTCTGCTCTTTGCCATGGGCATTGCCGTGGTGATGAATATCGGTACTAACGCTTTCCTGCCGAATGTATCCATTACGACCAATTATATCGGCTCGATTCTGCAATTAGTCCTATCGCTCGACTATGCCGTGGTGCTGCTCAACCGCTATCGTCAGGAATTGAGCGACAGCTGTTCCATAACGGAATCGGTCAATCGCGCTTTGTGCAGTTCGTTCCGCCCGATTATGTCTTCCGCATTGACCACTATTGTGGGCATGCTGATGTTGGGCTTTATGCGCCTGAAGATTGGACTGGATATGGGTGTCGTGCTGGCTAAGGGCGTGATTTGCAGTTTGGTATGTACATTCACAATGTTGCCCGCAATCATTATCCTTTGCCATAATGCTTTGCAACGTACCACCAAACGGGTGTTTATCATTCCTACTGACCGCCTGTCGCGTTTTGCTACGGGGCATAAGATTTCGTTAACTGTCTTTGCTATGGTGTTGTTTGGCACCTCGCTCTATTTCTCGCAGCGGACCGACATTTATTTCTCTACCAACGGGGAGTCGCAGATAGAAAAGATTTTCCCCGAACCGAATGTAACGGTTATGCTCTATGACACGCGCGACGAGAAGGAAATAATCAAGGTGGCTGAACAAATAGCACAGGATAGTGCCGTCAAGTCGATTATTTCGTACCCTACGTTGCTCAAGCAGCAATATCCTGCCGAGGGAATGTCCGATTATATCCATCGCCTGTCTGTGGAAATGGCAGACTTTGCTCCACCTATTGATGAGGGACAAATGGAACTGCTCACGCCCGAGGTAATGCGAATGTTGTACTATTTGCGCAGCAAGTCAGGTGACGACCTGAAGGTGGACTTCCCTTCGCTGATGACCTTCGTGCGGGATAGTTGCTTGGATAACCCGATGTTCGCTGATATTATTGATAGTAATATCCGCAACCAGATGGCGTTGTTGGACGTAATGCTTGAGCAGACCGATGATAATGAGGACGACGAGGAGGATATTGTTCCTGAACGCCGTGAAAAGGCAGAAACGGTAGCCGAAGTGTCGCAACCGGCACCTGCTCCCAAGCCTGTTTCTAAACCTGCTCCCAAACCTGTGCTTGCAGCGGAGTCGCACGATAATGCGAAAGCAGCAGAGACCGATGATAAGGTGGCTGTGATAGATTTCTTTGCCAAGTTCCATGCGTTATATAATACGGACGAAACCTACCAACTGACGCGCCTGACGGATACTGTTGCCCTGAACGAGCGCATGAATCCGCGTCAGATGTCGGCATTCATCGGTTCTACCGTCTCCCAAACGAAAATGGTTTATTCGTTCAAGGACGACGGACGCAAGATGACTCCTATTACCTACGTGAATTTCCTTTCCGACGACCTCTTCAACCGCAAGGCGCTGCAAAGTATGGTATCCGAGAGCCAGAAGCAGGAACTCCGTTCACGTGCCCGACTGATGAATTATGCGGTAGCAGATAGCCGTATTACGCCTGTTGAGATGTCCACGTTGCTGGCGCAGTTGGGTTATCCTGTCAGCGAAGAACGTATCCGTGCTATCGCTAATCCCCGTGCTGCGGTGCAAGTGAAGCAAATCAAGGACGAAGTGGCACAAACTACTCCCGCAGTAGCCGTTGTGGAGCAACCTTCGCAAGAGGAACAGGCGCTATTGGCTCAGGCTGCTGCCGAGCGTGACAGGATTGCCAAGAAGAAAGCGCAGGAGAAGAAACGTGCCGACCGTCAAGCGGCTAAGATGGACGAGATGCTTCATTCTAATCGGACATATACGGCTGCGGAGATGACGTATAATTTCCATTGCTTGGGCGAGACGATTAACCCGATTTTTGTGGAACTGCTCTATAACTATTATGGTTCGTTCAACGACTATAACGACTCGCTGACGATGAGCCTTGAGCAGATGTTAACCTACGTGGCGGATACGATGTTATACGACCGGCGTTTCGAGAATTTCTTGGATGATAATAGTCGCCAGTTGATTATGTCCACGCGCAACCAGATTGCGGGGAGCATAGGAATGTTGAGCAATGATAGTCATTCTATCATGGTAGTACAGACTACGCTTCCTGATGAATCTGCCGATACCTACGCTTTTGTGAATAAGGTGCAGACTGTTGCCGACGCCGAATTGGAACACCCGTATTACCTGATAGGAGAGTCGGTGATGTTTTCCGAGATGAAGAACGGTTTTAATCACGAGATGTTGGTCGTCACTATTCTGACGGCATTGGCAATCTTCCTTATTGTGGCGATTTCGTTCCGTTCGTTGGTGGTGCCTACAATCTTGGTGTTGATGGTGATGACTGCCGTTTATGTCAATGTCATTTATAGCGGTATTGTCCGTGGGGACATGCTTTATCTTGCGTATTTGGTGACGCAGAGTATCTTGATGGGGGCTACGATTGACTACGGAATCCTTTATACCAACTATTACAAGGAGAATCGTCTCTCGATGACGAAGCGTGAGGCTGCCCGTGAGGCGTATCATGGTGCTATCGGAACGATGATGACATCTGGACTGATACTGGTGTTGGGACCGGGTGTTATGGCTATTTTGGTCGATGATGTGACGATAGCGGCAATCGTAGGTAGTATCGCTATTGGGGCGTTGGTCGCTATTTTGTTGATAATGTTGGTGTTGCCGGGCGTATTAGTTGCCTGTGACAAACTGGTTATCAACGGAATCTTTGGCAGACGCAACAAGTAGTCTTTTCCCAAGGTTTAACATAACATCAACATAACATCAACATAACATGCCAATACTTTTGCAGATATCTTGCTGAGTATTGGCATAATTGATCAGTCGCCCCAACTCTGCTTGTCGAGTTGGCGGTAGGAAATGGCTTCCATAAGGTGTTGTGCGAGTATGTTCTCGCTATTGTCTAAGTCGGCAATGGTACGGGCTACTTTCAAGATACGGTCGTAAGCACGAGCCGATAGTCCCATTTTCTCCATAGCGAACGAAAGCAACTTATCCCCTTCGGCGTCAATCTGGCAGTATTGCCGTACCATTTTAGGTGTCATCTGCGCATTACAATGAACGGCATTCGTGGACGGAGCATTTTGCCCGTTGTACGACGAGAAACGCTCTTCTTGTATCTTGCGTGCTCTGATTACCCGCTCACGGATAGCAGCAGACGATTCTCCGGCGTCCAACTCTTTGAGTTTGCTGTAAGGCACAGCCTGAATCTCGCATTGGATATCTATTCGGTCGAGTAGCGGACCGCTAATCTTGTCCTTATATTTGTGTACCTGCGTGGGCGTACAGGTGCAGGTATGTGTGGGGTCGCCGTAGTGTCCGCACGGGCAGGGATTCATTGCGGCAACCAGCATGAATGAGGCGGGATAATCAATGGCTAATTTGCTGCGTGCCACCGTTATATGTCTATCCTCTAAGGGTTGTCGCAGTACCTCAAGAGTGTTTTTCTTGAACTCGGGCAGTTCGTCCATAAATAGCACGCCGTTATGTGCCAAACTGATTTCGCCCGGGTGCGGATTAGAGCCTCCTCCGATAAGGGCTACGTCCGTAATCGTATGGTGTGGCGCACGGAAAGGACGTTGTACGATAAGTGTCTCGTTATGAGTTGTGAGTACGCTTTTCATTAGTCCTGCTACGGAGTGTATCTTTGTGGTTTCCAGCGCTTCTTCTAACGTGAGTGGAGGTAATATAGATGGCAAACGCTTTGCCATCATGGATTTACCTGCCCCCGGAGGTCCTACCATCAGCATATTATGTCCTCCTGCAGCAGCTACTTCCATTGCGCGACGGACGTTCTCTTGCCCGCGTACGTCGGCAAAATCGGGTATATTCTCACCATATTGGTTTCCTGCTGCGAAAAGGTGTTCCATATCTACATGCATAGGGGCGACCTGTTGCTCGCCATTGAGAAAGCGAATGACGTCTAACAGGGTGTTCATACCATATACCTGCAGACCTTCTACAACGGCGGCTTCGTGTACGTTTGCTTCGGGTACGATTAAGCCCTGAAAACCCTCTCTACGGGCACAAAGGGCAATAGGCAATGCGCCATGAATAGGCTGTAATGAGCCGTCTAACGACAACTCCCCCATAATCATCAATTTATCTAATAAGGTCGTCTTCACTTGTTCGCAACCTGCCAGCATGCCGATAGCCAAAGGCAAGTCAAACGCTGTACCTTCTTTGCGAATATCTGCGGGGGACATATTGATTGTAATGGTACGTTTTAGTGTCCCATAGCCGTTGACCATTAGTGCTGCGTTAATGCGTTCATGTGCTTCCTTTACGGCATTGTCGGGCAGTCCTACTAAGGTGAAGTCATAACCCGACATGGAATGTACTTCTATGGTCACAGGAACGGCGTCAATGCCAACTAAGGCTGCAGCGGAGAGTTTGATGAGCATACGTGTTGAATTTTAGCGTTTGTTTTGGCGGGTAGTTTTGGTGGGAGTCTTTTGCCAGTTGAAATCGTGCTTGAATACGAAACCTACACCTTGTATGGTAGAGGCTTGGCGGAGAGAATATTTGTCCACGGTGTGGGTGTATCCTTTGACGCGAAGTTTGCCGTTGGGCGTGAGCATATATTCGATATCTACATCGCCAAAGAAGGGGCGGTTCGTAATGTCGTTGTAGCGGTATCCGATATTGCCGTTGATAAGCAGGCGGTCAACGGGTTGCCATTGCAGTTTTGCCTCATATTCGGTAGCGCCGTCGCCTACTACATTATCCGTGCGGACATCGAATCCCATAGTGAAGTCATCGGTCAGTTTGCCTATCCACGAGTTGATTTGCCCCGTGATGGTGGAGGATAATATGGAGTACATCTCGTTAACGCCTGTACCTGTGACGGAGGACGAGCGCATATATTCGGGCGTGAAGAATCTTCCGAACACGAGCAGGTAGGCTACTTGACGCATCATCATCTCATCGGTGTTGATGATAGATAGCACTTGCTGGCGAATGGCGTCTTCCGACATCGGCAATTCCAGACCGAAGCGAATAATAGGGTTGTCTAACGGACCTGATAATGAGATGAGCGTATTTACCGGCACAGACGTGCGCGAAGTGGTCAGCGTATTGATTTCGTCGCCGAAGAGGTCTTTCAGCGAAGCCGTTACACGATATTTGGCGGTTACGTCCAGTGTAGGCTGTTCCGCCTTTCCGCTCCAGATGATTTGGCTACCCTCGTTAATTACGAAGTCGCGTCGTATGAGATTAGCGACGGTAAAGCCCAGCGAACCGGACTGTAAGGTGTAGGTGCCAAATAGATTGATGTCGCCGGTCTTATCGTTATATACCATGCGCAGACCGCCTTCTCCTCGTGCTTGGATTAAGTCGCCGGTACGCTCATTGAGCATCAATTCGAAATTGAGGGCAGGTGTCGCGTCAATGTTCATTGCCAGTATGAAACGTGTACCCGGGAATTTCGTCTTTTTCTTCAGATGCAGCACGTCTCCAAAGTCAGCGTCTAATTGAATGGTATCGGGGGGTGGCGCGTCGCGGTCGATGAATGACAGGAAATTGCTTTGTTGTGCGTTGCCCGGACCGTCTATCGAGAATCGGAAACGGGATTTCCCTACCGTAGTGGCTTCTACATTAAGTTTACATTCGCGGTCATTGCCGTGTATCTCTACGTTTCCTGTTGCATAAACCTTGCCGGAAAGCATTTCGCCCGTCTTGTCGGGCAGATTGAATGCCAACGCATTGGTCGGGCGCACGGATATATCGTAATGGAAGTCCATAAAATTGCGGTGGGTAAGTAGCCCGTTGAGCAGCAGGCGGTTGCCTTCCGAATCGCGCAGGTCGATATTCGGGAATCGAATAGCGGACGAGTCCAGATAAGCGGAATCGGAGAAGGTATATCGGCAACCGGTATAAGGGATAGTGATACCGGCATTTTTCGCATATACGGCTGCATTTACCCATGTTTTCTTATTGCGTCCAAATACCTTCACTTCTCCATATCCCCGTCCGTCTATATCTTCCATGATGCCGTGAGTCCAGTGGTTGATGAAGGCGAGTGAAATCGAGTCGGGGTGAATATCTATCAGCCATGCTTTCTCGCCGGGTTCTACCAGACCATCTACATGTGCTACTTTGTGCCCGTCATCTACTACATCGGCATTGATACTGATATTTCCTGTCTCTCGGCATAAGTTGACTTGTGCGGTAGCGTCACCGAAATAGGCTCCGTTGAGCCCCGCAGAATCCAGATGCAAGTCAGCATCGAAGACAGGGGCGGAGAATACAGCGAAAGCGTGTGCCCAACCGGATAGTTTACCTTGTACGGTGAGGGTCTTCTCCGGCAATACGAGGGGGAGCAGATAGCCTGCTTCAATCATGCCCATGTGGATTGCAAGCGAGTCGCTTGTTTTGGTAGAAGCGATACCTTGAGCCTCAATAAATTGCTCGCCCGAGGTGACGCGAAATTGCGGAATCGTCAGAGAGGTGTCTGCGGCACAATACGTGAATTCGCTGCGTTCAATGTGATACGTGCTATCAGCTATCATAAATGTCGATGGCTGTATCTGCATAGATATCAAGGGCTTGTTGGCATATTGGTCGATGTTGGCATTAAATCGTATGTCGCAACTGTTGGTGGGCGGTTGTGGGTCGTCTGCCGCGAGGTGCGTGAAGATGGAGTCGGCGCGCGCATGCGAGTGCAGTGTGCAACTAACCTCGTTAATCTTGGTGCTGACATCTAACTTCAGTTCATTGGGAGTGCTATTATTAAGGGCTAACGTTATGTCGTCGGCACGGGTTTCGCGTGAGCGCAGGTATGGGATATAGACTTGCAGTCCAAAAGCCTTCGTATTATCGTTGATATAGCCTTTCAGGACAGGGTAGTCGCTCAATCGTATTGGCAGGTCAAGTACGCGTTGCATACTGCGTAGTTCGCGCCCGTAGAAATAGAAATCGAAGGTATTATGTGGTGTCGCTTTGCGCAGTTCGGCTTGCTTGCTGTGCGAAAATAAAGACGGCAGATAACGCTCCACTTGCTTCATGAGCGATGTGGACAGGGTGGCGTAATCGAAGTTGCCGGAAGCACAAGCCGTGAAATAGTCACCGGTTAGTTTAAGTGTCTTTTTTGCATTAGGAGCAGTACTCTTTTCCGATTGTGCTTCCAATAGCAATTGTTTCATTACGACTTTCTCGCCCACATGTGACATTTGTAGCGAGTCGATTGCCCAATAGCCGTTTAGGTGGTTGGGGTCAAGCCCTGCCACATCTACTTGTGAGCGCAGGCTTACGATGGCATCAGCGTATTTTTCGCTTAGGTGCAGCGGACCGGGGGCAAAATGTGGAATATCGAGGTGGAAACGGAGTTGTGTGGCGGCTTTAGTCAGGTCTGCCAGTCCGTCGAAGTGTACTTGCAGATTAGGGTCTTCGATGGTAAGTGCGCCGTCATAGATATCTTTTGCAAACGAGCCGTCTAGCACAATGTCGCGATAGGTATAGTCGCGGTACGAAATCTTATGTATCGTGGCTTTGGCTGTTCCTTGCGGGAACTCGTTGTCGTGCGACGAGCCTTTACCCTCGATGTCGAAAGTGATGGCGCCGAGATCGCGTATTCCTGCCAGTCTGCCTATTAGGAAGTGCCGTGAAGCCAGGTGTCCGTCGAAATGTATCGTGCTGACTGCCGTGTCGTTGTCCAGATGTCCGTCGGTGGTTATGCCGCCCAAAGCCGTGCGGAACGCACCATGTAGCGTCAAGTGATTGAGCGTACCCTGCAGACGTCCTTGATAATGCACATTGCCCAACGTATAGACATTATTGGGCAGATGGAAAGGACGATTGTTCATTTCGCTGACAAAGTCCTGCAATTGGGCTGCGTTGATAGCCAAGTCTTGGCAATTGGCGTGGAAATATAGGCTGTCCTGTTCGATTCCGCCAATGGCAATGTCGCCCACGACAATCCGTTCGTTGTTATAGGCGAGCGAGAGGTTGGAAGCATTGATACTGTCTTTCGTGCCGTATATATCGGCTGTGATGGTGGCAATGCCGTCCAGATGTCCCGCTTGTGGCACGAAGAGCATTAGGTCGCTGGGGGTGATATCGGCTTGTTTGATATGGAGGAATGCTTCATCTTTCGTCCAATAGATACCCGACAAGTCCAATGTGGAACGGGGCAATTGGAGAGAGAGAGTAGGGAACATCAGCGTGTTATTGCCCCCTAAAGCATGCCCCTGAAATCCATTAACCTCGAAAATTGTGTCGTGATGATTGAGTACAGCACACAATTCGTCAATCTCGGCGTCCAACGTATCCTGTGCGAGGCACGTAATCTGCATCGATATAAGGGGCATAGAGAGCCGATAGTCGCCGAAGCGGACACGTGTATTCTGAATGATGGTCTTGTCGGTCTGGATAGTTTGCGAAAATAGTTTCGAACTGTCTTGCTGCGTGGAATCGCCCTGAAGTAGGAACTGAAAATTATACGTGCTATCCGGCAGCATGTAGGTGTTGACGTATGTGCCGTCCACGGTAATCCTGCTGAATCGTAGGTGGTTGCGGCGCAGTAGGGCTAACGGGTGAAAACGTGCGTCCAAGTTATGCACGTAGAGCAGGGTGTCGTGCTGTAGGTCTTCGATGTAGATGCCTTGAATATCTATATCGGCAGGAAATTTCAGCGATATACGCTCCACGTCCATGTTGTTCTGTAAGTCCTTGCTAATCTGCGACATTACGAGATGCGCAACGGCGGTCTGTACCTTGCTGCTGCTGAAGGTTGCAAGGACAATTCCCCCAAATACTGCCAAGCCGAGGAGAACGATACCGATTATGCTTAGCGTGCGTTTCATGGATTATTAGTCGTAATGTACAATTAGCCTAATTTATAATTAGGCTGCAAAGGTAATACATTTTTTCCAATTGTGCAAGCGTGACACGATATTTTGTGGTAGAAAGGACGTTAAGGCTTGCATATTTCCTAAAAAAGCAGTACCTTTGTAGTGAATTTGGATAAGTAGGTACATGACTATCAGCAAAGCACAAATCAAATGGGTAAGAAGCCTGCAGCAGAAGAAGTTTCGTGACGAGGCGCAACTCTTTGTGGCAGAGGGGGATAAGTGTATTTCCGAGTTGTTGCCTGCTTTCGAAGTGGAACTGCTGATAGTGGACGGTACGCGAAGTACGCTGCATGACGTGCCATGCTCGGCGCAGAGGCTTGTTTCTGCCGGTGAGACGGAGATTGCGCAGATGTCGTCGCTTCGTACGCCGCAGGGCAGTATTGCTGTCTTCCGCCAACGCCCGAATAGCCCGTGCGCTTCTCAATATGCCGACTTTATCCTTGCTTTAGACGGGGTGCAGGACCCGGGTAACTTAGGCACGATTATTCGTACGTGCGACTGGTTTGGCGTGCATCAGGTAGTTTGCTCAAAGGACACCGCGGACTGCTACAATCCCAAGGTAGTGCAAGCCACAATGGGTGCTCTCGCAAGGGTGCAAGTGGATTATGTAGATTTGCCTGCGTGGCTTGAGCAGCAGCAGATGCCTGTCTATGGCACGTTATTGGACGGGCGGAACATCTATTGGACGGGGGCTATTGCGGAGCGTGATAGGGGCATTATCGTGATGGGCAACGAGGGCAATGGCATTAGCGAGGCGGTGCGACCGCTAATTACGCACCCGCTGTATATACCGAGTGCGGAGTCTGACAGAGTGGAATCGCTGAATGTGGCTATTGCAACGGCAGTCACATTGGCTGAGTTTAGGCGACCGAATAATACGAATAAATAGAATTATCACAACACCAACATATTAACGCCGGAGGAGCAGTTGTGAGCCCCGAAGGCATAAACATTTGTACGTTTATCAATATGATTAAGATTACTTTCCCCGACGGGAGCGTACGCGAGTACGAAAGCGGTATTACCGCATTGCAAGTGGCTGAATCAATCAGCCAGCGTTTGGCACAGGATATTCTTGCTGCCAGTATCAAAATCGCCAATGCCGATTGGCAAATCATCGACCTCAGTCTGCCTATCGAGAGCGATTGCTCGATTCGCTTGCATAAGTGGGAGGACGCCGAGGCTAAGCATGCTTTCTGGCATACTTCCAGCCACTTGATGGCGGAGGCGCTGCAAGAACTTTATCCAGGCATTCAGTTCGGTATAGGTCCTGCTATCGAAAACGGCTTCTATTATGATGTCTATCCTGCTGAGGGGCAGGCTATCAAGGAAGGCGACTTCGAGATGATTGAGAAGAAGATGATGGAACTTATCCAGAAGAAAGAGACACTTGTGCGTCGCAGTATCAGTAAGGCTGATGCTCTCAAGGAGTTTGGCGCAAAGGGACAAACCTATAAATGCGAACTCATCTCCGACCTTGAAGACGGGCATATCACTACCTATACTCAAGGTGCTTTCACCGACCTTTGTAAAGGTCCGCACTTGCTTTCGACGGCACCTATCAAGGCGGTTAAAGTGCTCAGTTGCGCTGCTGCTTATTGGCGTGGCGACGAGAAGCGCCCTATGATGACGCGCGTCTATGCTATCACCTTCCCGAAGAAGTCTATGCTCGACGAGTATTTGGCGCTGTTGGAGGAGGCTAAGAAACGTGACCACCGCCGTATCGGTAAGGAGTTGGAACTCTTTATGTTCTCTGATATGGTTGGCAAAGGTCTGCCTATCTGGTTGCCGAAAGGTACTGCCTTGCGTCTGCGCTTGGAGGACTTCCTCAAGAAGATTCAGAAACGCTATGGCTACCAGCAGGTGATGACTCCGCATATCGGTAATAAGAACCTGTATGTTACTTCGGGTCACTGGGACCACTACGGTAAGGACTCTTTCCAGCCTATTACCACGCCGGAGGAAGGCGAAGTCTATCTGCTCAAGCCGATGAACTGCCCTCACCACTGTATGATTTATAAGAACAGCCCGCGTAGTTACAAGGATCTGCCTTTCCGTTGTGCAGAGTTCGGTACGGTCTATCGTTATGAGCAATCGGGTGAACTGCACGGTTTGACGCGTGTGCGTTCGTTCACGCAGGACGATGCACATATCTTCTGCCGTCAGGATCAGGTCAAGAGCGAGTTTATCCGCGTGATGGAGATTATCGAGATTATCTTCAAGGCACTTGATTTCAAGAACGTAGAGGCACAGATTTCGCTTCGTGACCCGAACAACCACGAGAAGTATGTCGGCTCCGACGAAGTGTGGGAGAAGGCTGAGCAGGCTATTATCGAGGCGTGTCAGGAGAAGAACCTGCCTGCTAAGATTGAGACGGGTGAGGCTGCTTTCTATGGTCCTAAGTTGGACTTCATGGTGAAGGACGCTATCGGTCGTCGTTGGCAGTTGGGTACTATTCAGGTCGATTATAACCTGCCGGAACGTTTTGGCTTGGAATATACGGGAGAGGACAACCAGAAGCACCGTCCCGTAATGATTCACCGTGCGCCGTTTGGTTCGATGGAACGCTTTGTGGCTGTGCTGATTGAGCATACCGCAGGTAAGTTCCCGTTGTGGTTAACGCCGGATCAAGCCGTGGTATTGCCTATCTCCGAGAAGTCGAATGAGTATGCTTGGAAGGTGAAGGAGATGCTGGAAGAGCAGAACGTGCGTGCTATAGTGGACGACCGCAACGAGAAGTTGGGACGTAAGATTCGGGATAACGAACTGAAGCGTATTCCGTTTATGTTGGTTGTGGGAGAGAAGGAAGCAGAGCAAGGATTAGTCAGTGTCCGTCAGCAGGGTGCAGAGGATAAGGGACAGATGACTATTCAGGCTTTTGCCGACTTCATCAACGAAACCGTCAACGCACAGATGAATGCCTACTAAGGCTACGCGCGTTAGATATGCTGCGCATGTAAGCAACGAAAACAACAAAAGCGCCCGAAAAGGCGCTTTTGTTTGGGTCGAGGGGCAGCCGACACTCATTCGACACTCTCCCCCTCTTTTTTTAATTTCTGTTTTTCATCCGATTCAATATGGTATAGTATTCCTGCCCTGAGGTTTGGGCGGTGACGGTGTTCCCTAGTCGCTCATTCCATCTAAGTCTTTATTCAGGTCAATGGTAAATGCCTCGCTCATATCGTTATGCACATT
>JAKSNN010000021.1 GCA_024399755.1 Paludibacteraceae bacterium | reverse complement strand
CGGCGGTGAACGCCGATATCTATGACTCTCCTTCACGAAAAGTGACGAAGAACCAATCTTTAACGAACCAACTAACGGAGCACTAACGGAGCACCAACGGAGCACTAACGGAGCACTCCGATACTTTACCGATACTTTACCGATATGTTAGTGGTATATTAGTGGTATATTAGTGGTATATTAGCGAGATTTTTCAAAAAAAATACCACAAAAATTTGGTAGTTCCCAAAAAAAGTCGTACCTTTGCAGCGCAAAAACGAACAACGCCTTGGCACATGCGTCAATATGTGCTCTAATTAACACATTTTATTAACAAAAAACTATTAACAGTTTTATGAAAAAACTTTTCATTGCTGCAATGGCTATGTTGGCACTTGCAGGTTGTAAGCAAGCTCAGTCGGAGCTTGACTTCGAGAACGTTGAAGCAAACGCTACCATCAAAGGTAACGTAGTTGCTTACCAAGACAAAACTAACTTTGACACGAATGTGAAGTCTATGGACGGCATTCGTATTTATTTCGAAGTGGCTGCTTCTCAGTTCGTGACGGGCGCTACGGGAACCAAGCAGTTCGAGGCTATTACCGACTCGCTTGGTAATTTCACTATCACCGTTCCTACGGGTGCTAAGACCATTACGGGTAAACTCAAAACCGATGACATCAAGTCCAACCAAGACGAGAAAGTCGTTTATTACGAGGCTTACACAGGTGCTAACATCAGCCTTAACGCAGGCGATGTGCGCATAGAGTCTATCAAATTGGTAAAAGACGAACTGCTCAGCGAATGCATCGGCGAAGCATACATCTACGGTACGGTAACCTACGATGGTGGCTATCAGGCAATGGAAGACGGCTCACACGAATGGAATGTTATCCCTTGCAAACAGGCTCTTATAACCGCTACCGTCAAGTACGCTTCCAATACACGCGCAAAGACCTTCATTACCTTCACGGACGATAATGGTGCATATAGTTTCCAGATTCCTGTAGAGGATTACGGTAACGACATCGCTATCTCGGGTGCTGAGTTTGATGCAGAATATGTTGATTTGTTGAACAACCAATTCGTACCAAGAATGTATCACTATACCTTCTCCCTTGTAACTTATTATAATGCGAAGGCTGCACAGGATATCCGCGTAGATATGGAGGCAAACAAGTCTTCTAAGCCTATTGACGAGGTTACTACCAAAAATCGCACCGTTAAGGTTTCGGGTAAGATTCTCAAAGCGTACGAGAAAATCACATATAACAAGGATGACCATGCTACTGGCGTTGAGATGGGTACCAAACCTTACGTAGGTAAAGCGTATGTTAATGTGTACAACGATTATACAGATCGCGACATCTATTACGATATCACGACCAACGAAAAAGGTGAATACGAATACGAAGCAAAATTGCCTGACGATTGGGATCTTACTTCTGGAAAGATCAAAGTTTATGTAGGTACTTACGAGGCATTTGTTGAGAAAGACTTCAAGCACTACTATCTTGGTTTCGCAACCAAAGAGAAAGACGACAAGGACCTCTGGTATGAGAAAATTACCTCTTGGTATGGCAAATTCGGAGATATGGACGAAGCCGCTAATTGCTACAGCACACAGAAACTGAATGTCGTTTATAACAATGATTACATATACCAAACGCTTTCTTCCAATGCCCTCTTCTTTGATGTAAAGATGACCGACCTCAAACTCGAATGCGAACCGGAAGACAAGACCATCGTATTAGGTGTAGGTAACGATTGCGACTATGAAGATCGCCCAACCTATACAAGTCCTGATGCCGACCAGCACGTTAAAGTTGCAAGCAATGGTCTCAAATTCTGGACATTGTAATCCATTCTTTTAGAATCAATCATAAATTGACAGAACAATGAAAAAGATTCTTAGTATATTACTCGTTGCAGCATTGGCAACCCCAATGTTCGCCGAGAAGATGACTCCGGAAGAGCGCGGCAATGCCGACTACTCAACTTGGCTGCCTGCCAAAGGTGAGTTCTCTTTGGGATTCTCTGTTGACCCGTTTGCCAACTTTGTTGGTAAGATGTTCAATACTGCAGGTGCAGCAAACTACAACCACGAAATTGGCGGTGCTCCTCTTACAAACCAGGCTTTCAACCTCTCTAACCCTGTGGTTAGCCTGATGGGAAGTTATATGCTTACCGATAAATTGGCACTTAAGGCTAATGTAGGTTTCATCGTGAACTATACCAAATGGTCATGCAACGTTCTTGACGATGCCGCTCACTTCGAGAATCCATATTCGATGAAGCAAGTGCAGGACGTTGCAAAATTAGGCGAGTATGGTGGTAGTTTCGCTTTTGGCGCTGAATACCGTATCGGCAAACGTCGTGTACAAGGTGTGTTCGGTGGCGGACTTATGTATGCTTTCCAAACTTATAACGAAACATATAGTTATGGAAATGCCATTACTGAGATGAATCAAAAGCCAACCAGTACGTATGCAAATTACGTATCAGTCATTCCAGGTGTTATCGACAACGCTCGTTTGATTAACATCGCTGTAGATATGAGTGGAAATATGGACTTTTGGCATCGCATTGGTCTTTATACCAGCGCAGGTGTTGAGGTATTCCTTGCCCCGAAAGTGGCTCTCGGTATGAATGTTAACCTTGATCTTCTCTACAAGTGGTCGAGCAATGTTTGCAAGCAATACGAAGGCTACAACCTGCTGACCAAACAAGTGGAGACTTTCACCGACACGCGTAATATTCAGAACTATAGTGGCGTTACGTTCAGCACAGAGAACATTGGTGCTAACCTCTATCTGAACTTCTGGTTCTAAGTTACACCACGATTATCCAAGGTAATTATCTGAGACAATCGTCTGTAATAATCATCTGCGATAATCTTCATCAGAGAAGCGGCTTTTTGGAGCCGCTTCTTTTTTTGTTCTACTTGCTTGCGTATGTGCAAAAAAAGTAGTACCTTTGCACTCCGAAATGAATCATTACAAATCATTACCCCTTATGAAACGTTTGTCTTTTCTCTTTTTGGCATTACTCGCTTGTGGTTTGAGTTTTGCCTCCTCTAAAACGATTACCCTCACCTATGCCGACTTTGCTGCCGGCTATGCCAAGAAAGGCAACGCCGGTACAATCGACACTACTGTGCTAACCTACAACGACTTGCAAATCGCGTATGGCGGAATGAATAGCCAGAGCGAAACGGGTAAGACCTACAAATACATGATGCTTGTGGAGAAATGTGGTTACCTTTATTCCGCCAAAGCCGTTGAAGGCTACTACCCCAGCCTCATTATCGTTACCTTCTCTTCTACGACGGGCGAAACAGGAAATATCGGTATCAACTTCAATAGTCGCGTACTCTCTACTCGTATTGATAACGTTTCTGGCGAGGTAATCAAACGTGGCACTTATACCGCCATCAACCTCGACGATACCAAACTCTACTGGAATATATCTTCTGCCCTCAAGAACGTGCAGATTAGCAGTATTTCCGTTACCTATACTCCGAAAGGCGAATTACCCGACTATACCAAGGTAAGCGACATCGACATCGACTCTGCGTCCGTTACGCTCTATCCTTACCAATCCACGCTTATCAACGCCAAGGTTATGCCGGATGATGCTGCCGACAGAGGTGTTATTTGGAGTACTACCGACGAGAAAGTAGTTACCGTCAAGAACGGCAAACTGACTGCCGTCGCTACCGGTACTGCCATGATTTATGCCAAATCTAAGGAGAACGAGGTTATTCTCGACTCCTGCGAAATCAATATCGTGGATAAGCCTCTCGCCAAACTGAAAGGCGATGTTCTGAATGCAGATAGTCTTGATGCTACCAGCACGAAATACGTGGATACAAAAGGCGTTGTAGGCAAAAGCGGAGCCGAATATACGGCTAACGCCTCCCGCACCAAAACAGGTTCTATCGGTCTGCGCCAAAGCAACAAAGACCAAGCCAAATCGGGTATTACTGCTACCAAGCACCCTGCCGATAGCGTGATTCGTGCCATTTATGTGGATTGGAACTTCTCTACCAACGCAGAACGCACCTTGGGTGTTTATCTCAGCCACGAACCCATTTCGCTGGATACGCTCTATACCAAATCCGACGGCAAGACGATCCAGCCCATGACGAAGATTGGGGTCGGTATCGGAGCAAAATATGAAGTACGCGGAAACTGGGAATACGTGGCTGTACGCGCTTTCAAAGGCTCTATCTACCTTGACCAGATATCTTTCGAATGGGGCGACCCTGTGGAAAACCCGCAACCCGAAGAGGATGAGGACACCGACGAAGACACGGGCGACTACAACGAGGACGATGAAGACGAAGGCGAGGAATATATCGACGAGACCGGTGATGACGACAACATGGAACAAGCCATCGGCGATGTCGTAGTGAAGCCTGCTGCCGCTACCAAACTCTTCCGCAACGGACAAGTTATCATCATTCGCGGTAATCGTACCTTCAACCTCTTAGGCGAAACTATTGAATAACAGGAATAATTAGGAATAACGGGAATATCAAAATCCATCAACTATGCGTCGTACTTGTCATCTTATCCTCGCTCTACTGCTCTGCTTGCCTACGTTTGCGGGCATTACTACCTACCAATTCACCTCTGCAAAATGGCAGTCGAAATTGGGTGCTACCGTTTGTGATAACAAGACCGATGGTTGGACAAGCGATAAGGACGGTCAGGACTATACTTCCAGTACCAACCCCCACTTCCAGACGGGTGTGCAGGTTACTGCCAAGGGTAGTGGCGCAGGGGCTACGTCTATCCAAAGTTTTACCGACGTGCGCCGCATTACCTTTAACTACGCTACGGGCACGCGCACGAAAGGTACAATCCGTATCCAAGTAGGCGATAATGCGGCTATCGACTCTGCCGTCACCATCGGCGAAGCCAACCACGAACTGACCATCATCTTGCCTGAGACGCAGACTGGCAAAATCAAGTTCTCCGTACTGCCTACCGATAAGTCCATCTATATCAATACGGTTACGATTCGTGCAAAGGAAGGCGGCAGCACGCCTTTCAATACCGGTTCCTTCCAACTCGTTACCGACGTTACGCAGTTGCAGGACTCCGACCAAATCATCATCGGTGTTCATCAGGACGGCGTTAACCGCATTATGGGTTACTTCGACGAGAACATCAGTCAGAATAATATCCACTCCATCAAAGGTGTTTATGCCGACAACCGCACTACCGTGGCTGCCAACGATAACGCTATCTATACTCTCCGCAAGACAACAAACAGCAAGGGCAATCCTGCCTTCCTGCTCGTGGACGAACTGCGTTATGACGAAGCCTACCTCGTAGCCAACGGAGGTAAGACGAAGAACCGTCTTGCCCTTTGGCACTCCCCTGCTTCGAGCGACTACGGCGATTATGGTTATTGGGACATTTCCGTTGCTGCCAACGGCGAGGCTACTGTCATGAGCCAAGGCGTTTCGCTTGGCAAATACCTGCAATACAATGCTTCCAACAGCCCTACTCTCTTTGGCTGTTACCGCGAAATGGGCATGCAGACACCTGTTTGCATCTACCGTGAAGTTCCTGCCATAGGCGACGTAAAAGGTATCAGCGCTTCGCTTGTCAACTTCGGCGAGGTAGTCATGACCGAAGCAAAAGTAACTGGCAGCAAAGTGCTGACCGTTAACGCAAACAAACTGGAGGAGGACATCACGGCTACCCTCAAGGACGGCACGGTCTTCTCGCTCGGTACAAACCAAATCGACCGTGATGGCGACCAACTGACTATCCGCTATTCCGCTACCGAAAGCGGCTCCTATACCGATACCTTAGTGCTTTCTGCCGACGGTATCACGTGCGAAGTAAGCGTCTTGCTGCATGTCATTTCGCCGCTTAGTATCAGCGAAGCCGTCAAGGCACCCGACTTCTCGCTCATCTACCTTAATCCAGTAGTTGTTACCAAGAAATACGACCACTACATCTTCGTGCGTGACGACACGGGCGCTATGCTCATCTACGATAATGGCGACGGTACGGGGCAACGCTATGGCGAAGACCTTGAGAAAGGCGACGTACTGACAGGCGTCTGCGGACGGTATCAGAATTATTACGGACTGCCCGAACTGCAGCCTACTACCCATTGGGCTGTGAGCGCACAACCTGTGGAATGTAAGCCCGAGTTGGTTACCGCACTCGATTCTGCCGATGTATGCCGCTTCGTACGTATCAAGAACGCTACTGTTACGGAAGGGCAGTTGACCATGGAAGGCAATACGGTCAGCGTTTTGGATAAGTTTAATACATCGTTTATCGAAGGCGTTCCGATGCACTTGGACGCTATCGTAATGTGGTCGTGGGACGCTTTGGAACTGTGGGTGGTAAGTCAGAACGCTACTACTCCGATTGATGTCCCTTCCGTCTCCAATCGTCCTACCGGCAAATGCTACAACGTGCTTGGGCAGGAAGTTCCTGCTGACTACCGCGGAATCATCATTCAAGATGGCAGCAAATACCAAGCAAGATAACGGAATCGCCTAAGAATTATCTAACAATCACCTAAGAATCACCTAAGAATAACCCAAAAAGTATTCTGAAAAGATAAAGAAAGGCTGCCTAATTCGTTAGGCAGCCTTTCTCATGCATAAATATCTATCTACAACTTCTATCAATAGATTATTCTGCAAAAATTACAAGTTCTCAAGTGTCTTTTGTACCCAAGCCCAGCAGCGTCCCGTAGATTCGATGCTTAGGCGCTCTTGTGGCGAGTGGACGCCGTACATCTGCGGTCCAACGCTCACCATATCGAGGTACGGATATTTCTCAAGGAACAGACCGCACTCCAAACCGGCATGGATAGCCAATACTTGCGGGTCTTTATGGAACAGGTCTTGATAGGCTTTCTTCGTTACCTCCAGCAACTCGGAGTGTACATTAGGTTTCCAACCCGGGTAACCGTCGCCATGCGTTACCTCGTCGCAAGCCGCAGCCAAAGCACATTCTACCATGTTCTTGATATTGTGTTTCTGGCTCTCAACCGACGAACGTTGGCTGGTGTTTACCTCCACATAACCGTCGCGCATCTTCACGGAAGCGAGGTTCGTACTGGTCTCTACCAGCCCTGGCATATCCTTGCTCATAGCATATACGCCGTGAGGGCAAGCATAGAGCGCACGGATAAGCGCATTAGCCTTCTTAGGTTCAATATACTCCTTTGGAGCGTCTGTGGATTCGAGGTCAAGGTGCATATCCTTCTCCACATCGCCTAACTCTGCCTCCATCGTAGCGGCAAACTGGTTGAAGTCGATACGCAGGCGTTCCTTGTCGGTAGCACGTACTGCCAACACTGCCTCTGCCTCACGTGCAATAGCGTTTCTCAAGTTTCCGCCGTTGAACGAAGCCAAGAGGAAGCCCTCGTAATTCTGCATCACGTGGAAGAGGAAGCGCACAAGAATCTTGTTGGCGTTACCACGTCCTTTATTAATGTCGTCGCCAGAGTGACCACCCATCAAGCCGTTCACCACGATACGGACAGGGAAAAGCGACTTGGTGTCTGTAGGCTGATAAGCAGTATAGTGCATCTTGCCTAACGTGTCGATACCGCCGGCGCAACCGATGAAGATTTGTCCGTCGTCCTCGCTGTCGAGGTTGAGCAGGCGTTTGCCTTTGAGGCAGCCGTCTTTCAGTTGGAAAGCGCCGGTCAAACCGGTTTCTTCATCTACGGTGAACAGGCACTCCAAAGCAGGGTGCTTGAGTGTCTTCGAGGTCAGAGCAGCTAGTCCCATGGCAACGCCTATACCGTCGTCACCGCCGAGCGTAGTGCCTTTGGCTTTCAGCCAATCGCCATCTACATACGTCTCAATCGGGTCGGTATCGAAGTTGTGTTGGGTATCGTTGTTCTTCTCGCACACCATATCCATGTGCGCTTGCAGGATTACCCCGGGGTGATTCTCATAACCCGGTGTAGCCGGCACGCGCATGATGACGTTCATCGCCTCATCTGCATAGCATTCGATGTTGTGCTGTTTGGCAAAGTCTTGCAGCCATTGGCTGATTTTCTCCTCGTGCTTCGAAGGACGGGGAATACGTGTAATCTCGTGGAAAATCGAGAATACTTCTTTTGGTTCTAAGTTTGTAATATCCATATTGTCAGACATTTAATAATTATTCGTGCCACACTTCGTGTTTGAAGAGTTCTTGGAACTCTCTCGGATAAGCAGTAGGCTTTCCACCTACGGGATACCCCCATTGGTTGCGTTTGAACTCGCCATTCTCCTCGCGAGCCGTACGACCGTCTAAATACTTGGTATAGAGATAGATAAAGAGGTCTTTCCATGCAGCCGTAGCCTGCTCTGCCTGTGCGCACGAGTATTTAGTAAGGAAAGCGCGTGCTTCGTCTTTGCTCATGCCAGCTACCTCTTGGTCAATTATCTCTACCTGACTATTGAACTTGTCGTCCCACGTCTGTTGTACTTTCTGGATATCGGGACGCATATCGGAATAGCGCGTGTAAGCCCAGTTGGCTACCATATTCCAAGCCCACCATGCCGATGTTGGCGAATACGTATAGGTATCGCCATTGCCCTCTTTCATACATTCCGGTACCTCGTTGATGGTGCAGTACATCGGGATATGCAGGCTGTTGGCAGCATCGTCCACGCCAAACCAGAAGATACCGCCTGCCTTAGCCGATTCATAACCGCGCATTTGCGCTACGAACGACCATGCCGTTTGTTGGGTGGCAATCGGGCGCTCAAAGCAATAATCCGTGCTGTCTAATTTCCACACAAGGCTGGCATAACGCAGTTTGCTGTGGAATGGTCCGGCATCAATGCCTTTGGTCATATCGAGTTCTGTTCCTTGATACTCGTCACGCATACATTCCTTCATCTCCTGCACCGTAATCTTGTGATTGGGTTTGATATACAGTGGCATAGGTTCGCCTGCATCACGTTTGCCGGTAGCCAAGAAAATCTTACCTGTTGCATAACCGAAATAGCGGTCGAAATCGTTATCGAAGTGGCGGAAGAAACTCCACACGCGTGCCTCACAGGCATACAAACCCGTGAAATCGAAAGGATTATACGCGTGATTGAATTGGAACTCGCTATCTTTGCCCGAGAAGAAGCCGTTGTCGCGAGCCACTTTGATAACGTCTTTATGCCACAGCCAGTTGCCGTCTTTGGTCATTACGACATCGCCTTTCTTGGTCGTTTTCTGGTCTAAAGGCAGGTAGGTGATACGCGATTGGTTGGCATGACCGGAGATGCAGTCGTCAGGGATACGGGTTGCTACCCACACAGCGCCTTTTACGCCTTTGCCTTTACCGATCATCTCCATAATCCAAACCTCATTGGGGTCACCGATGGAGAAACTCTCTCCACCGCTGGCATAGCCGTATTTGGCTACGAGGTCGGTCATACATTGGATAGCCTCGCGTGCCGTCTTACTGCGCTCCAATGCGAGGTAAATCAGGTTGCCGTAGTCGATACCCACGGTATCTGCAAGGTCTTTACCGCCAAACGTAGTCTCGCCGATGGTTACTTGGTGTTCGTTCATATTGCCCACCACGGTGTAAGTATGAGCCACTTGCTCAATCTTCACCATCGGTTTACCGTTGTCCCAATTGAGAAGTTGAATCATCTCGCCGGGTTGGTGGTCGGCTGCTGCGCGATAACGCAAGAATCCGTAAAAGCCGTAACTGTCAGCAGCATACGTAATCATCGTACTTCCGTCTGCGGAAGCGTCTTTGCCCACAATAAAATTCGTGCAGGCGTCTGCGTATTGCGCCATGCCAAGCATCACTACGCAGGTCAAGAGAAATAGTTTCTTCATAATCGTTATTTTAGTTCGTTAATGTCAATTCTGTTAAATCTCAAATAGGTTCATACGCCCATCTACCACAGCGGGAACGGTCTTATGCTCACGCACCCAGTCGATGTAGAGGTCGCGTATTTTGGCACCTGATTTCCATGTCTCGACGGCTTTGGTAAGGGGTGTCATGTGGTCGGTTCCGCCTGCCAGATAATCGCTTGTCGCTATCGTGTAATAAGCCTCTTCCGCAATCGGTTTACCGGCGATAGTAGCCTCTATCAGTTGTTTTTCCTCTGCCGACATGCGTAGTCCTGCTACACCTTGTCCGTCATCGGTTGCAAACACTTGACAAAGTTCTAAGATATCTTTTCCTTGCAGGGTCAGCACCACCAGTTCGTTGTCAAACGGCATCAGTTCGTACATGTTCCGCAGGGTTATCTCTCCCGCTTGCCACTCGCAGCGCATGCCGCCTTTGTTTACCACCGCCATATCTACTCTGCCTGCGTATAGTTCGCGTGCCTTGTCCAATAGGGCGTCGCTTGCCCAGTTGAGCATTGGCGACTCGGGATTGCCCAACGTCAACGCCTCTGGCGCCACGCCGATTACCACACTGAGTTGGCTGTCTAATTGCGCCTTCACTTGGCTGAGTTGGCTCAGGTAAGCGCTGTCTTGCAAAGCGTCTGCCGTCATATCTACGGCTATCGTCTCGCAACTCGTAGAGTCCACGTGCAACGGCTTATGGCACGCTACAAACGACACTACAATGGCTAAAACAAATACTGCGTGTAGTCGATTCATGATTCTATAAATTTGTTGCAAAGGTACAAGTTTTTTTGCAAATATGCAAATTTTGTAGTACCTTTGTACGCTTTTTTATGTTTTCCGATTATTTGCCATATTACCGTCGCAACCTCAAAGTCGCTTTTCCTGTGATGCTCACGCAGGTAGGGGCGTCGTTGGTCGGAATGTTCGATTCGATGATGGTGGGGCATTATGCCACGACCGATTTGGCTGCCGTCTCGTTTTCCAACGCCATTTTCTTCATGGTTATGGTGTTTGCCATGGGTGCTTTGATGGGCATTACGCCGCTTGTCGGCTACGAGGTGGGCAAGTCGCAAACCGACACTTCGGGTAACGATACCTCGCGTGCCATATCGTCGCTCCTGCAAAATGGCGTCACGTTCACGGTTCTTCTCTGTGTCGTGATGGTGCTTGTGTTGAGTGCCGTCATTCCGTTTCTCAGTTATTTCGGGCAGGATCCCGAAGTGATTGCGGCAGCCCGCCCTTATTATATCCTAATCGTCATTTCGATTGTGCCTTTCCTTTTCTTCTGCCTGCAAAAGCAGTTCCTTGAGGGGTTGGGCAACACTACGGCAGCCATGTTCATCACGTTCTTTATGAACGGACTGAATGTCCTGCTCAACTGGATATTGATTTTCGGGCATTGTGGCTTCAGCCCGATGGGCGCAACGGGAGCAGGCATAGCCACACTCATTTCGCGTTTGTTGATGCCACTCTGCTTTACGGCGGTTATCTTCTTCCGCAAGCAATGGCGCGTATATCTCCGGCTCTTTTCCCGTCAGGCGGCTTCGTGGAAACAGGTTGTACGGCTCTTGAAAGTGGGTGCGCCGATAGGCGGGCAAACGCTTTTGGAAACGTTTACTTTTACCGTCTCTTTCATCTTTATCGGTTGGCTTAGCAAGGAGGCTTTGGCTGCCCATCAGGTTGCCAATCAGATAGCCGACCTTACGTTCATGCTTGCGCAGGGCATTGGGGCTGCCACTACCATTCGTGTCTCCCACCAGTTAGGCAAAGGCGACCTCCTTGCGGTTCGCATGGCAAGCAATGCCAGTATTCATCTTTGTTTGTTGATGAATACTATTGGTGCCGTCTTCATGATTAGTCTGAGGCATCAGATTCCTATGCTTTTCACGCAAGACGCCGCGGTGATTGACATCGCTTCCAAACTGATTTTATGTGCAGGGCTGTTCCAATATGCCGATGGTATGCAGACCGTTGGTGCCGCGATGCTGCGTGGTATCACGGATGTCAAACGGCCTATGATTTACGCTTTTGTGGCATATATCCTTATCGCTTTGCCTGTCGGCATAGTATGTATGTTCCCGCTCAAGATGGGAGCCCCGGGCATGTGGATAGGCTTTATCTTTGGTCTATCTGTTGCGGCTGTTCTATTCCACTTCCGTTTCCGTAAACAACTCCAACGTTTACCGAACCGACTAACGGAGAATCAACGGAACACTAACGGAGCACCAACGGAGCACTAACGGAGCACTCCGATATGTTACCGATACCTTACCGATACCTTACAAGGACTTTACAGATACTTTGCGGGCACCTTGCAGATAATGTGCGGGGACTTTCCAGCCTTATATGGTCTTTTCTATGGTCCAAGAGAAAGCGCGAACGCCTACTTCCTCGTTACGCATATCGAGTTTCCTGACGGCTTCGAGCAAGGCGTCTTCCTTCTCGTCTGGAACGACCGTGATGACGCATGAGTTCATCTCCGGCCATGTGTGCGTTCCGCGACGGGGGTCGCCCGTCTTGCTGCCGCAGCCCTGTACTTGTTCAAAGAAGGTAAAACCTCTTATCCCAAGTACATCTAACATATATTCTACGCGTTCTGTGTTCGCTTGGTTGAACACAATCATTACAGATTTCATATATCAATTTACTATTTGACTATTGACTACTTACTATTTATTTCGTCATTCGACTATTAGATTACTATTCTACATCAAATGAATTAGTCGTTTTTGACTTTAATGTCCATAAAGACGAACTTCTCACGGAGTTTGCGCAGTTTTTCGGCTTCATCTTCCACGGTAATTGCGCCATAAAGAATCGGTACGATGAAGAGCGTCAAGAAGGTTGATACGGTCAAACCGCCAATTACGACGATACCTAACGGCTGCCACATCTCGGCACCCTCACCATTACTTACTGCCATTGGCACCATACCCAAGACGGTGGTGAATGCGGTCATGAGCACAGGACGGATACGGCTTCGTCCGGACATCATGATTGCCTCGTCCAATGGGTGATTGCGCTCACGCATCAGGTTGATATAGTCCACCAGCACGATACCGTTTTTCACCACGATACCTGCCAACAGCACAAGTCCCAACGAACCAATCATATCGAGCGAGCGGCCTGTTATCCAGAGGGCTATCAGCACACCCGAGATAGCAAACGGAATGGCGAACATGATAATCAACGACTTCGACATCGACTCGAACTGTGATGCCATCACGATATATACGAGCAGGATAATCAGCACGGCAAGCAGTCCCATATTGCCAAACGTCTCTTGTTGGGTTTCAAACGTACCTGCCAAACGGTAACTATAGCCTGTCGGGAAGTCCAATTGCGGCATTACTTGCGTCTCTACCATGTTAGCCAAATCGCCCAACGAGATATCGTAAGGGTAGATGTGTATCGTCACGATACGCTGACGGGCTTTACGTTCGATGGTAGGCGGAGCCCAGTATTCGCCGACAGAGCATACTTCGCTCAGTTTCACAATCTTGCCTGTTCCTGTCGGGATAGAGAAGTCCAATATATCCTCAATCGAGTTGCGGTTTTCCTCTTTCAAACGCACCAAGATGTCGTATTCCGAACCATCTTCTTTCAGATAACCACTATTCATTCCGTTCACGCGGTCGCGCAGATAGGTGGAGATAGTAGCGGAAGTCAGTCCCAGGCGGGAAGCCTTCTCTTTATCTACCATGATATTGATTTCAGGGCGGTCGTCTTCACGCGAAATGGTGACGTCACGTGCTCCGGGCAGTTCCTTTGCTAATTTCTTGCACTTGTCAGCCAGTTGCGAAGTGGTAGCAAAGTCGTAACCGTAAATCTCCACATCTACGGTTTGAGCGCCACCGCCACCCATACCGCTGCCGGTATTTGCCTGATAGTCCGTAATCTCTGGATAGCGTGCCATCTCTTGACGCAGTACCTCGGCTATCTCGAAGATAGAACGGTCGCGCTCCCATTTCTTGTTGCAACGTACCGTCATCGAGATTTTGTTGTTCATGGTCGATGAGAACAATGCGGAGATAGAAGCATCGTCATTCGAACCGGCAGAGGTATTGATTACCTGAATCTCCGGTACCAACTCGATGAAGCGAGCCTCCAATTTGCGGGCTGTCTTCAGGGTTTCCTCGATACGTGTTCCGCGTTGTAGTTCCACTGTGACGGAGAGTCGTCCGTTATCCTGCGGTTTCATGAAGTCGAAACCGATCTTGTTCATGAAGAGAGGTATCAACGAGAGGAAGAAGAAGATATAGAGTACATAAACGGAAATCAGTTTATGCGAACTGAGGTTCAGTTGAATAGGCTTATGGTCTTTCGAGAAAGTCACGGCAAAGAAGTCCACAATCAGCAGCAACGGGAAGAACGGCAACAGCAATACGTATGCCCAGATGTGGCTTTTCAGTTCTTTACCGCCCAAGCACCAGCCCAAACCGCGGGCATAGAGATCGTCTATCTTGTCGAGCATTTTTACCACGGTTTTGTCGTACCAGTTCTTCTTGCCTGCCTCATCGTCAATCAGCACGCCGTTTTCATCTACGTGTACTTTCTTAGGTTGCAGCAGTTTAGATGCCAACATTGGCGTCAGCGTGATAGCCACCAACGTGGAAGTACAGCAGACTATCGTCACGATCCAACCCAATTCGTGGAACATGATACCAGCCTGACCGTTAATCATCGTCAGCGGAATGAACACTACCACCAGCACGAGGGTTGTGGCGATAACGCTGACCCAAACCTCATTCGTAGCGTAGATAGCCGCTTCTCGGGGGTGTTCGCCACGTTCTACGTGCGTCGTGATATTCTCTAATACCACGATGGCATCGTCCACTACCATACCGATGGCGATTGTGAGCGAGCAGAGCGAAATGATATTGATAGAGGAATCTACCAACTTCAGATACGCGAATGCCACGATAAGCGAAATAGGAATCGTCAGCGAGATGATGATTGTTGCACGCCAACGTCCAAGGAAGAAGAGCACCACCAAAACAACGAAGAGCAGGGCATACAGCACCGATTCTTCCAGCGAATTGATAGAGTTTTGAATGTTCTCGCTGCTCTCATAGATCTGTTCAATCTTGATATCCGAAGGGATTTGCTTTTGGATTTGCTCCAGTTCTTTCTTCACGTCTTGACACACCTTCACGGTATTCGCTCCGGTTTGTTTGGCTACAATCAGACGCACAGACTCGCGTCCGTTGGTTTTCTCGTCCAGAGCCAAGTCCTTGATGGTATCGCGCACGGTAGCAATATCGCGAATGAATACTTGTTGTCCTTGCGGCGTCATGGCTACCATCAGGTTCTCAATCTCGCTACTCTCAATATACTCCGAGCGAACCTGCATCTGGTATTGCTCCTTAATCATCTTCACCGTTCCCGAGGACAGGTTGAGGTTGTTTGAAGCCACTACCGATCCTACCTGCTCCAGCGTGATACCGTAAGCGTCCAGCTTCTGCTGGTCAACATCTACATATACGTAGCGGTCGGGCGAACCGGACAACGACACGTTACCGATACCGTCGATATGGCTTAATTGCGGAACGATTTCGTCATTCAGCAACTTATCCAGTCCGGCATAACTCTCGTCTGCCGTGAACGAATATTGGGCGATAGGCATCGAGGACGTGGAGAACTTGAAGATAACGGGCGTACCGCAGTTGTCAGGCAGACGGTCAATCGTCATATCGACGAACGACCGTATATCGTTTACGGCTTCATCGATGTCTTCACCCCACTCCAACTCCAACGTGACCATGGAGATATTATCTTTCGACTTTGATGTCAAGTGCTTCAGGTGGTCCACCGAGTTCAGGGCGTTCTCGAGCACCTTTGTTACGTTCGTTTCCATTTCAGAAGCCGACGCACCCGGGTAGGTGGTCATTACCGTGATATACGGAGGGTCCATCTCTGGATATTGGTCGATAGGCAACTGCGAGAAACTATATAAACCGATGATGATTACCGCCACGAATATCAAGGCGGTGGTCACGGGTTTTTGTATGGCTGATTTATAAATACTCATAAGTTAGATTTTGTTAATCGTTAGCAACTTCCAGTTTCACTCCATCTACAAGGCGGTGTTGACCTACATAGACATACTCTGCGCCGGCAACAATCTCCGGAGCAAGTATCTCCACGTTCTCGCCAAAGCGCTGACCTAACTCTACGGCTACGCGCTTTGCACGTCCATCTACGTTAAGGAATACATAGCGGTCGTTCGCACCTACCAGTTTCTCTACGGATTGATAAGGCACCACAATCGTTTCCTCCTTGCCGATACCCAATCGGGTAGTTACGTACATACCGGGGCGCAGTTTCTCGCTGCTGTTCGGGATTTGCAACTTGCATTGGAAGGTGTGCGACGAAGCGTCTATCGTCGGATAAACCACTTCCACCGTTGCGGGGAACTCTACCCCGGGGTAAATCTCCGATTCGAGCATCACTTTCATACCGGCTTTCACCTTTGGGAAATAGGTTTCCGGCACGGCAATCAGGGCTTTCAGTTTATTGATTTGCTTCAGCACCACTATCGGCATGCCGCCGTATAGTTCGCCGTCCTCATAGTTCTTCGCGGAGATGACGCCTGTGAAAGGAGCCTTCACGTAGGTATTCTTCTCGAGGAACTCAAACGACTCTTTGGTTTGGTCGTAACTGAGTTTGATTTGGTCGTAGTTCTGTTGGCTGACGCTACCCGAAGCGAGCAGGGCGTCCATACGTTTTTTCTCAATCTCAAGGTTGCCCAACGTCAGTTTGGTAGTCTTGTATTGGTTTTCGTCCATACGGACCAACATCTCGCCTTCCTGCTTACGATCACCCACTTCCACGTAGATATGTTCGATTCTGCCTTGAAGCGAAGGAGCGATATTCACGGTTTGATAACCTTCGAGGTTCGTACTAATCGTGAGCGAGCGCTCAATCTCCTGAGGTTGAAGCACCATCGTCTTCACGATTTCCACTTTCTCCTCTTCGTTCTGGTTCTCTGTTTTCTTTCCGCAACCTGCTATCACGAGCAGGGCAGCAGCATAAAATAATACCTTTTTCATATTGTTGTTTATTTGTTATTCAAGAAGTTATCTAATTCCACGTAGGCATTTACAAGCGTCATCACAGCCTGAATGTACGAACTCTCTGCCGAAATCAGGTCGTTGCTGGCATTCGTCAGTTCCAACGACGAGGCTGCACCCCACGTATATTTGTTGCTTACGTTGCGCATTACGCGCGCGGTTACGTCTATGTTCTCTTTCTCGTTGACGTAGGTCTCGTAGGCGTTGGCAAGATTATACCGCAACTGCTTATCTTGTATGCCGAGGTTATCGGTTGTCTCTGCAAAGGTATTTTGTGCTTCTTGCAGAGCAATTTTCTTCTCCGTCACGCCGGCAGCACGCTTTCCGCTTGACCACAAAGGCACGCTCATGCTCACGCCTACTGTATTAGGTGGCGACATGGAGAAGCCGCCCTCGCCAAAGTCCTTACGATAACTGTACTGGTAGTAAGCGCTCAATGTAGGCAGGTATGCCATTCCTGCCATAATAACGTTTTTCTCTGCCAGTTCTACGTTCTTTTGCAGCAATTGATAGTTGTAATTATTGTTGATATTGAAGTTTGCGCTCAGCAGTTTCAGAGCCTGCTCTGCCGAGAATATATCTTCCGTCTTGTCCAGCAGGATTAGTTCCGTTTGTGCATCTACGCCAAGCAGTACGCGGAGGGCGTTGTAGGCGATTTCCACATTACGTTGGGTCGATTTGATGGTGTTCTTCATCGAGTTCACACGCACCATGATTTGGTCAGCCTGCGTCTGTTCTACGGTTCCCACAGCCACCATCTGTTTGGTCTGCTCTGCTAACATTTGGATATTCACCAGACTCGAATCCAGCAACTCCACCATATCTTCCATCACGAGCACGCTCACGTAGGCGCTCATCACTTTCGAGCGCAGTTCCGTTTCGCTTTGTTCATGGCTGATATCCTGCATTTCGATGGCTAAGTTATTGAGTAGCGCACCTACGATGGACTGACCGTTCAGTCCGACCGCAGCCGTCAGGTTGGCGTTGAAATAAGGCAACATCGCCCGTGACATGCCGCCGAAGTCAATCTCATAGCCGCACATATTCGTATAGCCGAGGGTTCCATCTACTTGGGGCAACATCGCAGCAATCGTTTGCCAACGTTGTGCATGGGCTTTCTTCACTTCCAGACTTGCGTTCTGGAACGACTTGTTTTGTTGAATGGCGTATTGTTGCGCCTCTTTCATGGAAAGCGAAAGTTGCGTCATGTAACGCTGGTTAATTGCCCTGTTGAGCATCGTCTGCACGGTATCCAGCGGGTCATTTTGTACCTGTGCCGAAAGCGTTAAGGCTCCGCACACAGCCATTAGTAAGATAAATATACGTTTCATAGGTTATAAATTATTTCTGTAGTTTTTCGCGTAGCAAGAGGCGTCCTTCATCTGAAAGTATCCCACGGAAGAAGATTCGCACACCATAATTACTTACTTTAGCGACATGTTTTTCGTCTTTTGCAGTAATGAGACGGTTCATCATTCTCTGGTGCAGTTCCGCGCATAGTTCTGCGGTCAGTTCCACGTCCAAGTCCTCACGAAATAGTTTCTCCGCTTTACCTTTATTCAGGTATCTGGCAATCAAGTCGCGATTGATTGCGTCAAGGCGTTGGATATGTTCCTCAAAGAGTTGTGGATAATATTTGCGCAGATCGTAGTAGAGTGGCGGAACCAGTCGCACATCGTTTGGATTGCGTGCTATTTGGAAGAAATCCACCAGCAGTTCCACTATAGTATGTCCCTTTGTTTTCTCCTCGTATTCCTCCACGATATGTTGTTCTCTACGGCGCAAAAGTTCGTCTATCAGCACATCTTTCGTCTCAAAATGCACGTAGAATGTCTTTTTCGACATACCTAATTCACGGCAGATATCGTCCACCGATACCGAGCGGATTCCTGCCTGACGCATTTTCTCGGACGCTGCTGCTATGATTTGTTCTCTTGGGTCCATAACGCTATTATTTGAAACAAAAAGTGTGCCATACTTACTTTATTGGTGCACGATGCACAATTCACGATGCACGATGCACAATATATGGCTCACGATTTGAAATCCGCTGCAAAGGTACTATAATTTTTCGACATACGCAAGAAACTAAGAAACTTTTAACACTTTTTTAGTTTCCTTGTAACATTTCCATATAAGTGTTGCTTGTAAATTTATAAATTTAGATTTTGTTTATGTTGCATGTTGCATTGTTGCATAAAAATGTGTGTTCATTGTGCGCAAAAAATTATATATATATTATATTATAATTAATACTATCCCCTTACCCCTTATTTTTGAGGTTGTTTTTGGGGGCAAAAAAACCTACTGCGTATGTTTACACCCATCGGTACATTTTGTTATGCAACAATGCAACAGTACAACAAATTGTAATCCTATACTCATCCTATACTCATCGTATACTCATTTGGTGCACGATGCACGATGCACAATGCACGGTTTTTCATACTCCTCTATTTTTCTGATTACGAACCATAGGGAGAAACCATACCCTCAACATAACATCAACATAACATCAACATAACATGGCAGACATTTGCAAGCACTCTGCCACTTACTTGTCCGATTTTCTGCGGTTGCACTCTTGGCAAAGCATTTGGCAGTTTTCTGCTATGGTGCGACCGCCCTTGCTCCAAGGCGTGATGTGGTCGGCTTCCATAAACTCAATATCAAAATGCTGTCCGCAGATAGGGCAAATACCCTGCTGGCGTTCATAAACTTCCCGTTTGGTATTGGCATCAAAAGCACGAATGCCGATATGGTGCTCATCGTGGTCAAACACATATGTATAAATGCCGCGTTTGTTCTCCACATCAGAGTCCTGCATCAAACGTGCGACTTCGCTTTCTATGGCTGTGGGGTTGATGGTTACATCTTTATATTTATTATAGAGCGTACCCCAATCCAGTCCTTTCATCTCCTTGCGGTATTTCGGGAAAGTAGCCGTAATCCAACCAATAACCTGCTGAAAATAAAACCATAGTTCGCCAGCATCTTTGTCAGAGATGGAATGTCGTGCCATATAGTCTTCAATGTGGTCGTTAGAAATCCATTTGAGAGCCGTTTCCAAAAAGTCTTGCTGAATAGGCGAGCCGGAAACATATTTATTTCCAAGCAGATACGCCCCACAATTCGGTTTGGAGAAATAGCGTTTGGCATCGGTTAGCCAAGGCGAAGCATAGACGGCATTCAGCAGTTCTTGGTCGGTCAGTTTCTTGCCTGCTATATTGATGGTGCGAAACCATTTCAGTTTCTCTTTGTCTGTGCCTTTGCAGACATAAATAAAGAGTTCGTAATCCAATATCTGCTGCTTTTCATCTGCGGTTAAGTTGCCAAAATACTGCATGATATGGGCAAAGTCGCCACTCACATACTGACAAATAGAAATGGTACGCTGTTGTCCGTCTATTATTTCGTATGTGCCGTCGCCACGGTCAGACCAATACATAACATTTAGGGGATAGTTGTTCACTACCGTATCAATCACGGCATCGCGCTCTTTGTCGTTATATACGAACTCGCGTTGGTAAGGTGGGCGCACGTCCAACAGTCCGCCAAAAGCACGCACACCTGCTTCGGCATTATCTACATAGCCGTTACTCAGTTGACCAATTGTGATTTTTTGTAATGTAATATCCATAGTAGTTT
>JAKSNN010000020.1 GCA_024399755.1 Paludibacteraceae bacterium | reverse complement strand
GTTTATTCTACGCCGTGGGTCAGTTCGTGGTAGGCGTGCAGGGAAAGGTTGTCGCTTACGTGCTTCAAACTACGCAAATGCTTGAAACCTAAACCCGCAATAAAGGCTAACTCCATATCAAATACACAGTCTTTGTAGTCGGATTGCAGGATAAAGTCGGTGCCGGAATAGCAAACGGCTTTCGTATAAGGACTATCCTTTTCTACAAACAACTCGCACGTCGGTTCAGGGTAAGTGACATTCGGGTGGTTCAGTCGCGACTCGGTCACTTCCACAATAGTGCCTATGTCGAAATTAGCGCTTCCGGCATAGCCGATATTCACTACTTCTGCGTCTTGAGGCAGGGATTTGAGACTCTTCAAGATATTGAACGCACCCACACCCGTGATAACGAGTGTGTAGCCATTGGTGGTGTGCTTTCTGTCTTCCGTCAAAGCAAAACCTAATTGTTCTGCCAGTTTGAGTTCGCCTTCTTCGGCGATAACGAGGTATTTTTCCATACGATTAGTGTTAAAATGTGTGCAAAAGTACAACTATTTTGCGAAATATGCAAATTTTTGCGTTTGAAATTTGTAGGAGTGGAATTTTTGTAGTACTTTTGCAGTCGCAAACACATCTATTCGGGGCTATTTTGGTTTTGACAGCAGGTAGAATAGGTATGTAAGCACGCCGGAAATGAGCGCTGTCCGTGATAAGGCTCAAAACCATTAACTGGCAACTATAATGTAGCTCTCGCTGCCTAACCGAAGTATAGTAGGTTACTTTATTCCCCTGCAAGGCGGGGGAACGAGACATCTCTCCAAGCCAACGCCTGAGGCTGATAGGATATAGAGGTGCGGAAATATCAAGGCTGGTCGGTGTGTGGCTCCGCCACATCGGCGAGATTGAGGAGATAAGGTAGCAGTTGGTGGCTTGGGTCTTGCTGCTACACGAAAATCAACGCCAAGATAAGCGTGTAGAAAGCATATTGATTCCTTGTTTGGACGCGGGTTCAATCCCCGCTAGCTCCACAAAAAAAGCGCAATAGGTTGCGCTTTTTTTGTCTATACGGTGGGATACTTTTTGAAGAAGTTAGAATAGGCTTAACTGCTCGTCCACAGGCTTGCTGTCCTCGGGTACGTCTGCCGTAATCTCCAATTTGACGCCATCGGTTGTTACTATTTCTGAGTTCGATGCAGTAGCATTGATGTCGTTTTCTGTCTCGGCAGGCGTCTCCTCTGCCGGCTCTTCCTCCGGCTCGGGTATAGGCGTGATGTCCTCTATCGAAACGATATCCAGCGTAGTAATACGTTTGCCTTTGGCTTTCGGCGATTTGGCTTCGATAAACTCGCTCATCACGACTTCCATCGGTTCGCGATTCTCGTCTTTGAAATTAACCTTGAAGGTGGCGTCTTCGCTATCGGTCAGCAGCGTGATTGTGCTGTCGGGGTTATCGCCTAAGAAATTTTGCAACTTGAGCGTGGCATCTAATGCGAAACGCTTTGCGTAGTAGTATTTCTGCTCGGCATTCCAAAGGGCTAACGACCATATCTTTTCGCTGTCAAACTTCTCAATACGCAAGATATTGTCCTCAAAATGTGCCGTCAGTTCGAAGGTGGTTAGATAGTAATCGCCCTTCGTCGTAATTACTAAGATACGGTCTTCGTCTTGGAATTCGCCTAAGAAACGTCCTTGCCCGTCGTAGTTGATACGCAAGATGTCCGGGTCAAACCATACTTCCCGTCCGCCCAGCGTGGAATGTCCTTTCTGCTTGAGTGTGATGGCTTTGATGTCGTATTTAGTTAGCAGGTTGCCTCGTGCGCTACGGCTTTTAACCGCCAATTCGCTCAGGTCCTTAAACACTTCTAATTTCTTGAGGTGCAAAGCGGGCTTCAGTTGTACGCGCACCACTTCGGCTTCGCCATTCGGATTGGCTGTGAAATAAACCACCTTACTCCCCGCCTTGCCGGTGGTGAGATCGTATTCCTTATCGCGCGTAACGCCCGTCACATTGAAACGCTTCATGAAGTAAGCGCCAGCTTTGCCATCTCGATACACCACATTATATATCGTGCGCGTGTCGTTCTTCTTGAATATGTCAATATGCAGAATGTCTGTGCCGATAAATATTTTTTCGGCTACGCGGATAATCTTGTATTTGCCGTCCTTATGGAAGATGATGATGTCGTCAATATCCGAGCAGTTGCAGAGGAATTCGTCCTTCTTCAGACTTGTTCCGATAAAGCCGTCCGCGCGGTTGATATAAAGTTTCTCGTTGGCTTCAACGACGGTTTTCACGTTGATGTTGGCGAAGTTGCGCACCTCCGTGCGACGTGGATATTTGGCGCCGTACTTTTGCTTTAGCGACTCAAACCAGCGAATCGTATAATCGGTCAAGTGATTGAGGTTGCGCACCGTCTCCTTAATTTGTTTCTCGAGCGATTTCATCAGTTCGTCAGCTTTCTTGGAGTCGAACTTCGTAATGCGAATCATGCGAATTTCAAACAGGCGCTCGATATCCTCGTCTCTCACTTCGCGAATGAGTTGTATCTTAAACGGCTCTAAAGCCTTATCCACAAAGCGGATCAGGTGCTCTTTGTCGGGTGCTGTCTCGTAGCCTTCCTCCTTATAAATACGGTTCTCAATAAAGATTTTTTCCAGCGATGTGAAGAAATATTGTTCCTCCAGTTCGCTTTTCTCTATTTCCAATTCCCATTTGAGAAGTGCCATCGTGTTATCTACCGATGAGCGCAGCAGGGAACTGATATTTGTGAATATAGGCTTCTTGTCCTGAATGACGCAACAGTTGGGCGAGATACTGATTTCGCAGTCGGTGAAAGCATAGAGGGCGTCAATGGTCTTGTCGGAAGAGGCGTTGGGCGCCAATTGAATCACAATCTTGGCTTCTTTCGCCGTCAGGTCATCTACTTTGCGGATTTTGATTTTCCCCTTCTCCTGTGCCTTCATAATGCTCTCAATCACTTTTGTAGTGGTAGAGCCGAAAGGCACTTGGCTGATGATGAGGGTTTTGTTATCGTCCGATTTGGTAATCTTGGAGCGAATCTTTATCACGCCGCCACGTTCACCGTCGTTGTATTTGCTCACGTCGATTTCGCCACCCGTTGGGAAATCTGGATATAGGGAGAACTCCTCTTTGCGCAGATAATGCAAAGCCGCGTCACAAATTTCGTTGAAGTTGTGCGGGAGAATCTTCGAACTCAGTCCCACGGCAATACCTTCCACGCCTTGCGCCAAAAGCAGAGGGAACTTAACGGGCAAATGGATAGGCTCTTTCTTTCTGCCGTCGTAACTCATCATCCAATGGGTAGTTTTCGAGTTGAAGACGGTCTCTAACGCGAATTTGCTCAGTCGTGCCTCGATATAACGTGGCGCTGCGGCTCCGTCACCTGTCAATAAGTTTCCCCAGTTACCCTGACAATCGATAAGCAGGTCTTTTTGTCCCAATTGCACGAGCGCATCGCTGATACTTGCATCACCATGCGGGTGATATTGCATCGTTTGTCCCACGATGTTGGCTACCTTGTTCATCTTGCCGTCATCTACGCATTTCATAGCGTGCAAGATACGGCGCTGAACGGGCTTGAGTCCATCTTCCATTGCAGGTACGGCACGCTCCAAAATGACGTACGAAGCATAGTCCAAGAACCAGTCTTGGTACATACCTGTCAGGTGATACTTGATGGAATCGTTAAAATCGCTCATAGTTCAATTGTTGCCCACGCAACTTTACCCCCGAGGGGAGGGTTCTTTTTACTGATTTGAATTTTGACCACAGCCTGCGGAACAAGTTGGCAAATCGCTTTGCGTATCCTGCCTGCTACGTGTTCTAACAAGTCGGACGGAATAGCCATTTCGCGTTGCACGATGTCGTACACCGACTGATAATTGACCGTATCAGCCAATTGGTCGGTCTCCACAGCGCGCGTATCAGGTAGTGTCAAACTGATATTCACAAGGAATGTATTCCCTAATCGTTTTTCTTCGGGATACACACCATGATACGCCTGCAACTCTATGTCTTGCAGACGGATAGTCACTTTAGTCTATCTTCTTGTTGATGAAGATGTAGCCGAGGATTCCGCCAACCTCAAGTACCAATGCCAATACAAGCAGCCAGTTTTGAGGCAGAGCAAAGTGGTAAATCACAAGGCAAACAACGCCAAGAAGCACTAAAATAACGCCTAAGTATTTGATTAAAGTATTCATTGTAAAGAATATATTTTTTACAAACAGCGTGCAAAGGTACGAAAAAAAACGCACATATACAAATAAGTAACGCATTTTCTTGCGTTTTTCCTCTTATTTAAGTGCGCGATAGATGCCACCGGGAAGCGATTTTGCCCATCCTTTCATCTCTAACATCATCAGCGTGGAACATACTTGCTGGTAGGGTAGCCCCGTTTCCAAGGTAAGATTGTTGATGTGTATTCCGTCCTCTTCTGTACGGAGTATTTTGATTAGTTTTTGTTCGGTTTCATCGAGATTTTCCGCTAAATCTTCCATCTCCGTTTGGGTGTTCTGCGGTTGCTGCTCCGTAGCCCACTGCATAGTATATATAATGTCGTTTGCACTTTGTATCAGCCCCGCACATTGTTCACGTATTAGGGCATTGCAGCCTTGCGAGTTTTCATCTGTCGGGCGTCCGGGGAAAGCAAATAAATCGCGGTTGTAATCTTGCGCCATGTGGGCTGTAATAAGCGAACCGCCACGCTCTTTGGATTCTACTATTACGACAGCATCTGCCAAACCTGCAATAATCCTATCTCGTGCTACGAAATTCTGCCTGTCAGGGATGGTACCGCTGGGATATTCGGTCAGTAGTCCGCCCTTTCCTAAAGCAGCAACAGCAATCTCACGATGCAGGGCAGGATAAATCCTGTCTAAACCGTGTCCTGGAATGATGATGGTAGGTATTCCCGCTTCTAAGGCGGCACGATGAGAGGCTACATCAATCCCATAAGCCAAACCGCTAACGACGCAGAGGTCTGGCACACGTTGTGCCAAGTCTAATACCAGTTGCCGTGTCAGTTCTTTGCCTCGATCGGTAGCGGAACGGGTACCTACAATGGAAATTATTTTCCCGGTGTTGAAAGGTAATGGACCCTTCCCGTATAGTAAAATCGGGGCATCAGGACATTCGCGAAGTCGATATGGGTAGGTGTCGTCCTTATAATAATAGGTGGAGATTTGATGCTGATGGATAAAATCGATCTCTCGTTTAGCCGTCTCTAAAGCTTCTTTTTTCCCGATTTCATCGGTCTTTTCCCACGCTTCGTCTATGGCATAACGGTACAGCATCTCACGCAAGATGCGTAGGCGATAACGATAGATTGTTGTTAAGGCAATCAGATAGATGAGCGTCGAATCTTCCATATTGTTTTGATACTGATAAATCCAATGATGGTGCCGGCAATATCTGCAGCCCAATCCCACCAATCTCCTGTCCGTGGAGGGAAAAAGTATTCCTGCAGCAATTCAATTGCTCCGCCATACACGATAGGAAAGAGCAACGCTAACACAATGTTTTTTGAGCGTTGGATAGGGTGGTTTTGCAGTTCCGATGCCCAAACCGAGGCAAGTATGAGATACATCGCGCAATGTATCAATTTGTCGATCCCCGTAAAGGTCGGTAACTGTACGTGCGGGTGGCGAATAAGTGATAAATAAAGGATAACGCCACTCACGACAATAGTTTTCCAATAACCTAAAATCGACTTGACGCAATCCATTGTTATCCTATTTTAGAGTTTTTCGCCGTAGCATAAATCGCCGGCATCTCCTAAGCCGGGAATGATGTATTTATGCTCGTTTAATACAGGGTCAATAGCCCCACACCATAACGTAACATTCTGAGGCATAGTGCTTTGCAGAAAGGATATTGCCATAGGTGTAGCGATAGCGCAGACCAGTTCTGTACGTTTCGGCTGACCGTTGGCAAGTAGTGCTTTGTAGGAGGCGTCCATGCTTCCGCCTGTGGCTAACATGGGGTCAACTAAGATAAGCGTCTTTCCGTTCAAATCAGGTGCTGCCATATATTCGCGATGGATTTCAATTTCGGTGTGAGCCTCATCTTTATAGGAACGGTAGGCACTTACGAAAGCATTTTCTGCATCATCGAACATATTGAGGAAACCTTGATAGAGAGGCAATCCCGCGCGGAAAATAGTGCCCAGAACAATCTTGTCTTGTAGGGTATTGACGCTGGCGGTTGCGAGAGGAGTTTGCACATCTTCCGCTTTGTAGGAAAGAGTTTTGCTGATTTCCAAAGCCATTATTTCCCCGATTCGTTCTAAGTTGCGACGAAAACGCATTCTGTCGCGTTGGATATTCACATCGCGAATCTCTTTCATGAATTGATTGAGCAGAGAGTTGTGCTCGGAAAGGTTGTGTATCTCCATAATTATATCTTTTGAGGTGTTATATATCTTATTTTCGTTTATTTTTCTTCGATTTCATCGAGTTATTGCGTAAAACATTCCATCACTTTGGTAGCATAACCTTTGGATACGGGAATAGCAGGGATTGATTCTTTCCCGAAATCAATAACTACTTCGCCTTCTTCGCGCCGTAATACCTTCACATTCTTCAGGTTAACGATATATGATCGGTGACACCGAATCAAGTCTTTATCGCGGAAACGCCATTCGATATTCTTCAGCGTATTGCGGATCATTGTTTGTTCGTGTTTTGTTCCGACGACATAATGGATTTGTACATAGTTGTCTGCTGCTTCCAGATAATACACCATATCAGGCTTGACCGATAATTTTAATTCGCCCTTTTCATCGTAGAAATTGTACTTCTCTACGGACTCCGTTTCTGTCTGTTGTCCGTTGGCTAATTCTTGTAATTGGCTATTGGCGTTGCGGTAGGCAAAGGCTAAGTGCAGAATCGTGTATGGAATCAGCAAGATAAATGCGGTGCCTAACATGATATCCTTGTATAAGGGAAAGAATGTCCATTCCGATGCTATGGCAAAATCGTGGAAGACGAAAAGCAGGAACAACGTGTACACAACGGACATACTGACCACCTCCCCCAATATGAATCCGCTGTAGTTGATGATGGTTAGTTCACGTTTTTTGGAAACGAAATAAAGTATAGTTCGGCTGATTCCCACGAGTGCAATGGCGATGCCTACCATTACTGTTATCCAAAGCAGGTATTGCCAATCGTTAGGCATCAGTTCCCGGGCGTTGAACGGCTCGAAGATAAAGAAAAATAATTCCGTAAAAAGTGCCGTCATCAGCACTAATAAAAGCGCATTCTGCTTGTTGGTAATGTAATGTGGCAAACGGTTATTTTTCATTTCAGCCGACAAAGGTACAAATAATTTTGCAAATACGCAAAAAAAGTAGTACCTTTGCACAAAATTTTAGTATTTTGCTCATGGATAACAAACCTTTTGTATATGAAGATGCCACGATTGAGTTCGTTACAGTAGCCGTTCAGACCTGTTTACTGCTGGAGCATCTTACCGAGACAACCAAGCAGGAATTCATTACTCGCCTATGCCGTATGTTACCGCTTTTGTATTTCAAAACTGAGATGATGCAGCAGCCGGAACGTCTTTTTGACGGCTATCCACAGCGTTTTGTGGCAGAGGAAGATTACGAGATGGTGCGTGTCGGCGTAAAGAATCTTTTGGGTAATGATGACGCTTATCTGGAGGTCTTTATGGACGATATGCGTTATTCCGATGAGCCTCTTACCGCTTATATATCCGAAGGTTTGGCGGATATTTACCAAGAACTGAAAGACATGGCTGCTAATTATCAGACGGAGAATGAGGACGTGATGTCGGATGCTGTGCTGGCTTGTTTGGAGGCGTTTAATGAGCATTGGGGGCAGAAACTTGTCAATATCTTACGTCCTTTGCATGCTTTAAGTATTTCTAATTTTTCCGATGAAACCGAATAATTTTGCACATCATATTGCCAAAGACCTCATTCATTGGATGCCACTTGCCCAATTTAACGGCAAGGTGGTTGTCGTGGACGAAAAAAGCAAGGTAGCAGATGCGGTGGCGTACCTCAATCGGCAAACGATGTTAGGCGTAGATACGGAGGCTCGACCAAGTTTTACGCGAGGGATACATTATCCTACTGCTCTTGTGCAGATTGCTACGGAGGAACGATGCTATCTGTTCCGCTTATCCAAAATCGGTATGCCGGAAGCGTTAGCGGAGGTGTTCGCCAATCCTGACATCTGCAAAGTGGGGCTTGCGTTCAAAGATGATATCAATGGTCTGCGTCGATTGCATGATTTCCGTCCGCAGAACTGCGTGGATATTCAGAAACTCGTGGGACGTTATGGCATTTTGGACTTAGGCTTACAAAAAATTTTCGCTATCTGTTTTGGAAAGAAAATCAGTAAGAGTCAGCAACTTACCAATTGGGAGAATGTGGATCTTACCCCCGAGCAAGCCTGCTATGCTTCTACGGATGCGTGGGCTACCTTACTTATTTACAAGGAGTTGCTGGCTACTCAACCGCTCTCGCAAGCCGAGGCAGATGCTCTGCATCAAGCCGAAATAGAGGCGCAGATTGCCCATCAGCAACAGGTCATAGCAGAACGCGAAACTCAAATCACCAATCACAAATCACAAATCACAAATAACGAATGACCGCGATTATTCTCAAGCCGCATAAAGAAGAGTCTCTTCTTCGCCAGCACCCTTGGGTGTTCTCTGGCGCAATTCAGAAAATCCTATTGGATAAGGACTGCCCTTACGATGAACCTCAGGAGGGAGAACTTGTACAAATCCTCGATTCCAACGGAAAAATATTAGGTGTTGGACACTATCAAATCGGCTCTATTGCCGTGCGTATTTTAGAGTTTGGAGTAGATATGCTGCCTACGGACTTCTGGCATCAGAGGGTGGCTGCGGCATACGCTGTTCGTCAGGGGTTAGGGCTCATCGCTGATAGCGCTCAACGGCGCAACAATACGTATCGTCTCATACATGGCGAGGGTGATTTCGTTCCGGGATTGGTGGTAGATGTGTATGCGGATACGGCGGTTATGCAAGCGCACTCGGTAGGCGTGCATTGCTGTCGTAAGGAGATTGCCGAAGCCATTGTGAAGGAAGTGCCGGAGGTCAAAAACGTGTACTATAAATCAGATGATACGCTTCCGTTCAAGGCTTCTGTTGAGGGCGACAAGGTGGGGTATCTTATCCGTGAGAAGATGCACGACGATTCTTTACCATTTTGGGCAACGGAGAATGGATTGGATTTCCGTATTGACTGGCTTCGCGGACAAAAGACAGGCTTCTTTATTGACCAACGTGAGAACCGTGCGCTTTTGGAGCGTTATGCGAAGGGGAAAGATGTGCTGAATATGTTCTGCTACACAGGCGGATTTTCTGTATATGCTTTGCGCGGCGGGGCTTGTAGGGTGGATTCGGTAGATGTGAGTGAGAAGGCTGTAGAGTTGGTGCGTGAAAACGTTAAGCATAATTTTCCTGATTGCACTTGTCATAATGCGTATCCCCAAGAGGCTTTCGATTATATGAAGGATATCAAGGATAAATACGACTTGATTATCCTTGATCCTCCAGCTTTCGCCAAGCATCGTGATGCGATAAAGAACGCCCTGCGTGGCTATCAGCGTTTGAATGCCAAGGGCATTGAGCAAGTGCGCAGAGGAGGTATTGTCTTTACCTTCTCTTGTTCGCAGGCGATAGATAAGGAGATGTTTCGGTTGGCTGTTTTTTCGGCTGCGGCACAAGTGGGTAGAAAGGTGCGCATTCTCCATCAGTTGCACCAGCCGCAGGACCATCCGGTCAATATCTATCATCCGGAGGGAGAGTATCTCAAGGGACTTGTGCTGCAAGTAGAGTAGGTTTTGGTTGCTTTTGGCTTCAAAAAAGGGTGGGGAATAACATTTTTTGAGAGATTTTGCCGGAAAAATTTGCATATATCAAAAATTAGTACTACCTTTGCACTCGCTTTCGTGATTAAGGAAGTATTTTTGGTCGGTTGCCCGAGTGGTTAGGGACCGGTCTGCAAAACCGGGGACAGCGGTTCGAATCTGCTACCGACCTCCAAATAATGCCGCCAAGCAAGGCGGCGTTTTTTGTTAGAGAAGAGATATTTTCGGCAAGTTTTAACATAACATCAACATAACATCACCGATTTCTGACAGGTATGGATAAGGTATTATCGGATATTACGAACGAGGATTACAAGTACGGATTCACTACGGATGTGGATACCGATGTGATTGCGCGAGGACTGAACGAGGATGTGATTCGCACGATTTCATCGAAGAAAAACGAGCCGGAGTGGTTGTTGGAGTTCCGTCTGAAAGCCTATCGCAAATGGCTTACGATGAAAGTACCTGCATGGGGACATCTTGAGATACCTGAAATCGACTTTCAGAGCATATCTTATTATGCCGCTCCTAAGTCAAAAAACTCCGATTCCAACGAGAAAAAATCGATTGATCCGGAGATTATGAAGACCTTTGATAAATTGGGTATTCCTTTGGAGGAACGTGAGGCTTTGGCGGGCAATATGGCGGTTGATGCGGTGATGGATTCGGTGAGTGTAAAGACCACTTTTCGCGAAACCTTAGCCAAGCAGGGCATTATTTTTTGTTCAATTTCGGAGGCGGTACGTGAACATGAAGAGTTGGTGAAGCAGTATCTCGGTTCGGTAGTGCCGTATTCGGATAACTTCTATGCTGCGCTTAATTCTGCTGTGTTCTCTGATGGTAGTTTCGTATATATCCCAAAAGGTGTTCGTTGCCCAATGGAGTTGAGCACCTATTTCCGTATCAACGCGGGTAATACAGGGCAATTCGAGCGTACTCTCTTGATAGCCGATGAGGGAGCATACCTCAGTTACTTGGAGGGTTGCACGGCGCCCATGCGTGATGAGAACCAGCTGCATGCTGCTATCGTGGAGATAATTGTGCATAAGAATGGTGAGGTGAAGTATTCCACCGTGCAGAATTGGTATCCGGGCGATAAAAACGGCAAGGGGGGCATCTATAATTTCGTTACCAAACGCGGTATCACGTATGAGAATGCACGCTTGAGTTGGACGCAGGTGGAGACGGGTAGTGCTATTACGTGGAAATACCCGAGTTGTATTTTGAAGGGAGATGACTCATCGGCGGAGTTTTATTCTGTTGCGGTTACGAATAATTACCAGCAGGCGGATACGGGAACGAAAATGATTCATCTCGGCAAGAACACGCGCTCGCGTATAATTAGTAAAGGTATTAGCGCAGGCAAAAGCCAAAATTCCTATCGCGGATTGGTAAAGGTGGTAAGTGGTGCCGAGGGCGCGCGTAATTATAGTCAATGCGATTCGCTGCTCTTGGGCGACACGTGTGGCGCACATACGTTTCCGGATATGCAGATTGCTAATCCTACTGCCATTGTGGAGCATGAGGCGACCACATCTAAGATTTCGGAGGAGCAACTTTTCTATTGTCGCCAACGTGGCATTAGCGAGGAAGATGCGGTAGGATTGATAGTGAATGGCTATGCGAAAGAGGTGATGGACAAACTGCCGATGGAGTTTGCCGTAGAGGCACAGAAATTGCTGCAAGTATCTTTGGAAGGTGCTGTAGGATAAAAGTATATAGATATGTTTGATTTTATCAACCCGTTGTTAGAGAATCCTATTTTGTTAGGGGTAGGATTGATTATTGGTTTTATATTCTTGATTAAGGGGGCTGATTGGCTTGTAGATGGAGCCAGTGGTTTGGCTAAAAGGTGGGGAGTGAGTAATTTGGTAATAGGTTTGACTATTGTTGCTTTCGGAACCAGTATGCCGGAACTTGTTGTGAATATGGTGGCTGCATTCGACCATCATACCGAGATAGCCATCACCAATATCTTAGGGAGCAATACGATAAATGTGTTTGTTATTTTGGGTTGTTCGGCGATTATCTTTCCGGTTGCTTCGCAGGCTTCGTGCCGTCATTTCGATATTCCATGGAGTTTGTTGGCGGGATTGTTGGTACTGTTCTTTGCGTCTTATACACAACCCTCGCAATGGATTTGGGGTGAGTGGGGGCATTTGCATACGCAAGGTGATTTTATCACGGGTATCGGAGGTTTGTTTTTCTTGTGTTGCTTTGTCGTATTCTTATGGCATAGTACCCGCAATGCAAAGAATAATCAGGCGGAGGAAGAAACGGATACTGCGGTACAGATGTCGATTGGCAAAGCCATTCTCTTTATTTTGATTGGTCTTGCAGGGCTGATTATAGGTGGCGAATTGATTGTAAAGAGTGCCGTTAAGATTGCCGTCGATTTAGGTGTGAGTGATGCTGTGATAGGGCTTACTATTGTGGCATTAGGAACATCGTTACCAGAATTAGCAACATCGTGTATTGCTGCCTACAAGCACAATAGCGATTTGGCGTTAGGTAATGTGATAGGCAGTAATATTTTTAATGTCTTTATGATATTGGGTATAAGCGCTGTGATTACGCCTTTGAAGGCGTATGACGGCTTATGGTTAGATGCTCTGATGGTTATTTTGGGTAGTGCGTTGGTATGGATATTCGTGAGTGAGAAGGAGCATCTGATTAAGCGTCGTCACGGTATCTATTTGCTTCTTATTTATGCGGTTTACCTCACGTATCGCCTTGTCGCATTATAGATTTACGCGCCTAAATTTCCGTAAATATCAATCAATCGTAAGATTTGGTTACTGAGGAAGTTGTTTTTTACCCAAAGATTGGCTTCTTTCGACATTTGTTCCCGCAAGGCATCGTCTGTCAATAACGTGTTAATCGCTTGAGCAAATGTTTCCGTATCCCGATTGGGCACAACAAACCCTGTCTTGTTCGTTTGGTTTACCCAGTTTGTTCCGGAACCGTCAATGTGGAAACTGACTGCGGGCAGACCGCTATATAACGCTTCTGCTAATGCCACGCCAAAGGCTTCACGGCGGTCGATAGATGGGAATGCAAACACACTGGCTGCCGCCATGTAGAATTTGATATGTTCGTTAGGGATACGCCCTAAGAAATAGATGTTATCGTGGCTTTGCGCTTGTGACAATAGTTTCGGAGTAAGTTGACCGCTTCCGGCTATCAATACAATCGTATCTTGGGGCAATTGGTCGGCACTTTCTATGAGGTATCTGATGCCCTTATATTCCACGTGTCGTCCGATGAAAAGTACGATTTTCTTGTTGCCAAACTTCTTTCGGATACGTTCTACTTCCTTGGTGTCGTCGGTAGCGATGGAGAACTTGTGTTCGTTAATCGTATTCGGCAGAATTGCCACTTTGTTCATATAGGGTTGCAAGGGGGTGGATAGTGCCGCATATTCACGACTGGTAGCAATGATTGTGTCGGCGCGGTCTAATATCTTTCGTTCCACGGGGCGAATCAGTCGGTACATCAGTTTCTTGCCCAATATGTCGGCATGCCAATGGACTACTATTTTGATACCGCTTGTACGAATGTTTAATAGGCAGGCGCATATTAGTGGGTTAGGCAGATGGATATGGATAATATCGGGTTTGAACGATGCGATTACCTTTTTTAACTGGGTGCGATAACATAGCGGAATAGGTTGAGAAAATATCTCTCCCAACACGCCTACTCGAGTTACGGGAATCTCGTCAATTATCTCCGTAGAGGAATGGTGGTTTTGCGAAAAGCATATTACCTGCTGTTCGTAGTTGCTGTTTTTTAGACCTTGCGTAATGGTATAGACCACATCTTCGATACCTCCATAATAGGGGTAAAAGAATTTGGATATATGTAGAACTTTTTTCATCATAATCGTTTTAGTTGGAAAGAGATGATTGCGAGTAGCATTTCCAAACGTGCTTTTATTTTGATACTCAAAGGACGCTTACTTTTTTCTAAAGGAGTAACGTTATTGTCGTGTCGTCTGTAGATATACCATGGCTCGGGTATGAATTGCACCTTGCCGACCATTTCTGCCACCTCGCCGATCCACCAGTCGTGGGCAATTAAGTCGTGTGCGGGTGTAGGTTGTGCCATTTCCCAAATCTGGCGTTTGAAAGCCATGCCTGAGCCGTAGAAAGTGCATTTCCATACGTTCTTCCATAGTCCTGCTTTGCTGCCTGCTATGCGGAACAGGGAGGGGGCTATCTCGTGTAACTGGGCATCTGTCACTCGCGCATCAATTACTACCAAATCGCTTGTCTTGAGAGCCTCTATACAGCGTTCTACCTTGCCCGAAAGCCACACATCATCTTGATCGCTTAAGAAGAGTATGTCGCCGTGCGCACTTGTTAAGGCGGTATAGAAAGTCTTGCTTACGGATAAGTGTGAGGGCATACGAAGCAAACGGATACGTGTATCTGCGAACGATTGGATAATCTCGAGGGTTCTATCAGTCGAACCGTCATCTGCCACCACCACCTCATCGGTAGAGGATAATTGGCTCAGTATGCTCTCTAATTGCTCACGGATATAAGCCTCTCCGTTATATGTGGCTATACATACGGAAATCATCTTTTTAGCAGATACATTATACGGTGAATAATAAAGGATATGGGGCGTATGCCGATTACCTCATGTGCCTGACGATAGTCGCGAACATTGCGGGCTATCACTTGTTTGCATGTGCGTATTTTATAGGCGATATAGGACACATTTATCTCTACTTTGGCGCCTCCGATAGTGTTGCTGTTATGCAGACGGTATAATATCGTCTGCTCGTTTAGGCGAATCAGGTGTCCTCCGTTCTTGAGTACTTTTAGTGCCATTACGGCATCATGTACGTATGCTTGTTTGCCAAATGGGGTAACGCAGGCAAGTGCGGATTGGTTCATCATGGTGGTACACCCGGATACACAATTATTCACGGCTGAACGGCGGGGTGTCTCTAACAACTCCGGCTTGATACGCGCATAGTGCCAAAACGAGTTGTCCAATACGTGCAGTTCGCTGTCAACAGGGCGCAAATCCGTATAGACTAATAATGGGGCAGATGTGCCGAACTGTGCTTCCGCGTGCAGCATTGTTTGTAGTGTGCGTGTTATTTTATCTTTCAGCCATACGTCATCTTGGTCTGCCAGCATCACATAATCCCCGTTACTTTTTTTCAGTAGATACTCGAACGAGCGCAGGCAACCTAAATGGGCTGTTTCGGACGAATCGATATGGATAGACGGATAGCGCTTGGCATAGTCCTGCAATATCGCCATCGTGTTATCCGTGGAACCGTCATCGCGTACGGTTAGTTGCCAGTCGGTATAATCTTGCTGAATAATGCTATCCAACTGAGCCGATATATATGCGGCACCATTATATGTTGAGAGCAGGATATCAATCATATCAGTTGTAGCAAGTCGTGTATATAATGTTCCGTAAAATTTGCTTTCAATACGAGTTGTTGCCCGTTGCGTGCTATTTCCTTTCGAGTTGTCTCGTCTGTTATATGCCGCATAGCGGTCAACAGACTTGTTTCTTCGTTTGGCTGGATAAATAGGCAGTCTTTCCCTTCTGTCATCAGTTCGCCAAGTCCGCTTTCTGCTGTTTGTATGACGGCTATTCCTGCCATCATGGCTTCAATCGCAACCAAGGGCATTACTTCCTTTTTAGATGGCAGAACGAACACGTCTATCTGACTATAAAATTGTTCCGGTGATAGGGTGTGGGTGCGAACTTGTAGAGTGGGTTCTTGCAAACTTGTTTGTGCTTTTATCGAGTCAATCTCCTGCTGATTTCTTGCCCCGGATAGCCATAGTTCGGTAGAGGGATATTCGTGGTGTAATTCCTCGAACGAATGCAGCAGCCATGGCAAATTCTTGCGCTCCTCAAAACCTCCTAAATAGCCGAATCGTATGCCTGTATGGGGTATAGTCTCTGCCTTGGGCAATAGGCGAACGGGATTGTAGATAACCGATGCGGGGTGTTGACCGATTGCTTGTTCCCACTCGTGACGTTGGCACTGGGATAAATAGAGAAGGGTGTTCTTCCTGTAACTTGCTAACAGGCGATAAAGTCCGTTCATACTGTTGTGCCAGCCGTATAGACTGTCTGCTGATTCGTGGAAATGCCATAAATGCTTACGCCGTGTCCAACAAGCTGCCATAATGCCGATTACGGTAGTTGACGTATTCGAATATACGGTATCTACTTGCTCTCGTCTGATCCGACGGCAGAGATAGAGTATGGCAGGCAGGTTATACAAGCAGATTGCCAAGGTGCGCCATATATGTACGCCTGCTACTTTATATCGAAGCCGTATGATGGTATCCGCCTCGTCTAACATCTCGTCCAGACCCTGATTTTCCACCTGTTTGGGTAGTACCACGGTAATCCTGTAGCCTGCCTTCTTCAGACCGTGTATGCTTTGTAGAAGCACGTGTTCGGAGCCGTGCAAGCCTCTGGTATGATTGATGACGAGGATATGTTTCATGGCTAATGGCGGGCATTGCGGAATTGCATGTCGGATAGTCTTAGACGTGCTTTTCCTGTACTTGGTTTGTGCTGAATCGTATAGATAATATAATTTTGATATGGGTTGTACGCGATAGCTTGTGGCTTCTCTAAGAAGATGCTTTGCGAGAAACTGAAGGAGTAGAGAATAATAACGATGGTCGCAACAATCTTTTTGGAACGCAGGGTCATACATTCCGCTAACATAGGTAAGACGGCAATGACGCTTATCAGGAAGAATAATCTAAAGCGGTTGCTGACCTCCACCAGTTCGTAGCAATAATAATACAGCATCAAACTCAGAACAAACATATTGAGGTGGATTGTACCGTATTTGAGTTTATCCAAACTCTTCTTCTGGAATAGCATAACGGCAAGAATCGCCAAGTTCAGTATGAAACCGACACTTATTTTTCGGTCCACGGAGAACATGCCGGCTTCCGTATATATCCGTGCTTTCTCCTCGAAGCCTCCTCCCAGCCATGCGGTAACGGTAAGGAAGATATTGGAAATCCAAGTTACGTTTGCTAACATAATGATAGCCCCTATTCCTACCGCAACGGCATATACCCATACGGGTATCTTGAATCGAATTAGTGGATATAGGAGGAGCATTACGATGGCTATTCTATGTAGCGAACAGGCGACTAAAATCCAAACCACGTATCGGATAGGGCGTTTATCTACGATGTAGTGTATTGCCCAGAAGCAAATAGCCACAGCCATTGCTTGGCGGATATATATCATTTCTAAACTGAAATATAATATCCCGTAGTAGCATAGTAAGCCTAACACGGGATATTTCGTGTAGCGGCATAGGGCACAGGTGATAAGCGTGATATTGATAGCGCACACCACGAAAAAGAGCGTTTGTATATTTCCTCCCAGTGTCTTTATCAGGGAGCATAATACGCAGAAACCAATTTCACAATATCGGTGCATTTCGTTATGAAAAAAGTCGAAGTGCCGGAGGGTAGGGGTATATGTAAACAGCGATTGGTAATTAGGCCAGTCGCCTCCTGTCTCATAGCGCAGTCCGGCAACCGCAATCAGTATGAGTGCGGCGATGCCTGTCAGGATTCGGTTGCCGGGCTTATCCGCACGAATCACGTTGAGGATAGCCAATATCGTTAATATGACAAAGACGATTAGATAGAACATGTCCTGTTTCTGTACAATATGCTGCCTACCAGAATTATTTCACATATCTCTGCGGCTATCCATGCCCAGATGGCGCCATCTATGCCGATGCGCGGAATGAGCAGGATATTTAGCCCGATACATAGGGTTGCCAATATCGCGCCTATATAGGGCGCATAGCGTTGCAGACCTCTTCCGTATAGACCTTGAACGGTCAATATCGTGGCTGTCATAACCAGACAAGGAAGGATTGCCATCATGCGTAGTGGGTGGACGGATGCCATGAAATCGGCGCCTAACAGGATACGTATAATCCATGGCGCGAGCAGCCATATTATCCCGCCTACCATGGCTGAGGCGGCGCCGGACAATAGCAATACGCGGCGGAATAAGGCTTTGGCTTGTTCTTTGTTGTCGGCATATAGACGGCTCATTTCCGGGAATACTGCGGTGGATATGGGTAGAACAACGCAGGCGTTGGCTGCGAGGATAATACGCTGTGCGCCAGAGAATATACCCAAATCGCCATCGGATAGATAGACACCCAACAACGTAAAATTGACGGTGGTATAGAGACTGACAAACACCTGATTCAGGAAAATCACGCCCCCCGGGGCAAGCGTCTGCTTGAGTGTTGCCGTATCAATGGGCACAAACTCTATCTTATAATGCTTGATGACGTAGATGAACGCACCTATTCCTACGGCAATACTGCTGAGCGACAAGATGAGCGGGTAGAGGCGGTATTGTTCTGCCCGATGTATCAGCGTGATGACCAGTAGGGCGCCGACAGCCTTGATGACAAAGTTTATCCATGCCATTTTTTGCATATCTTGTACTCCCTGCAAGTACCATGTCGGGAAGAACACGACTCCGATATTGATAAGTGCGGTATAGAGGTATAGGCGCCAATCTACGCCGATGCGATCGATAGAGAGAATCAGGATAAGTAAGATAAGCGCAGAGATGAACAGGAGCACGATTTTGCTATATACTACGCTCCAGAATATGCGTTGTTGCTGCTCTTTGTCGTTGCCGGCAATCGCTATTTGGTGTGTCGCGGAGTACTCAAAACCGTAGTTGACCACTAAAGTCAGATACGAAACGATATTTTGGGCATAACTGACTTGTCCGAAAATTGCAGTCCCGAGTACGCGGGTAATGATGGGAATAATCAGCAATGGTATTAGGAAGTTGGCTATCTGCAGCAACCCTAATGACGTCATATTGGCATATACCTTGTTCAAGCCTTCAGATATCGGATAACCTCTTTCTTATGTTCCCAACCTAACATGCCTAAACCGAGTAATAACGTAACCAGAAATGGTACTTTCCAACGGTTAGGAGCCACTTTGCGGTAACTGAAACTTGGGGCGGATAGTACGGCGAAGGCGGGCGAGTCAACCATTTGCGCCTTGTAAACCACTTCTTGACGGGCAAAGGATTTATAGATGGCTTCCTTTTCGGGGGTCGGTTTTTGCTGATAATCCGCTTCGGCTTGGGCGGTTGCGGCACTTAACTGAGCCAAGGTATGTTCCATCTTGGTCTGTTGATAAGCCTCGATGTGGGCACGAAGACGCTCTTTTATGCTTTCCGCCATCATTGTGGCTACCAACGGGTCGTGTGCTGTGCAACTAATAGTAACAAACTCGGTCTCATAGTCGTAGGTTATTTGTATGGATTTCGCAAGGGCAATCTTTATCTGCTCTTGTTGTATGGTTTTCCAGTGGATATGATCGTTTTCGATGGTCTGTATTTTCTTGTATTTCTTATCGTTATCTTTTAGATAATAGTCCGTGTAACTCCCCTCGAAACTGCCGTCTAAGGTGCATACATTCACGTCTAAAAGCGACCGTAGGAAGGTGTCCGATTGGATAATTTTCTCATACGCTTGTGCGCCGAGCATATTGTCGGTACGCACCATTCCTAAATCGTAATTTTCGGGATGGTTAAGTGTCATCACTCTATTGTGTTCTACGGCTTGTTCCGTTTCTTGAGCGATGGTGAACGTACTTTCGTAGGTGCGTGGGATTAGGTACGTACTGCCTGCTAAAACGATGAAACATACGGGCAGTCCTATCCAATAAAACTTTTTGTTCATACTTCTTAATGATTAAAAACATGCAAAGGTACATAAATTTTTGCATATATGCAAAAAAAAAGCCCGAAACTTTGTTTCGGACTTCCTTTTTTTGTTTTTAGTTGACTCTTATGCTTCTTGAGCAGGAGCCTCTTCTGCTGTCTCTTGAGGAGCCTCTTCACCTTTGGCTTCTGCTTCTGCAGCAGCAGCCTCTTGTGCAGCCTCTTGAGCAGCGGCAGCGAGTGCTTCAGCAGCGGCTTTGCGCTTTTCTGCTACGGCTTCTGCCTTTGCTTTGTTGATTTCAACTTCTTGCTCCATCAGTTTTTTAGCGGTTGCTGCTTTCTTGTCGGCTTCTGCTTTGCTGATTTTGCCATTTTTAGCATCTCTCTCTGCTTTCCATGCGTCGAAGCGTTTTTGTGCTTCTGCCTCGCTGAAAGCGCCTTTCTTGACGCCACCCATAAGGTGTTTCATCAGCATAACGCCTTCTCCGGAGAGGATGTTGCGAACGGTGTCGGTAGGTTGTGCGCCTACGCCAATCCAGTACATTGCGCGGTCGAAATTGAGTTCAACGCGGGCAGGGTTAATGTTCGGATTGTAACTTCCGATACGTTCGATGATTTTGCCATCACGTGGCGAGCGGCTGTCTGCAACTACGATGTGGTAGAATGCGTAGTCTTTGTGACCATAACGAGCCAAACGAATTTTTGTTGCCATAAGGACTTGATTTAGTGGGCGTTAGGATTACTCGAATCGTTGCCCATAGTTAATATAATTGGTTAATTATAGCGCTTTTTACCCGAAAAAGCATGCAAAGGTACTACAATTTTTTCAATCCTGCAAATTTATTGTGTTTTTTGCACAAAAAAATCCATTTTCCTTCACCCTTCTTGTTGCGACATTTTATCACGAATCTTATCGTGAAGAAGGACATAACATCTGTATAACATGTGTATAACATCTGTATAGGAATAGTCGACACTCGACCGACACTCTTCCTCTCAACTACCGTTCCCCGTACCACTACCGTACCGCACCGAACCTTCACCGAACCTTCACCGAACCTTTACCGTACCCTCACTGAAAACTGAGAACTGACTACCGATAACGTTCAATTTGCAAATTTAGGGTAGATTGGCAAAAATGTAACACGCTGATTATAAGTATTATCTATTTTGCGCAGACAGTGCAGAC
>JAKSNN010000002.1 GCA_024399755.1 Paludibacteraceae bacterium | reverse complement strand
GGATAAAGACCTGTAAGAAAAGACCTGTAAGATATGTATAACATCTGTATAACATCTGTATAACATCTGTATAGGATGAGTATACGATGAATATAAACAAAAACAAACAATTAACTTAATTATTAACCAACAAAAACAAACAATCATGAAAAAGAATTACACGTTACCTCAAACGCAAGCATTGGAGGTAATGGCAAATCAAGTGATTTGCGTGAGTATGGCAGTTGGCGGTGGAATGACCGTCGGTATCGAAAGAACAGGTGTTCAAGACATTCAGTTTAAAAACGACTAATCATTCACTATTGTTTAATTTCAAAACAAAAACGAGTATGAAAACAAGATTATTACTTTTGTGCGCTCTAATGGGAGTATTAGTAGCGTGCGACAAAAATGCAAATGAACCTCAACAAGTAGCATTCCGTAAAGGTCAAAAAGTAACTTTGCGTGTGGACGCATCTCTCAATCAAGATGCACAATCTCCTCGCCGTGTGTCGGGGACGATTGCTTCTGACGGCGCATTAGACTTCGCTTGGGAAGAAGGTGATAAGATTCAAGTAATCGTAGGGGATAATTCTACTACTTTTACCATGAGAAGTTTCGATGGCGCAAGTGCAGAGTTCACAGGTGCAATGCCTGCCGATGGAGTAAGTTTTGATGTAACTTATACCCCTGCTAACGCTCCTACTGCAGAGCAAATCAAACAACAGACAGCAGCATCCTTTGAAGAAGTGCAAACGATTGACAAAAAGTACTTCTCTCTGGAAGCAAAGAATTGCCAATTAGGTAATAACATTTCTTTGCGTTGGATATATTCTGCGGTAAAAGTTACATTGCAATGTGGTGATGAAAACAGTATAAATGTTCAAGGAATTCGTATTATGCCTAAATCGCCGGATGGACAAGCATTTGCTTTTATTTTGACATTTGACCCAGTACTAACAATTGATGAAGGCGTTGATAAGAGTCTCTATATCATCGTTAACGATTTTGACAAACATTCTAGTATGAATTGGAATATTGAAGTGAAAGATAGTGAAAGTGACTGGAATGCAAAGGATCTATTGGCTAATAAAGAATTTGAGAATTTTAAACAATTTCAACAAGGATATATCTACCAATTGCCAATATTAACCTTGCCAGAGGGGCCATCAGATTGGGATTAAGTCTCAATCTTTTTCTCATAAGTTTCTTTCAGCCCTGCATTTTCGTGCGGGGCTGATTGTTGTTAACTATCTTTATTGTTCCTATATGGGGGCTGTATTGGTCCTGTATTGGTCTTGTCTCGCTCCGATATCGTCCTTGTAACATCTCTGTCAAACCTTTAGCATGTTATGTTGATGTTATGTTGATGTTATGTTATCGGTACGTAATAATATAGTGAATCGCAGGCAAAAAAGTTTCTTTTTTTTGCTTACCTCTTGCATATATCAAGAAAATTGAGTAATTTTGCAGTCGCAATGTGAATTATTACAATTTTAATCATTACTATTATGTACACTGAATTCCAAAAACATCTCCAGCAAACCCTTCAGGAGATTAAAGATGCAGGGCTCTACAAAAACGAACGTGTTATTGTTACTCCTCAATCTTCCGGTATTCAAGTTGCCGGCGAGAAAGGCAACGTTGATGTCATCAACTTCTGCGCAAACAACTATCTCGGACTCGCCGACAGTAAAGAACTGATTGACGCTGCAAAGAAACGTATGGACGAGCGCGGCTATGGTATGGCTTCTGTTCGCTTCATCTGCGGTACACAAGATACCCACAAAATGCTTGAGAAGGCTATCTCCGACTTCTTCGGAACAGAGGACACTATCCTCTACGCTGCTTGCTTCGATGCTAACGGCGGTCTGTTTGAGCCATTGTTGACGGCTGACGATGCTATCATCTCCGATGCGCTCAACCACGCTTCCATCATTGACGGCGTCCGCCTCTGCAAGGCTGTCCGCTATCGTTACGCTAACGGCGATATGGCTGACCTCGAGAAACAACTGCAGGCTGCACAAGCACAACGCTTCCGAATCATCGCTACCGACGGCGTGTTCTCCATGGACGGTAATGTCTGCCCGCTGGACAAGATTTACGAACTCGCACAGAAATACAACGCTATGGTAATGGTGGACGAGAGCCACAGCGCCGGTGTTGTAGGTAAGACCGGTCACGGCGTTACGGAGCAATATAACCTCCGCGGCAAAATCGAAATCCTTACCGGTACGCTTGGTAAAGCCTTTGGCGGTAGCGTAGGTGGTTTCACTACGGGTAAGAAAGAGATTATCGACCTCCTGCGCCAACGCAGCCGTCCTTACTTGTTCTCTAACTCTATCCCTCCAATGGTTGCCGCCGCTGCTATCAAGACCTTTGAAATTCTTACTCGCGACAATAAGTTGCAGGATATCCTCCACGAGAATACCAAGTATTTCGTAGAGAAGATGACCGCTGCCGGTTTCGACATCAAACCTACGCAATCTGCTATCTGCGCAGTAATGCTCTACGACGCCCGTTTGAGCCAAGAGTTCGCTGCTGCTCTCCAACAAGAAGGCATCTACGTTACGGGCTTCTATTATCCTGTTGTGCCACAAGGTCAAGCTCGTATTCGCGTACAACTCTCTGCAGCTCATACTCGTGAGCAACTTGATAAAGGTATCGCAGCCTTCATTAAAGTGGGCAAACAACTTGGTGTATTGAAGTAATTGTTATAAAAAAACTATATTTACTATGAAAGCTCTTGTTAAGCGTTATGCTAAACCGGGTATTTGGATGGAAGATGTTCCAATGCCGCAAGTAGGCGTCAACGACGTCCTGATTAAGGTTACCAAAGCTGCAATCTGCGGTACAGATTTGCACATGTATAAATGGGACGAGTGGTCTCAGTCTCACTGCAACCCACCATATACCATGGGCCACGAGTTTGTAGGTGTTGTAGCTGAGGTCGGTCCCGGTGTACGCAATGTGAAAGTAGGTGAGCGCGTTACCGCTGAAGGTCATATCGTTTGCGGTACGTGCCGTAACTGCCGTCGTGGCTATGGTCACGTCTGCGAGAATACCAAATCCGTGGGTATTGCCGGTAAAGACGGCTGTTTTGCCGAGTTTGTTACTATCCCAGAGTCGAATATCGTACACCTCCGCCCTGAGATTCCGGACGACTTTGCTGCTATCATGGACCCATTCGGTAATGCAACCCATACGGCTCTTGCTTTCCCATTGTTAGGCGAAGATGTCCTCATTACGGGTGCAGGTTTGATCGGTACGATGGCTGCTGGTATCTGCCGTTTTGCAGGTGCGAAGAATATCGTGGTTACCGACTTCAACCCGCTTCGTCTGGATATTGCCAAGAAGATGGGTGCTACCATGACCGTCAATGGCGCTAATGGCGAGACGATTGACCAGGCTATGGAGAAATTAGGTATCCGTGGTTTCGACGTAGGATTGGAGATGTCTGGTGCGCCTGCAGCATTCAACGATATGATTGCACACATGTACAAAGGCTCTAACATTGCACAGTTAGGTATCCTGCCTTCCGATACGAAAGTCAACTGGTCTGACGTTATCTTCAATGCCTTGACTATCAAAGGTATTACGGGTCGTCGCATGTGGGAGACTTGGTATCAGATGGAGCAAATGCTCCTCGGCGGACTTGACCTGAGTCCAGTTATTACCCACCGCTTCAAGTTCGATGACTTCCAGAAAGGCTTCGACGTGATGGTTAGCGGTCAATGCGGTAAAGTACTGCTCGAGTGGTAATCTCATATTTCAAAGCAGGGAACGTGGCACTATGCCCATTCCCTGCTTTTTTCTCTAAACTATACGTTCTTTATCCTTACTCTATATGCGTTATCTTCATCTTTTGTTGCTTATTGTATTAGCGACTTGCTTGCATGCACAGTCTCGTGAGGGATTGTCGGAATATACTTTAGATAATGGTCTTAAAGTCATTCTTTGGGAAGACCATGACCAACCCGATGTAGAGGGTTACGTCGCCGTGAAAGCAGGGGCTGTAGATGAACCTGCCGAATATACAGGGCTTGCACATTACCTTGAGCACATGTTGTTCAAGGGAACCGACCGCATTGGTGCGCTGGACTGGGAGAAGGAACGCCCTCATTATGAGGAGATAATCCGCCTTTATGACCAATACTCCGAGACTACAGATGACAAACTGCGTGCCGAACTGGCTACGAAGATTAACCAAGAGTCGATGGAATCTGCCAAGTACTCTACCTGTGAAGACTTTTTTATCTTGATGGACGGTATTGGCGCAACGGATGTGAACGCATTTACAAGTTATGACATGACCTGCTATCATAACTCTTTCCCCGCAGGTCAGATGTATAAGTGGCTGACTATCTTTGCAGACCGCTTGCGTAATCCTGTTTTTCGTACGTTTCAGGCAGAACTGGAGAACGTATTTGAAGAGTACAACATGTATCAGGATAACCCTCAGACACAAATCCGAGAGAAACTCTTTGAGAAGATGTATGCCGGTTGCCCGTATGAACGTAACGTAATAGGCAAACCGGAACACCTTAAAAACCCGCGACTATCCAAACTTATCGAGTTCTATAATACTTGGTATGTTCCTAATAATATGGCACTTATCTTGGTCGGAGATTTTTCTGCCGAAGAGGTGAAACCGCTGATAGCCAAGACCTTTGGTACAATGGAAAGCAAACCCCTGCCAGAGCGCCCGACGTATGCTAAGACATCGTATGCGGGCAATCCGAAACATACTTTCCGCTTAGGCTACTATCCCCTTATCTATTGGGCGTATGATGGTGTAGCGGTAGATGACAAAGATGCCATTGCCCTTCAGTTTGTTACTTCGTTGCTTTCCAATGGTTCCAATACGGGATTGTTCGACCGTCTGGTTATGGACGGGCAATTGCAAAGCGCACAAGCATCGTTCGATGCGCGTCGTAACCAAGGAAGAGTGCTGATTCAGGCAATCCCGTATTACGATGCTAATCAGCAGCAATACGACTCGAATGCTGCAACCGAGAAACTGCTTCAGACCGAACTCAACAAACTCATATCGGGAGACATTCCTGATTGGCTCATTCAATCGGTGAAAGACGAGTTCGCTTATTCCTATAAAGTGGTGTTTGAATCGCCCTATTCCAAGATGTCTAACCTTGTGCAATGCTTCATCTACGACCTGCCGCTTGACTTTATCTTCAACCAATTGGAGCAAATCAACGCCTTGACGAAAGAGGATATTCAGCGTGTGGCAAAGAAGTATTTTGATGCCAACTATATGACGGTAACGTTCAACGAAGGCGACCCGAAGAAGAATAAACTGACCAAACCTGCTATCCAGCCTCTTAACCTTATCAATGGGGTAGAAACCGACTATGCCAAGTCGTTTAAGCAATTGCCCCAACAGCCTCTCAAGCAGACCTTCCTTGACCTGAATGCAGTAAAGGTGCAGGATATGGATAAGAATGTACATCTTCATTATGTGACTAATCCGAAGAACGATATCTTCAGTATATCTCTGCGCTATGGGGTAGGAACGGAACGTCGCCCGATGCTGCAATACGTTACCCAACTGATGAACTGCGCAGGCATTATGCCCGCTACTACGCCGCAGGATTTCCGTCGTGAACTATCCGCTTTGGGCGGCTTCTGCTCGTATGATGTGTCGGGTAGTTATTTCACGGTTGCAATCTCGGGTAAAGAGGAGAACTTAGAGGCTATCTGCCAGTTGGTGCAGCGTCAGATGTTGTTCCCTAAATTTGAAGAACGTCAGTTTGATGCCATCAAGGGTAGTGCGTTGTCGCAGCGTTTCATGATGCAGAAGATGGACGATGTGCAGCCTGATGCGTTGATGGATTATGTGTTATATGGTGATAGTTCACATTATCTGCGTCTTTTGCCTTTTAAGGAGATTTATTACATGGACGAGGTTAAACTCAAGACACAATTCTTGGAGGCTACCAAGTACGAATTAGATGTGTATTATTGCGGTGCGCGTCCTATGGAGGAAGTGAAATCGGTGCTGGCTGCTAATCTGCCGATGCAGGAAGGCGTGATAGAGTCTTCCTCGCCTGTCATTCTTGACCGCAAGACGTATGATAAGACGCAAATCTATTTCCTGCCTAATGCTAAGGTGCAACAGGCGTCTATCTATTTCTATTTCAACGGAACGCCTTATTCTAAAGATGACGCTGTGCTGTTCCAAGCCTTCAACCAGTATTTCTCAGGAGGTTTCACGGGACTTGTGTTAGACGAGATTCGAGAAAAGCGTTCTATGGCTTATACCGCAGGCGGTTCGATGCATGCAGGACGTCTGCCGGGAAAGAACGCTTATTTCAGAGGCTCAATAGGCACCCAATCGGATAAGGTGGCAGACGCAATAGACGTGTTTATGCACTTGCTTGATTCGATGCCCGAATATCCTGAGCGCATTGAGACCGTCAAGGCGCAATTGCGTCAGCAAGCACAAGCAGGCAAACCTACGTTCCGTAATATGCCACAGACGTACGACCTGTGGCAGGAAATTGGATATGAGATTGACCCTGCGCAATACAACATGGAACGAATCAATAGCCTGACGTTTGATGATATTATGCGTTTCTACAAGGATAATATTCAGGGCAAGCCTGTAACGATTATGATTGTAGGTGACCCAAAACTTATCAATCAAAAGCAACTTCAACAACACTATGGCAAACTGATTAAGGTATCGGCTAATCGCCTTTTCTCGTCTCTTGACTTGGACTTTTTGCCGATGCCCGAATAATTTATAAGATTTTTATACATAGTACATTCCTTTATGCATCGCTCTGGTTTTGTAAATATAGTCGGTAACCCCAATGTGGGTAAATCTACGTTGATGAACGCTCTTGTGGGTGAACGTTTGTCGATTATCACGTCGAAGGCGCAGACTACGCGCCATCGTATCATGGGTATTGTTAATGGTGATGATTTCCAGATTGTGTATTCCGATACGCCGGGCGTGCTGAAACCTAATTATCGCTTGCAGGAGCAGATGTTGGAGTTCTCCCGCTCCGCTTTGGTTGATGCCGATGTGTTGCTCTATGTTACGGACGTACAGGATAATCCCGACCGCAATGCCGACTTCTTGGATAAGGTCAAGAAGATGGCTGCTGCAGGCACGAAGGTCTTTCTTGTTCTCAACAAGATTGATTTGACTACGCAGGAGACGTTGGAGCAGTTGGTAGCCTTCTGGAACAAACTCTTGCCCGAGGCAATGGTCTTTCCTATTTCGGCTAAGGAGCGTTTTGGTGTGGAGCAACTATTCTCTGCCATTCGCGAAGCCTTGCCTGAATGTCCTCCTTTCTTCCCGAAGGATCAACTGACGGACAAGCCTTCACGTTTCTTTGTGGACGAGATTATCCGCGAGAAGATTTTGCTCAACTATGATAAGGAGATTCCGTATTCCGTAGAAGTGGAGGTTGAGGTTTTCCACGATGAAGAGCCTACCGAGCAGCACCCGCAGGGTATCATTCGTATCGGAGCGGTTATCTACGTGGAGCGTGACTCGCAAAAGGGTATTATTATCGGCAAAGCAGGTTCTGCGCTCAAGAAAGTGGGTACGGAAGCGCGTAAGGATATCGAGGCTTTCTTCCAGAAACCAGTCTTCCTGCAACTCTATGTTAAGGTGGATAAAGATTGGCGAAGCAATCAGTCGCGCCTTCGCCATTATGGGTACGACCTCAATTGAGCCGTAGCGTCTCCAATGCCTTAAGCGTTAATCGCGATAGGGCATAGTTATCTAAGTTGTTGATTTTCACTTTGATGCAGCCTTCTATTGTGGGTAGTATCTCTACCTTTTTTACCTCAAATGTTGCGTGCAGCCGCTGATGGCTGAGGATATGCGTGAGTGAGAGGCTATGTACCGAATGAGGTTGCGCTTCCGCTGTTTCGTGCAGAGGGAACTCCCAAAGGTGCTTCCAAATATCGTTCTCTTCCCGGCGGTGCAGAAGTGTTTCGTTCTCCTTATTTATATATAAGGTGTAGTTGAGATAGCGGTCGCGCAGGGTAGGGCGTGGCTTGCGGATAGGCAGCAGTTCTACCGTGTTCCTCTCTGCCGCAAGGCAGAACGTACGTAGCGGACAATGCTCACAATCAGGCGATTGGGGCGTGCAATAGAGCGCTCCAAACTCCATGATAGCGGAGTTGAAGAGACGTGGCTCGGTGGTATCTAAAATCTCGTTGGCTAACTGGTGAAAGTGCTTCTTTCCGGCGGAGGTATCGAAGGCGATGTCGCAATCGTATAGGCGGGCTAAGACACGATACACATTTCCGTCCATTGCAGGGTAGGGCAGGTTATAAGCAAACGATGCAATTGCGCCGGCGGTGTAATCGCCAACGCCAGGCAATTGTCTAAGGGCTTCGTATGTATCGGGAAAACCATGGGCATAGCGATGGGCTTCTGCGGCAATCATTTTTGCGGCTTTGTGCAGGTTTCGGGCACGCGAATAGTAGCCCAACCCCTGCCAGTAGAGCAGCACCTCATCTTCGTCTGCTTCCGCCAAACTGCGCACATCGGGAAAACGCTCTGTCAGTCTCAAGTAGTAGTCCATACCTTGCGCCACGCGTGTTTGCTGCAAGATGATTTCGGAAAGCCAAATCTTGTAGGGGTCGTCTGTTTCGCGCCAAGGCAAGATGCGTTTTTCGGATTCGTACCAACGATATAATTGTGTGTAGAGGGTCATCTTAGGCTTTATTCTTTCGTTTCCGGCTGCAAAATTACAAAAAAATACGCAAAAAGTAAATTTTTTTTGCAAAAAACTTTCGTATTTCAGAAATTTATAGTAATTTTGCACTCGATTTTCATCACGACTTAGAAAAAACTGTTAAATTTTATACGTATATGACTAAAGCAGAACTCGTCAACGCCATCGCTATCCAGACCGGATACGACAAAACGACAATCATGAATATTGTTGAGGCTGGCATGGACAACATTAAGCAAACTATGGCTCAGGGAGAGAATATTTATCTTCGTGGCTTTGGAAGTTTCATTACCAAGATTCGTGCTAAAAAGGTGGCTCGCAATATCTCGAAGAATACGTCTATTGTAGTTCCTGAGCACAAAATCCCTGCTTTCAAGGCTTCTAACGAGTTCCTTGATATGCTTAAATAAGATAATTAACTTTATAAATTTATATAATTATGCCAAACGGAAAAAAGCATAAGAGACATAAGATGTCCACGCATAAACGTAAAAAACGTTTGCGTAAGAATCGTCATAAGCATAAGTAAGATATAGGCTTTGCCTGTTGTCTTTGCATGCTTTGACATGTTTTAACTTGGCTTTGTGGCGATAAACCGACTTGGGCGCAGGTCGGTTTGCTACAGAGCCCTTTTTAATGTATTGATGTTATGAAAAGCGAATTAATTGTGGATGTACAGCCGCAAGAGATTGCTATTGCCCTTACCGAGGACGATCGTTTGCAAGAGATTAATCGCGAGAAACGCGATGCCGATAATTTTTCGGTCGGAAATATCTATTATGGACGGGTCAAGAAGGTGATGCCGGCGCTCAACGCTGTCTTTGTGGATGTTGGACATGAGAAAGATGCTTTTCTGCACTACTTGGACTTAGGGTCGGAGTTTCTTACTCTGCGCAACTATGTTACCAAAGCCGTTAGCGATCGTCGTAAGTTGCCTTCCATGGCGAGGGTTCAGCGTGGCGCACCTGTCAAGAGAGAGGGACAGATAGCGGATCATCTGAAGATTGGTGATTTGCTGTTGGTTCAGGTCACGAAGGAGCCGATTAACACGAAAGGACCGCGTCTTACTGCGGAGATTAGTATTGCGGGGCGCAACGTGGTGTTGATTCCATTCGCCGATAAGGTGATGGTCAGCAGCAAGATTAAGCGCGAATCCGAGCGCTCACGTCTCAAGCAATTGGTGGCTTCAATCAAGCCGAAGGGATTTGGAGTGATTGTTCGCACGTTGGCGGAGGACAAGCGTGTTGCCGAACTCGACAACGAACTGCAATTGCTCGTCAAGCGTTGGGAAGAGGCTGTGCGCAACCTGCAAGTGCCGAAGGAGTCAACTGTTCCTGCGAGAAAGTCGCAATCAAAAGATGCGGAGGTGCGTCTTATCAGCGAGGAATTTGGCAGAACGATTGGTGTCATTCGCGATTTGTTCTCGCCGGAGTTTGCCAGTATTCAAGTCAACGATGAGGAGATGTACAATGAGGTTAAGCAGTATATTGAACTCATCGCGCCGGATAGTGTCAAATTGGTGAAGCATTATCGTCTCAAGCAGCCTATCTTCGATAAGTACGACATTACGCGTCAGATGAAGACGGGCTTAGGAAGAACGGTAGGTTTCAAGCATGGTGGCTATTTGGTGATTGACCGCACGGAGGCTTTGTTTGCCATTGATGTTAATTCGGGCAGCAAGAAACTTTTTGAAGACCAAGAGGAGAACGCTTTTCAATACAATATGTTGGCTGCAGATGAGATTGTTCATCAATTGCGGTTGCGTGATATTGGAGGAATCATCATTGTAGATTTTATTGACATGGATTCTGCCGAGCACCAGCAGCAGCTTTACGAGCATGTTCGTCAGTTGATGAATCGTGATCGTGCCAGACATAATGTATTGCCTTTGAGTAAGTTCGGACTGATGCAAATCACTCGTCAGCGTGTGCGCCCGGCTGTCGAAGTGGATGTTACGGAGGTTTGTCCGCTCTGCCATGGAAAGGGCAAGATTCAGCCGTCTATCTTGTTTACTGATACGGTTGAATCGGAGTTGGAGCGGTATTCCGAACAGTTTGGGAAGGGCTTAACGTTGGAGTTGCACCCATTTGTGTATGCTTATGCAACGCGCGGTGTATTTTGGAAAACGTTAAAAGCGGTTTGGAGGCGTCGTTTTGGTGTGAGGTTGGTTGAGAATCAGAGTATTGGCATGTTGGACATGCGGTTCTTTAATCGAAAGGGAGAGCCTTTGATGTTGGAATCGTCTGAGGCGCCGATAGAAAAGACTTCCTTGGATACTCAACTCACAACGCAAGATGTTCGTCCTACTGCTGAGACCTCTCCTACCGAGGCTAATGTTTAGTGCGAAAAGTACTTGATTTTGTTAAAAGGCTGCTGAGTTGTCAGCAGCCTTTTCTTATCCCCATATCACTATCGCTCCTTGTATGTTGTGATTGCCATGCGATATTGAAGAAAGATTTGCATATATCAAAATTATTTTGTACCTTTGCAGCGAATTTAGTATCCAATTGGGACTATGATTAAAACAGAAATTCATAACTAATAAATAATATTGCCTATGCTCTAAACACTTAAGGATTATTTGCACAATAGATAATATAGCGTTATCTTTGTTTCTCACTTTCTAAAAATCGGCAAAATTTAAAGAGGTGATGAGAAGTAAAGTTCAACGCTCACTCATTCAGAGTGGGCTTTACTTCGTAAAATTCATCACCATGGTGTTTGCCGATACCTTAGAAAGTGGATTAAAAAGTTTAGTCCACTTTTTTGTGTCTTGTCAAACAACGGACTATCGGAGGAGCCGAAAGCCGAGTATTAAGTGGAGGCGCAACAATAAAAAATTAAATAAGGAATGAAAAACAAAATAAGCAAAAAGTCCCTATTGACTTTAGTTGGAATAGGGGTAATTGGGCTAATGATGAATAGTTGTACGACTTATTCGTACACTTCTCGTTCTACATCAGTACGTTTGAACACTATGCAGTCGGAAAATTTAGGTGCAGAAGTTGACGTGGATTTCTCTCGTAAAGTAACAGGGTCGTCTGATGCACAGGTGCTCAAAATAGATGCCATCAACGAGGCACAGTACAAATGTATCAATGAGAACAACATTGATGTTATTGTAGATCCTATCTACAAAATTGAGTTCAACATGTTTCAGAAACGTGCTTACAAAGCGACCGTAGTGGGTTATGCGGGTATGTACAAACAAGTAAAAACAGGTGTTGATGCTGTGGTAGAGAAAAACTACAAAGTTGAGGATATTGAGAAATACAAACTCATTACAGACCCTACTTTCTACCAGTACTACTACCAAAAAGACCCTGTTCAGGGAGGTGATGTTACCAACTATTACATCAATAGCAATGGTAACGGAGGTGCGCCTGTGATGATGAAAGACCAACCCACTTCGATGGTGATTCAACCGACGGTAGTTCCAGACAAAGTGCAAGCAAAAGTAGCTAAGACATTTGATTACAAGAAGGCAAAACAACTGCGTGATGCTGGTATCGGAATGTTCTCAACGGGTGTTGTTGAGTTAGGTTTGGTTTTTCCTTTAATGCTGTGTATCAATGGAAATCTAGATGAGTATGAGTATTTTGTTAGGAATAATTCCAGATATAGTGATACTGCAGAAAGTTATTATAGAAAGGGAATGGCTCAATTAGGTTGCTCTTGGTTCTTCTGTGCTTTAGGTTGCACAAGCATCATCAGTGGTATTCCTATGTGGGCTGTTGGCCAAAATCGTATGAAAAAAGCCAATGCTCCGCAACTCGCTATTGGCGGAACAAAAGATGGTCTTGGCATGCGCTTGACTTTCTAAACATATTGTTTAACAACTAAAATACAACAAATATGAAACATATTCAATTTTTAGCAATCGCCGTATTAGCATTTGTAGTTACGGGTTGCACCACGTATAGTTACACTTCTCGTAGTATCAGTATTTCACAGTCAATGGACGTTCAGCCGACACAGACGTTGGTTGATGTTACTCCAGATTTTATGAAACGCATTACAGAAACGTCTTCTTGGTGTAAATCTACAGAAGAAGCGATGGGAGAAGTCAAGTACAAAGCCATTACCAACAATAAAATTGATATTGTGGTTGACCCGATTTACAAAATTGAGTCTCGTGGTCGCAAGTGTATGGTTACTTTGACAGGTTTTGCGGGCTTCTACAGCAATCCTCGTACGATGTTGGATAATATCAAACAAATGAAGGATGTGGATAAGGCAGAAATAGAGAAATATCTGATTCTGCAACAAAATCCTCAAATTATACAATATCTTTATGAGAATAAGGAAGGTAACTCTGTAGTTATTAATCATAATAAGTAAGTGCTATCTGAAAAATAATAAAGAGGGTGTGCCTATTGTGACACACCCTCTTTATTATCTACATACCCCCATCGCCCATCACCTATCGCCTATCACCTATTTTGCATTGTGCATTTCCTGTTGTTTTTCCGTAGTCGTTCTTTATGATTCCTTTATGATTCCTTTACTATTCATTTATGATTTCTTTATGATATTAAACGATCGATTGAGGGATATTGGTATGTCATACATCTTTTTTGCTTGTTGTGATGTTCTTATATCATTTACATTTTCGATATTTTTTGCCTTAGAAATTATCCATAGATAATTAATTATTGTTAATAATAATGTGTTTTTTTGCTTAATTGTTGCATACTTGAAAAAAAAGTAGTATCTTTGTGGCGAATTTAATGAACCTCGCCTTTTGGCGTTATTGTTATGGCTAACGAAAAACTTACACTCGTTGACGAGTTGAAACATCTGCTGGAGCAGATGACAGAGTCTGGTGAGACTGGTGTGTCTGAAGTTAAAGACCAAGTTGAGCAACTGAAAAATCAGTTCTATCGTGTGTACCACCAAGAGTTGGAGGCTGCCAAGAAGGCTGCCGAAGAGGCTGCTACTGCGGCTGGTGAAGTCTTGGAGAATTGGCAACCTGCCGTAGATGAGGCGGAGCAGCAGTTCCGTCAGTTGTTGGCTGATTATAAGGCGAAGAAGGCGGAGGTCAATAAGAAGATGGAAGCCGATATGGCGCAGAACTTGCTCCGCAAGGAGAATATCCTCGCACAGATGAAGCAGATGGCGGAAGCCGAGACTGCTGACGTGATGGATAACTTGCAGAAAATGCGTGATTTGCAGGCGGAGTGGAAGACTATCGGTATGGTTCCGCCACAAAACAGTCAGGAGATTTGGAAGAAATATCAGCAGTATCAGGAGCAGTTCTATGATTTGGTGAAGATAAATAAGGAGTTGCGCGACCTTGATTTCAAGAAGAATCTGGATATGAAGACTTTGCTTTGCGAGGCTGCAGAGCGTTTGAAGGAGAATCCGAATATCGTTGAGGCAAGTCGTGCTTTGCAGCAGTTGCATGAGGAGTGGGCGGAGATTGGTCCTGTAGCGCGTGAGTTCCGCGAGGAGATTTGGGCGCGTTTCAAGGAGGCTTCTTCTGTGGTTAACAAGATGCACCAAGCCTATTTCGATGAGTTGCATGCCAAGGAAGCCGACAATCTTGTGAAGAAACAGGCGCTTATCGAGCGTTTGCGCGAGATTAAACTCGATGATATTAAGACGAATAAGCAATGGGACGAAGCATCTGAGAAGGTGCAGACTATTCAAAACGAGTGGCGTGCGATTGGCTTTGCACCGAAGAAGCAGAATCAGTCTATCTACGAGGAGTATCGTGCGTTGTGCGATGCTTTCTTCAAAGCAAAAACCGCTTTCTATCATGAGTTGCGTGACGAATTGAGTACCAACCTCCGTCGCAAGAAAGAGTTGGTTGAGAAGGCTGCTGAGTTGTGCGTTAGTACTGCTTGGAAGGAGACTTCCGAGGCGATGGTTGCTTTGCAGGCTGAGTGGAAAACTATTGGTCCGGTTGCGCGTAAGTATTCCGATGAGTTGTGGAAACAGTTTACGGCTACGTGTGACGACTTCTTCAATCGCAAACGTGAAGCCATGAAGGAGGCGAAGGCTGAAAACAAGAAAGCACGTCTTGAGAGAGCCGTTGAAGACGGCAATCGCTCACGTTTGGTACGTGCTTACGAGCATTTGATGCAGGAAATCAAGACGGCTGAGAACAATATACTTTTCTTCTCCGGCAAGAGCAAGACTGCCAACAAATTGGTAGATGATATGCAGAAGAAGATTGATGGTTTGAAGGCTCAACTCAAGGAATTGGAGGATAAAATCAATGCGATAGACGCTGCTGAATAACGGCAGTTTATGCGCTTAATCAATCACGTTGAGAATATGGAACTGATTAACTACACGAATGTTGAGATTTGCCAAGAGGAGCAGATTGTGTTGCATAATGTCAATTTGCATGTCTCGGAAGGTGAATTTATTTATTTGTTAGGTAAGGTTGGAAGTGGCAAATCAAGTTTGCTAAAGACGTTCTATGGTGCGTTGCCTATTTCGCAAGGCGAAGCGCAAGTGCTTGATTATGATATGCTTTCGATTCGCCGTCGCCAGTTGCCTTATCTCCGTCGTAGGGTAGGTATTGTGTTCCAGGATTATCAGTTGCTGAACGATCGCACCGTTGAGGATAACCTGCTTTTTGTCTTGAAGGCGACGGGCTGGAAGGACAAGCGACTTATGAAGAATCATGTCGCAGAGGTTCTGGCTCAAGTCGGTATGGAAACGAAGGCTTATAAGATGCCGCACCAGTTATCTGGTGGCGAACAGCAGCGTGTTGTGATTGCGCGTGCCCTTCTCAATTCTCCGGAACTTATCTTAGCCGACGAGCCTACAGGGAATTTAGACCCTGATACGGGTGCCGAGATTATGGAATTGCTTTACGGAATCAGCAAAGCGGGAATATCGGTTATTATTTCTACCCACAATGTCTTGTGGCCGGAGCGTTATCAGGGACGCAAGTTAAGTTTCAGGGACGGTTACATCTACGAGATGTAATAGTATCACACCTTGTATTATAGTCATTTTTGTGTCGTGTAAGTTGTGCTTACGCTTAGTTTTTGTTTACTAAGAACGTTAATGCGTAGAGTCGCATTTGCTGAAGCATTGATGCCAAACCGTTGCTTCGGGTAGGGGAGAGGTGTTCTTTTAGGTTGATTTGCTCAATGAAGTAGAGATTGGCATCTACAATTTCTTTTGCGGTATGTCCGCTGAGTACGCGGATGAGCAAGGCTACGATTCCTTTTACTAAGATTGCGTCCGAGTCGCCGTGGTAGATTACTACCTTTCCTTCGGCTGTGGTCTGGGTCTCTGCGGTAAACCACACTTTGCTTTGGCAACCGTCTATGAGGTTCGTATCGGTTTTATCTGCTTCGGGAAACGGCTCCAAGTCGTTTCCTAATTCGATGAGCAAACTATAGCGGTCCATCCAATCGTCAAAGGCGCTAAATTCCTCTATTATTTCATCTTGGATTTGATTAATCGACATATTTCTTGTGCAATTTGTGTGTCCGCGTCTTCTATGAATCCGGGCGCGTCAATAGTATAATTGGCTTGTTGATAGTATTCTTCCCGGGCTTCTAATTGGGGTTGTATGAAACGGAGAAGTTCGGTTTTGTTCTTTCCTTGTAGGATAGGGCGCTCGCTTAGGTCGGTCAGCATGAGTCTATCGGCTAAGTCTTCTGCTTTCCAGCGTAGGTAGATACTTGTTCCTAATTCGTGCAAGCAGTCCATATTATCTTCCCAACAAGGGTATCCGCCTCCTGTGGCGTATATGATTTTATCAATAGGTAGTTCGGCTAAGTCCTCTACTACGTATTTCTCCTTTTTTCTAAATGCTTCGATGCCATATTCACGGATATATTCCGCAGGAGTATAGCCATGTATCTCTTTGAAAGCGTGGTCTAAGTCAACGAATTTCCAATCTAATTCCTCTGCTACTATCTTGCCGACAGTAGTTTTCCCTGCTCCCATATATCCGATTAAGTAAATTGGCAACTCCATGACTTTCAACTCTTAATTCTTAATTCTTCCTATTTCCACTCTCCTAACTCTTTCGTATGGTCCTCCCATACCAACGTGTCGTTTCTGAAATAGGCGTATGGGAATATGCCTTGTCCTTTGTTTTGCTTGTCCTCTAAAGGTTCTGGGGTATAGGTTGGCTTTACTTCGTGCAATACGTTCCACTCCTTATTATATACGCGCACGCGTGAGGAACAAATGGGTGCGCATATTGTTTCTACCACCAAGAATGAGTCGGGGTAGGTTACTACCTCTACGTAGCAACTGTCCGCCATACGTATTTTGCTGTAGTTCTGTTCTTCTATCTCAACTACAGGTGTTCCGTGTAGGGCAGTAACGGCAATGATTAAGTCTTTTATGATATCAAGTAATAGCATGCTGCGTGGCTTGTATTACTTAGGTTCGATTAGTGCTACAGCGTACGCACTAATTCCTTCTTTTCTACCTACAAAACCGAGATGCTCTGTGGTAGTGGCTTTTACGGATACTTGCTCTTCGTTTACGCCCATTACTTCTGCCAAGCATTGTTGCATAGCAGGAATGTACGGACTTAGTTTAGGTGTTTGTGCGCAGATAGTACAATCGCAGTTGCTCAATTCATATCCTTTCTCGCGCACCATTTCCATTACTTTGCGGAGCAGTATCTTCGAATCGATGCCCTCATATTCGTTGCCTTTGGTATCTGGGAAATGATAACCTATGTCGCGCAGGTGTGCTGCGCCCAATAAGGCATCGCAGAGAGCATGTATCAATACATCGGCATCAGAGTGTCCCATAAGTCCCATTTCCGAAGGGACGTCAATCCCCCCGAGCCATAGTTTACGGCTCGGGGCGAATTGATGAACATCATATCCGAATCCTATTCGCATTACTTGCGGTTGTTAACCAAGTCTTTGATACCTGCCAAGTCGAATCCAAGAGAGAAACGCATGGTTTGGTCAAGTGGGTTAGAAGCTGCTGTTGCGATGCAGTATGCAAAGTCGAAGGTAACGATACTCAAGTGGAAACCAGCACCGAGGGTTACATAACGGCGGTTACCTTTCCATTGGTTCTCGTGGCTATAACCTGCACGGGCAAAGAACTGATGGTTGTAGGTATATTCAAGACCGATACCCCAAACAACCTCGTTGAATTCCTCTGCTGCACCACCGGGAGCGTCTGCAAACGATTGGAAGATACCCTTTACGGAGGTCAGTTTGCTATATTCGTCTTGTGTCATGTTTGCGCAGTTAGGATCGGTCTTATAAAGTTCAGCATCATAACCTGCGGCAAATTTAGATTTACGGGAAGGAACCATCAGTTTGCTTGCTTCTACGTTGAAGGTCAAGCGGTTGTAGTTGTCGAAAGGAAGGTCATAACCTACACCAAGACGCATGGTAGCAGGAATGAAGTTTTGGATATCCTCGGTATAAGAGATTTTACCACCCAAGTTTTGTAAGTTGAAACCTAAGTTAAAGTAACTGGTTCCCATTGGCAACTCAATTGGTTGTTTGTAGTACAAGGCAATGTCGGCAGCCATAGTCCAACCCGGTTTCATTTCACGGGAGTCTTGATTAACGCCATTGTTCAGGTCAGAATACATGAAGCGAAGTGCTACTGCCATACTTACGTACTCGTGTAATTTACGGTAGTAAGAAGCATCAAGAGCCCATTCGTTAGGACGGGCGTTAGCAAGGAACGAACCATCAATGTTGGTCATTTGTACGTCACCCATGGAGAAGTAACGGAACGACATAGCCACACCTTGCAGGTCGTCCCATTTGTAGTAACCGGTAAGGTAAGCAAGGTCAATATCGCCCACCAATTTGCGCAACCAAGGAGTGTAGTTGGCTGTCAATCCGCCGTGGCTCTCCATGTAAGCATACTTGGCAGGGTTCCAGTGCATAGAGTTGAGGTCGGCATCTGTTGCAACACCGAGGTCACCCATACCTGCGGCACGGGCATCAGGAGCGATACTCATCGACGGCATTGCCGTGATAATCGGATTCATGGATTCGTTCTGCGCAACGGCTAAGGTCATACTCAGCAACGCTGCGATGGATAGAATTACTTTTTTCATGATTGTTTTGTTTTATTAGTTTATTTGATTTTGTTTTCTTTTCTTGTTTGTTTCGATAAATGAGATGCTTAATCTGTTTTATTAAATGTGTTTCATAGGCGTTATCTCTAACGAGTGATGATTATTTTACCGGCACGGGATACGTTCTTACCGGTTTGTGATTGAATTTGTATGTTATACACGTAGATGCCCGCATTGAGCCCTATCTCTTGAAGGTTAATGTTCATCTCTTGTGTATTGGTTTCCGCTTGATGCCATACGAGGTGCCCCGATAAGTCATATACGAATAAGCCTGTTTCCGTCAGCATATCAGGTTGGTCGTATTGAATTACGAATCGCATTACGTCATTTTCTTTGGCAGGGTTAGGGTAGGAGGTAACGGAATAGATTTGCGGATCTAAACCTTTTACTACGCTAAAGTCTAAACGCTGTGTATTGCTGTTGTTCAGCAAGTCCCATGCGCGGAAAGTAAGAGTGTGTGCTCCTTCTTTCAGTTCCGAGAGAGCATAACTCACTTGTCCTTTCGTGTAACTATTGTTCTCTCCTGCAAAGTATTCGTTGAGGACATAACTTTGTTTTGGGTCGTTATCAATCATCAGCATCAGGTCGTGTCCGATACCGCTTCCTACGGTGTTGATGCCGTGTTCGTCATATAAGTCGGCAAAGAATCGTGGTGTCTCATACGTCTCGTCTCCGCTACGGAAAGCAGGCGTATTCAAGTAGAGTTTCATTTGTGGACCGACGGTATCCTGTATCGTAACTAAGTTGCTTCCGCCAATCGTGAAGTCGTGATAGTGTCCGATACCATCTTCTAATGTCAGGGTATCGTAGGCGTAATAGACAATACGACCATTGCCGAAATTGTACCGAATATCTTTCGGAGCCATAAAGGTATAACTGAACTTACCGTCTTCTACCTTTGTGCGTCCGCTAAAGATGATATTTGGATAGTCGTTGTAGTTGATTTCAATTTGCTTTTCCGGGTCAGGTTCATCGTTATCACGTGTAGTAAGACGTTGCATCTTGTCGTAGATGGTAATATCTACATGCCCGTTGAAGTCGTAAGCGGTATCGTTTGGTGAGGATTTGACAACGCCGTGAATAGTCTGTGTTGTGAGAGCACGGACAGTATCTTTGACGGGCTGTGTCTCTACGTGGTAGGTAGTAGGATAGTTCAGTCGCAGAGCAGGGTCACCCAATAGGATATATGGCAGTTTATTTGCATCGGTAGTGAGATTCTTTGCGATACGTGTTGCTTGTCCGATGGTCATATCATAAGTATAGATATCTTTGTGCCCAAATAGGGTATCGCAGAAGTTTCGATTGATAACTGTGTTTTGACTTGCATATACGGTTCGGCATGCTGACATAACGCCGATGGCTCCACCGTTTGGATTAAGTATTGCTTCTTCTGCTGCGCAACGCTTGTTGCTATCGAAATGAGAGAAACTGCATGTTGCAAGCATCCAGAAACCAAGGTGGCTATTATTCATGTTACGGATACTCTTCAGGTCCATCATACTTTCGTTGGTAATGGCGTTATAGCCTCCATGTCCTGAATAGTTCATGAAGAGGATACCGTTTTTGAGCAAGTTGTCCAAGCGGTTCTTGGCTAAAGGGTAACTCTCTCCGCTTGCATTTACCTCTTGTGGATAAGCGTCAAGATAAATCTTATTGATAATGAAATCAGGATTCTTCTTCATTACTTTCTCTGCTCCTTCCTCGGCTACTTGCGTGTGTAGTCCGTTATCTCCGTCATCAGCAAGGAATGCTAATTGTTGTTTCCATTTTCCGGTTTCACGGTTATTGAGATAACGAATGACCTTATCTACTACCCGTTTCGCCTCTTCGCTACTCTCGACAGGCAAACGACCTACACCAAATGCCATCTGATTATCATCGTTCTCTTTTACTTCGTTGACGGAATAGGCACTTTCGCTCATGTAGGCGAAATAGTCGTCTGTAGCATAAGCCTTGGTTTCTACAGTAGAGTTTGCGGCTTGGTAGGTAAGTAGGGTATTCTTGCCAGAGGTAGCAAGGAGTTTGCGGTTATCAAACGTACCATCGCCCATCAGCAAGAGCCATTTCGGTTGGTCAGCCTCATCTTCGGCTCTATCATAGAGCATTTTCATAAATCTGCGATATGCGGTTGCGTCAGGCGTACCGGAAGAGAACTCGTTATAGACTTGTTGATCAGTAACGACAGCCCATGTGATACCTTCTTTCTCTGCATGTGCTTGTGCTAAACGTTTCGCTTCAGTCACAAACTCTTTAGGAGAGATAATCACATAGTCGATATGTGCCAAAGCGTGCAAGTTCTGGTTGTCTATTGTACCCACCTTTTGTGGTTTGAGCCAATGACTTCCGTGCGTATTGACAGCGATATATTCTTGTACGCTATTATTGTTGTTGCCGGAAACTACCAGGGTATCGTGTTGCAACTTGCTTGCCTCGCACGTAATGTTGCTTAGGTCTGTGATGTTCCAAATCTGTGTATTGGCGTCGCTTCCTTTTACGTAGTAGAGTAGGCGCGTACTCTTGTTGTATCCCTCTGCCGTGCGGAAAGACATATAATCGCCTACAAGTTGCAGTTTGCTTCCTGCTGCAATCTCGATGTAGTTGAGCCAACCCTTTCCGTTTACCGGGCAGGAATAGGTCAATTTTACCTGTTGACGTGTCGAGTTAGTGGCAGGATAAGACCCTGTATCTTGGCAAGTCGTTGCTTTTGTGTAGAAGTCGCTTACGGCAATCGGACTGGTATAGAACTTGCGTTCTTTTCCGTTGAGCGTCAACGCAAACGTAGTTCTCTGCTCTGCGGCAGCAGCCACGTCTGCACGGCAGAAGATTTTTTTGTCTGCTTGTATGTTGCTGACGTTGAAGTCTATCGTCAATTGTCGTTTGTTGTTATTGAGGCGTTCTCCGTAGAACTCGCGTCCGCCACCATCTTCGCCACTACTTGGGTCAATCAGGTTGATAGAATCTTGCTCGTGAACAGCCAGATACGTGTATGTCTCTACGCGGGTATAGGCGGTATAAGCCGGTAGTTCCTTGCCGATCAGGAGTTTTTGTTCGCCGGCATTATCGCTCAAGAAGTAGTAACCATGATCGGAGTAGGGATTGCGGGTATGTGCAAAACTTTTGCCGTCGTAAGCCCAACGGAACGAACCTTGTCCGTAGAAGAGAATATAGTCGCCTTTGCCAAATACACCATCTTCGCCCTTCTCCATATAAAAACCAACGGCAGGCACGTCGTCTATCATAGGTTTGGAGAAGTTTTGGCTCAGCATAGCGCCACCATATCCGTAGATGCGTACGTTTTCGGGCTTCTGTAAGCCCATCGTCTTCAGTTCGTCATAGGTGAGGCAATATATGCCGGATTCTGCTATGCGAATCTTTATCCAAGTACCTTGTCGCAATACGGAGCGTTCTGCAAACACATTAGCAGCCATAGATGTTGCCACCCATAGCAGTCCGATTAGTATGTTTGTCAGTTTCTTCATTTGATTTTGCAGTAGAGTTTTTCTGTTCCGTTAATTGTTTCCGTAATAATTTCTTCTTTCTTTGCGGGACAAGCATCCATTTTGCGGCTAATGTAAATAAGGTCGCCTTGGCGAATCGTCATCGTCTTGCTGGCTTGGCTGATAGCCTCTTCCGCTGTTACCACAAGGTCGCTCACATCATAATTGGCATCAACCATGGTGCCTTCCGTCCATTCTCCGATAGCGAGCGAGTAGTCGAAGCACGTAGCAGAAGTCCAACTTGAGCCAGTCTGCTTGGCTGCTTGCAGCATATCTTCCGCAATAAAATCTGCTCCCGGAGCGAAAGCGTCCCAATAGCGGTTGGCAAACCTTGGCGCAATACCTTTGCCCAAACGGCTTACACGTAGTACTACGCAACGTGTCCAACGGATATCCGTCGTGCCTTCGGGAACGAAGAAAGGCTTGCGATTCACCAGCATAGATGAGTCGCCTTTCAGTACCATTTCGGTCTTGCCGTCGATATGTGCAAATCCTATTATCTTCATTTTGGCTACAAAGTTACAACTTTTTTCTCACGCGCGCAAGCGTTTAAGAAGAAAAATGTGCTTTTCGCTTATTTTTTGCTTATTTTGCCCTGATAAATATCTGTATAGGTGTTCCGTTGAAGTCCCACCATTCGCGCAGTTTGTTCTCAAGGAAACGACGATAAGGCTCTTTGACATACTGTGGCAAATTGGCAAAGAAGATAAACGTCGGCACTTGCGTGTTAGGTAATTGCGTGCAGTATTTGATTTTGATGTATTTTCCTTTGGTTGCAGGTGGCGGATAGTTCTCGATAAGCGGCAAGAACTTCTCGTTCAATTGTGCTGTGGGCACTTTCCGTTGTTTGTTCTCATAGACTTTGATTGCCGTTTCCATTACCTTGAAGATTCTTTGCTTCGTAGTAGCCGAAGTGAAGATAATCGGGAAGTCCGTAAACGGAGCGATTCTCTCCCGAATAGCGCTTTCATAGGCTTTAATGTCGGCATTCGTCTTGTTTTCCACAAGATCCCACTTATTGATGCAGACTACCAACCCCTTCTTGTTTTTCTGAATGAGCGAGTAGATGTTCAGGTCTTGCGACTCAATTCCGCGTGTGGCATCAATCATAAGGATACAAACATCGGAGTTTTCTATGGCGCGAATGGCACGGACAACGGAGTAGTATTCCAAGTCTTCTGTTACTTTCGCTTTCTTGCGGATACCTGCCGTATCGACTAAGTAAAAGTCCTTGCCAAACTTGTTGTATCGCGTGTAGATACTATCGCGGGTAGTGCCGGCAATGTCGGTTACAATCGTGCGTTCCTCGCCGATAAAGGCATTTAGAATACTTGATTTACCTGCATTAGGACGACCTACAATCGCAAATCTTGGTAGTTCGTCTCCGTCTTCGTCAGGTGCGTTTTCGCGGAACCGAGAGCAAACCTCGTCCAAAAGGTCGCCTGTGCCCAGTCCATTTTCTGCCGAGATGACAAACGGTTCGCCCAAGCCTAATTTATAAAACTCGGCAGCACCATATTGCTGGTCATACGCATCGACTTTGTTAACTGCCAAGACGGTAGGCTTTTTGGCTTGGCGGAGCAGGTGAGCCACTTCCGAATCAAATTCCGTCACGCCGCCATCTACATCGGCTACCAGTAACACAACATCGGCTTCTTTGATAGCGAGATTAACTTGTCGGTTGATTTCGCTCTCGAAAGTGTCGTCCGAATTGACCACCCAACCTCCTGTGTCAATTACGCTAAATTCTTTGCCGCACCACTCGCACTTGCCGTATTGACGGTCACGTGTCGTGCCTGCTGTGTCCATCACGATGGCACGTCTGGTCTTGGTGAGGCGGTTAAATAAGGTCGATTTTCCCACATTGGGACGACCTACTATCGCTACTATATTTCCCATAATTCTTAGATATTTGCTTTACAATCACCTTCACAACCGCTTTCACAGTTGCCTCCGCAACCTCCTTCACACCCTTCGTGCTCGCCACCATGGCAACCATGGCACTTGCCGCACTTGTGCGGATGACGAATAGCGTCTAACTCGGCTTCGGTAACGTCACGTACTTCCAAAATCTTACCGATAAAGTGCAGATTTTCGCCCGCAAGAGGATGATTAAGGTCAATCGTCACCTTGTCCTTTCCAATTTCTATCACTTGAGCGTTGACGATTTGTCCGTCCACGGTATTCATCGGAATAATATTGCCGACATACACGCGCTCGGAATCAAACTCTCCGTCGCCATTGAAGAACATCTGCTTATCCAGTTCCATAACGCCTTGCTCGTCGTATTCGCCGTAAGCGTCTTCAAAGCCGATGCGAAAGTCGAAATTGTCGCCTTTGCTTTTGCCTAAAAGAGACTCTTCAAACTTGCCTAACATCATTCCTTCACCTTGACAATAGGTTAGGGGATTCTGCTCTGTGGCTTTTTCCATCAATTCTTCTGCTTGTCCTTCCTCGCCATCTACGTACATATCGTAAGTGAGAGTTACTACTTTTTGATTTTCGATTTTCATATCTGTATTATTTTATCTGTTTCCGGTTATGTTTATCCTATACTCATCCTATACTCATCGTATACTCATGTTATGTTGATGTTATGTTGATGTTATGTTCTTTCTTCCTATTTTCTTCTATTGCATATTACCACCAGTTGACACGTTTGTTGGTTGCGTCTGCACTCGACTTGTCGTATTTCAAATCTGCCAACATCGAGGCATTTACTCCAATATGGAACGTGTAGTTCTTGAACGGTCCGAAAGGTACAAAACTTGCCGTCATGTTCCAGCAATGGAGGTCGCGACTCACGTTGAAATTAGCCGTGGAGAAACACTTGGCTTTGAAGTCGTAACTCGTAGAGGCACTTACTTTCCAACCTTCGCCCAGACCAATCGTACCCGAAAGAGTGAGGTTGTGGGTAAAGCCCATTTTATAATACATCTTTTCGTAGTCGAACTTCGAACGGTCTTCCCCGTAGCGAAGCGTATAACTGATGCTCAAACTCCAAGGAATCTCCGTCTTGACATAGCCGTCATCGGTCTGCTGGTTGTTGTTATGCTGTCGAGGATCGTGCTGCTTGGCGTTGTTCAAACTGCCATCTTCGTTCACACTAATAGGATCCATATTGCCCGAATCAGCCGGTTCGTCTTTCTTCTTGCTCTTGCCAAACCACTTCTTGAAGGTCTGGTTGTTGAAAGTGTAACTCAGACTGGTGCTTGTACCTAAGAAATGCGGGAATCGTCCGTTGTGCCAATATTGCTTATCGGTACGGACAGGCGTTCCGAGGGCGTTTAGTTCGTACATGTACGGGTCAAAGTTGCCGCTAAGGTTAATCGTGTAGTTTACCTTCGGAATCTTTAGACGCAAGTTGACGCTAAACAGACTCCACTTCATAGAGTCGGCTATGAAGTTATAACCTCCGCTGATACTTAGATTGTCGATAATGCTATAAATCTTGAAAGGGTCTTGACCTGTAGTATCCTTCGTGTTGCGCATTTTCATTTCGAGGTTGTTGCCCAACGAGAAGTTCAGCATCGTGGCAGCACCTTGCCCTGCATTTCCGTAGATGCCGTTGGCAAAGCGCGAGTAGGTCTGATGTACCATCATAGGATTGCCCGCCTCGTCATATTTTTGCTTTTGCCTGCCTGTTGCAGGGTCTATACCATCATAAACGGGCTGGTCGTAACTGCCATAATAGCCCCACCAAGCACTTCCAAAATCAGGGTGATAACTGAAACTCAAACTGGGTGTCACGATATGACGGAAGGCTTCAACTTTTCCTTTTGGAAAGAGTTTGCGTATCGGCGTGTAGAAACCATAGAGTTTGGTGGACATACTCAGTCCGACGTTGAAATCAAATATGTTGTAAAAACCATTGGTAGTATCGCCTGCCAATTTTTGTTGCTCTTCGTCCCACACTTGGTCAATACGCTGGAAATACATCCTATCCGTCAGGTTGATATTTGGCGTGATACTCAGGTACTTAAATAGCATGAACGAGGCGGAAATAGGCACTTTATGCTGCAAGCCCGTTTTCCAATCGCGCAAGAAATTGGAGTGGAGTAGTTTGTCCTCCCTAATGTTGTTAACGGCTATACGCCCATTACCGGAATAACTCAAATAAATCTTCTCATACCACTTCTCCTTGCCAACGGCTTTCTTGCGTTTGAAAGGATTGACCCGGCTCATGTTTACGCTAAGGTCGGGCAGGGTGAGTGACATGGTGGAGTCTCGCGTCTGCTGGTTGATACTCATCGTCAAACCGATACTCCATGGACTTTCGGGGAAACGTTGCGTATAACTGATACTGGACGCTTTCGTATTTTCGGAGGTCAATTGCGGGTTGTAGTAACTGTTGATGTTACTTCGGTTGTATCCGCTTGTGGAGAAGTTTACGCTTGCCGAAAAGTTGTTGTACGGGTTGGCTTTTGCGTCCTGCGTATGCGTCCACTGGATACTGAAGTTTGTGGCTTTTGTATAGTCGGGCAGGTCACGTTCACTCGTAACGTCTGTACGGTAGTTGAGGTTGATGTTTCCGTTGAATTTGTAACGTTTGGTATAGCGCGATTTGGCATAGATAGCCCACGTTCCTTTGGTATAGATGTCGCCCGTAATCTCAAGGTCGGCATAGTCGCAAAGTGCAAAGTAATAACCCAGTCCGCGAGCATAAAGTCCGCGCTCGTAGTCGTCACCAAAGGTAGGCATAATAAGTCCGCTCGAATACTTGTCGGTAAAGGGGAAGAAACCAAATGGAATAGCCAACGGCAACGGCACATCACCTACTACCATATATGCAGGACCGGCAGCGATGTATTCACCCGGTTTCACCTTGGCTTTGGTAAGTTGCAGGTAGAAGTGCGGATGGTCATGCTGATTGCAAGTAGTATATTTGCCGCCTGCCATCATCATCGTGTTGTCATCGTTCTTCTTTGTCTTGTCGGCTATGATGTATCCTTCGCCCTGCTCGGTAACGGCATGGCGGATATAGCCTTTTTGCGTTTGCAGGTTATAGGTCAGTTCCTCCGATTCGTAACTGTCTTTGCCGTCTTTGAATACAGGTTTACCAATCCACTCGTCTGCCGTGGTATCTTTCTTACCATGGGCAAAAACAGTACTGCTATCCATCTTCACACGGATATATTCCGATGTCAATTCCATATCCTGATACTTGATATCGCTTGTGCCATGCAGGTGGGCTGTTCCGTCTTTTGTCAGGATAATAGAGTCCTTTGCACTATACGTGATAGGATGGTCGATTTTCGACTGCGCACAAAGGATATCGGGCAATAGCAAACTGCTACCGACCACCATTACCAATAATATGTCACGTACGCGTATGCGCATATATATGCAAATTAGCGTACAAAGGTACGGATATTTTTTGATATATCCAAATTTTAGGTCTATATTTGCACATATTTCGTATAAAATTTGCATATATTGGAATTTCTTTGTACCTTTGTGGTCGATTTTGCGAAAAAGGTTTACACAATGACTATATTAGATCGAATCGCTGCCTTGCAGCAACAAGTAGCCGAATTGAAGGCTGCGAATCAGGAGGAATTAGAGAACTTGCGCATTAAGTACCTTTCCAAGAAGGGTGAAATCTCCCAGTTGTATGACGAGTTTCGTGCCGTTCCTAAGGAGGAAAAAGCCGCTATTGGTGCCCCGCTTAATGTGCTTCGTCAGTCGATGGAAGCGCACCTTAACGAGTTGCGTGAGCATCTTGCTGCTGCAGGAAGTTCTATTGTCGCAGGCGAGGATTTGACCCGTACACCGGACCCTATCGAATTAGGCACACGTCATCCGTTAAGCCTTGTGCGTGAGGAGATTGTGGATATATTTTCACGTATCGGTTTTACCGTGGCTGATGGACCGGAAGTGGAAGATGACCGCCACGTATTCGGTATGCTGAATTTTGCTCCTGAACACCCTGCACGCGATATGCAAGATACGTTCTTTGTAGAAAAGGAAGAGGGCATTCAAAAGCCTACCGACATCTTGCTTCGCACGCATACTTCCAGCGTTCAAACCCGTGTAATGACGGAGTTTGCTCGTCGTTTGAAAGAGGCTGACGCTACAGGTAAAGAGTGCGAACGCTCGCTGCGTGTTCTTTGCCCGGGACGTGTTTACCGTAACGAGGCTATTTCTGCACGTGCCCATTGCTTCTTCCATCAGGTAGAGGGGCTTTATATCGATAAAAATGTAAGTTTTGCCGATTTGCGTCAGGCACTCTTGTACTTTGCAAAAGAGATGTTTGGAGCCGGTACGCAGATTCGCTTGCGTCCGTCTTATTTCCCGTTCACGGAACCGAGTGCCGAGATGGACATCTCTTGTGACCTCTGTGGAGGTAAAGGCTGTGCCTTCTGCAAAGGAACGGGGTGGGTAGAGATTTTAGGTTGCGGTATGGTGGATCCTAACGTGCTGGAATCCTGCGGAATAGATAGCACGGTATATACAGGTTATGCCTTTGGCATGGGAGTAGAGCGAATAGCCAACTTGAAGTATCGAGTTAAAGACCTTCGCTTATTCTCGGAGAACGATGTTCGTTTCCTCCGCCAATTTGAAAGTTGCTAATTAGCCTAAACGGCTGATACGGCGCATAGCCTCTTCGTCCAAGATACGAATGCTACGACCATCTACGCTTACAAGTCCTTCTTGCGCAAACTGACTCAAGGTGCGAATCGCGTTACTTGTAGTCATGTTGGACATATTTGCCAAGTCCTCACGGCTGAGGTGCATGGCGATGGTTGTACCGTCGTCTTCCATTCCGTAGTTCTTGCGAAGGCATAGTAACGACTCCGCTAATCTGCCGCGGATATGCTTTTGGGTAAGGTTGACCGTTTGGCTTTCCGAAGCCGCTAAATTACGCGCCATCAGCACCATCATTTCGTAGCAGAAACGGTTGTTCTTCTGAATGATAGAGAGAAAAACGTCACTTGGAATACGGCATACCGTAGAAGCCTCAAAAGCGCTTGCTGTAGAGTTGCGGTTATCGCCGGAAATGGCGGCACGATAACCAAAGAAATCATCGGGTTTGACAAAGCGGATTACTTGTGGACGATTGCCTATGCCTTCCTTCTGAATACGTACTTTGCCTGAAATGAGCAGCATGACGTGGTTCGGTACATCTCCTTCGTGGAAGATAATCTCGTTCTTGCGGTAGCAAAAGACTTCAATGGCAGCATCAACGATGCGTTTTTCCTCTTCGGAAAGCGTGCTCCATAAAGGATTCGTGTCCCAAACACGCATGTTATTCTCAATTCTTTTCATAAAAGTGTGCAAATATATAGTTCGCTTTAATAACAAAGCGACTGCAAAGGTACATAAAAAAAACGAAGTAACCAAATTTTTGTGGAATTATCAACAATTTTTCGTCTCGCGCTTGCGCATGTGAAATTTAATGTGTAACTTTGCACGAAATTTCGAAACAATAACTAAAATTATATACAACCGTGAAAGTTAATTATCTGAAATCGAGACATGTAGGTCTCAGCGAAAGCGAAAAGCAAGAGATGTTGGCTACTATTGGTGCCAAGTCGATGGAACAGCTTATTGAGCAGACGATGCCGAAGAACATTCTGCTGAAAGAGCCATTGGATTTAGATGAGCCTCTTACCGAGCAGGAGCATTTAGACACCATTAACGAAATGGCGAATAAGAACAAACTCTTCAAGAGTTTCATCGGTCGTGGCTGGTATGGCACGATTACGCCTGCCGTGATTGCCCGTAACGTACTTGAAAACCCTGTTTGGTACACCAGTTATACCCCGTATCAGGCAGAAGTTAGCCAAGGTCGTCTGGAGGCTTTGCTTGTGTTCCAAACGATGGTCAGCGACTTGACAGGTATGCCATTGGCTAACTGCTCGCTTCTTGATGAGGCTACCAGTGCCGGCGAATCCGTGACGATGATGCGTAATCTACGTACCCGTGACCAGCAGAAGAACAACGTCTGCAAAGTGTTTGTAGATAACAAAATCTTTGCTAACACGCAGAGCGTGATGCACACTCGTGCTGCAGGTCAGGGTATCGAACTCGTAAATGGCGATTATGCTTCGTTCATTCCTTCGGAGGAGTACTTTGGTGCAATCGTACAACTTCCTAATGCTGATGGTGCAGTAGAAGATTATGCTGCCTTTGTTGAGGCTTGCCACGCGAAAGGCATCAAGGTGACCGTAATTGCAGATTTGATGTCGCTGGCTCTGTTGCAGGCTCCTGGTACTTGGGGCGCAGATATTGTTTGCGGCACGGCACAACGTTTCGGTTTGCCGATGGGCTTCGGCGGACCAACCGCAGGCTATATGGCTACTCGCGACGAATATAAACGCGAAATGCCGGGTCGTATCATCGGTTTGAGTAAAGACACGTATGAACATCCTGCTTTCCGTTTGGCTTTGCAGACACGTGAACAACATATTAAACGCGAAAAGGCTACTTCTAACATCTGTACGGCAGAGGCTTTGTCTGCTATGATGGCTGGTATGTATGCCGTTTATCACGGAGCAGAAGGCGTTCGCGAGATTGCCGAGGGCATTCATCATAAGACTGCTTACCTGAACGAATTGTTGCAAGCATACGGCTTTGCACAGGCTAACGCAGAGTTCTTTGATACCCTCAAAATTGTAGGTGTAGAGAAAGAACAAGTGAAGGAAATTAAGCGTCAAGCCGAGAAGCGCGGTATCAATCTCTATTACGATAAGGCCGGTTGGATGGGTATCTCCTTGGACGAGACCACTACGCTTGATGATATGAATAACCTTATCGAACTCTTTGCTGAAGTAAGCGGCAATGTGGCTCAATACGAGGATAGCGAGAATGCCTTTGATGGCGTTTGGGGCTTGGACGAAAAGAAAGTACGTAAGGTAGATTATTTACAAGCCGATGTCTTTAAGAAATATCATACCGAGACGGAAATGATGCGTTACATCAAACGTCTTGACAGAAAGGATATTAGCCTGACTCACAGTATGATTCCTCTGGGCAGTTGCACTATGAAACTGAATCCTGCTGCTGCTATGATGCCTATTACCTTCCCGGGCTTTATGAATGTTCACCCAATGGCTCCTGCCAATCAGACTAAGGGTTACAACGAGATGCTGGAAGATTTGCAACAACAACTTGCTACTATCACAGGCTTTGCTGCTTGCAACTTGCAACCTACCAGTGGTGCTGCCGGCGAATATGCAGGTTTGATTACCATTCGCGACTACTTGATGAAGAAAGAAGGATTAAAGGCTAACGAGTTCGAAAAACTGCAACGTAAGGTACTTCTTATCCCTGCATCTGCTCACGGAACGAATCCTGCAAGTTGCGCACAAGCAGGTTTCATTCCTGTAGTAGTAAAATGCGACGAAAACGGTAATACCGATCTTGAAGACTGGCGTGCTAAAGCCAAGGAGAACAAAGCCGTATTGGCAGGTTGTATGATTACATATCCTTCTACGCACGGTATCTTCGAGATGTCCATTCGCGAAATGTGCGAAATCATTCACAAGAATGGTGGTCAAGTATATATGGACGGCGCTAATATGAATGCCCAAATCGCTTACACTAACCCGGGCTTCATTGGCGCTGACGTTTGTCACTTGAACTTGCATAAATCGTTTGCTTCTCCTCACGGCGGAGGCGGACCTGGTGTAGGTGCTATCTGCTGCGCTAAACATTTAGTTAATTCGTTACCTGCAGTAGATCACAACCGCGTGAGTGCTGCGCTCTATGGTAATGCTAATATGGCGCTTATCTCTTACGGCTATATCCGTATGATGGGCTACGAAGGATTGTGTGAGGCTACGGCAACTGCTATCTTGAGTGCCAACTATATGGCAGCCAAACTGAAAGATGCTTATGGAATCGTCTATACGGGCGTAACGGGCAGAGTAGGTCATGAGTTGATTCTTGACTGTCGTCAGTTCCATGAGATGGGCGTTACGGAAGGCGATATCGCTAAGCGTCTGATGGACTTTGGCTATCACGCTCCTACGTTGTCGTTCCCTGTTCACGGCACTTTGATGGTAGAGCCTACTGAGAGCGAATCGAAGCACGAAATTGACCAATTTATCGATGCTCTGCTCACTATACGCGAGGAGATTGCTGAGATTGAACGTGGCGAATATACCAAGGAAGATAATGTGCTCGTGAACGCTCCTCACCCTGAATATGAGGCTGTTGCTGACGAGTGGCATCACGCTTATAGTCGTAAGAAAGCCATTTATCCGACCGATTGGGTCGCACAAAATAAGTTCTGGATTCCTGTTAGTCGTGTAGATAACGGCTGGGGTGATAGAAACCTTGTGGCTCGCTTCTGATATGAAGTCTGGTACGCTGATTAAGATTAAAGAACTACTCCTGATTGCCATCTGCAGTATTCCATACGGCATGGTGGTTAATCAGGTGCTTGTTCCCCATGCAATTATTGGGGGAGGTCTTACGGGTTTGTGCGAAATCCTTTATTTTGCGACGGGTGAAGCCCTCCCAATATGGTTGAGTACGCTGATACTCAACGTTATATTGATAATAGTAGCGATTATCGTATTAGGGTGGAAGACGTGTCTTCGTTCGATATGGGGAATTATTTGTATTACGATATGGCTGAAGATAATTTCTGTGCCGGAGCGTCCGATGATTTCTGATCCGTTTATGGCAGTTATTCTTGCGGGTGTTCTCAATGGTGCAGGACTTGGAATGATTTATGCCAACAACGGTAATACAGGCGGTACGGACATCATCGCCATGATTGTCAATAAGTATAAACACGTGCCGATAGGTAGGGCGCTGTTTATGGTGGATATTGTAGTCATTGGTAGTGCATGGTTCTTGCCTCAAGTCACTACGTTTGAGCAAATCTTATTCGGTCTGTGCTATGTCTTTGTGGAGACGCAGGCTGTCGATTGGGTAGTTGGACGCGGGCGTCAGAGTTTGCAGTTCTTTATCTTCTCGCGGAAATATCAGGAGATTGCCGATGCTATTATGGAACGAACAGGGCATGGCGTTACATTTCTTGAAGCGCAAGGCGCTTATACCAAGAAAGACACCAAGCTCGTCGTGCTGATTGCCCGCAAGTCGGAGATTACGCAAATTTATCGCCTTGTTATGGAGATTGACCCGTCTGCATTTATTAGTGAGACGCAGACTCGTGGCGTGTTTGGGGAAGGCTTTGAGCCTATTGTGGAAAGAACTTGAGAATGGCTATATCGTCAATGTGGGAAAAAATAAGCGACTATGTGCTGATAGCGCTATGTTGCTTGCCTTATGGCTTTGCTGTTAATCAAGTGCTTGTCCCCCATGCTATCGTAGGTGGAGGATTGACGGGATTGTGCGAAGTGCTATATTTCACTACGGACGGATTTATACCTATTTGGGTCAGCACGTTGACATTAAATGGCGTTTTCCTTTTGATAGCTATCCTAACCGTCGGATGGCAGTTTTGTGCGCGAACCGTTTATGCGGTGTGTTGTATGACTTTGTGGTTGAAGATTATTCCTGTGTCGATTCCGCCTATGATTGCCAATCCTTTATTGGCTATTGTTGTTGCTGCTCTGTTTCAGGGGGTGGCTATGGCAGAAATCTTTCTGCATAATAGTTCTACAGGTGGCATGGATATCATAGCCATGATAATCAATCGGTATAAGCACTGGCCTATGGGGCGTATTCTTTGGTGTTTTGACTTGGTTATTATCAGTAGTGCTTATTGGCTTCCCGAAGTAAGGAGTATTCGCAAAGTGCTTTTAGGTTTAGGGTTTACGCTTATGAGTTCTATTATTATTGATAGCACGACGTGGCTGATTAAGAAAATACAAGCCAAGTCTTCTATTTGATTTTACGGATAAGTGTTAGCCCGTCGCGTATCGGAATAATCACCTGTTCCAAATGTTCGTTGGCTGCAACGAAATCATTAAACTGACGCAAACCGACGGTTTGCTTATCTTTATCGTAGGCAGGGTCAATTATGTGCCCGTCCCATAGGGTATTATCTGCAAGAATCCAGCCTCCGTTTCGTACAAGGGGTAACACCTTATTTATATACGCGCAATACTCGCGTTTGTCGGCATCGATAAAAACGAGGTCAAATAGTTGGTCTTGAGGCAAGTGGTTGATACTTTGGATAGCGTCGCCCATTACTAATTGTATTTTCTCTCCTAAAGGCGATAGGGAAAGATTATGACGGATTGTATCTTCTAATTCGTCGTTATGCTCAAGGGTGATAAGCACGCCGTCATCGCTTAATCCTTCTGCCAAGCATAGGGCGGAGTAGCCTGTAAACGTACCGAGTTCGAGTATTCGTTTTGGGGCAATCATACGGCTTAACATAGCGAGTAGTCGCCCCTGCACGCGTCCTGAAAGCATGTGTGGATTAAGGACATTCACGTTGGTGTCTCGGGTGATGAATGACAGGGCTTCGGTTTCGGGCGAAGTATGTTGGTCAATGTAATCAAATAGAGTCATAAGGACGTTTTTGTATAAAAATGTTTGCAAAAGTACAAAAAAACTTGCATATATCCAAAAAAAGTAGTAATTTTGCAAGAAATATTGACATTTTATCACAAATCAAACATTTTGCCTATGGAAAAAATTGACGACTTGGATCGTAAGATCCTGAAGATTATTACCCAAAATGCCCGTATTCCTTTCAAGGATGTTGCGGAGATGTGTGGCGTGAGTCGCGCAGCCGTACATCAGCGTGTACAAAGGATGTACGATACGGGAGTCATTATTGGTTCGAGTTATCAGGTTAATCCGAAAATGCTTGGCTATCAACTCTGTGTGTATGTGGGAATTACGCTTGAGAAAGGTTCCATGTATCGCACGGTAAGCGCCGAATTGGAGAAGATTCCCGAAGTAATAGAAAGTCAATATACGTTGGGCACGTATTCGATGCTGATTAAATTGTATGCCAAGGACGATCGCAACCTTATGCAATTGCTTAATGGCAAGATTCAGGAGATACCCGGCGTAGCCAATACGGAGACGTTGACGGCTTTGGATATGCAAATTAATCGTACCTTGCCTATCGAATAAGCAGGAACGTAGTTAGGAACATTTAATTTTATTGATTCATTTCATGCAAACAGTAGTTAGTGGCATTCGTCCAACAGGAAATCTGCACCTTGGCAACTATTTTGGTGCAGTCAAGAGTTTTATCAAAATGCAGGAGGAGTATAATTGCTTCTTTTTTATCGCGGACTGGCATTCGCTGACCACGCACCCGCATCCGGATAATCTTCGCAATAACGTGAAGACGATTCTTTGTGAATACTTGGCATGTGGTGTAGATCCGGAGAAGGCTACTATCTATGTTCAGAGCGACGTGAAGCAGATACCGGAACTCTATCTCTACCTAAATATGAACGCATATATAGGTGAATTGGAGCGTGTTACGTCGTTCAAGGAGAAGGTGCGTCAGAATCCTAATAACGTGAATGCCGGTTTGCTTACCTATCCGACGCTCATGTGCGCAGACATCATTATCCATCATGCGGATAAGGTGCCTGTAGGTAAGGACCAGGAGCAGAATATGGAGATGGCGCGTCACTTTGCTTCGCGTTTCAATCAGATTTATGGGGTAGAGTACTTCAAGGAGCCTGAGTCGTTCTATTTCAACCAGAAGGCAGTTAAGGTGCCCGGATTAGACGGAAGTGGCAAGATGGGCAAGAGCGAAGGCAATGCTATCTATCTTTGCGACGATGAGGCTACTATCCGCAAGAAGGTGATGAAAGCCGTTACGGACGCAGGACCTACGCAGATGAATCAGGAGAAGCCGGAGGCTATACGCAATCTTTTTACGCTGATGGAGATTGTGTCGGAGCCTTCTACCTACGACTATTTCAACGACCAATATAACAATATGGCTATCCGCTACGGCGATATGAAAAAGCAGTTGGCTGCTGATATCAATGCTTTCTGCGCACCGATTCGCGAGCGCATTTTGGAGTATCAGGCTAACGATGAGTTCTTGCAGAAAGTTGCCAATATGGGTGCAGAGAAGGCTTGTGCGAGTGCGCAAAAGACGTTGGAAGACGTGCGTGAAATCATAGGTTTTCATAGATAATCATACAGATAATCATACAGATAATCGCATAGATTAACATAACATCAACATAACATAGATGAAACGTTCTGCGTACATAGTAGGTCTCTTGCTGATAGTAGGTATAGCCTTGCCTATGGTGGCTCATGCAGGTATTGATGACGTGTATTATTGGGCAAACCGTCCTGTGAAAGAGAACGCTCGCAAGCAGAAGACGCCTCAACGTGAAATAAAGGTAGATTCTCTATCGCAAGAGCAGCGTGAGGTGGTGCAACCGATTCGGAAGCAGCAACCCCAAACGGAATTTGTGCTTGAGCAAGATACAGTAGTTAAATTAGTGATTCATAGATGATTATGAATAGCATGCGTTGTCATAGTATCCTTTGTTTACTAATGTTGAGTCTCTGGGTATCAGCCCAGGACTTGCAGATATTGTCGGAGCGTGATATACAAGGCACGGCTCGATATGTGGGAATGTCGGGTGCGATGAACGCAATTGGTGGCGACCCGTCGGCGGCGAAGGATAATCCTGCCGGTCTGGGTGTGTATCGCCGTATGGAGGTGTCGCTAACTTTAGATGAGCAACTGGATTTTACAAAGCAGGCTACGTCCGATGCGATACGTGAGCAATGTCCGCGTTTCAATGCTTCGCAAGCCTCGTGGGTGTTCTCGTTCATAGCGCCCAATCGCACTAAGGGCGTTGTGGCGCATAATCTGATGTTGTCGTATGATAGGCTGAAGACGTTTAATCGCAACTATACGGCTAATGCGGCTACGGAGTCGTCGTTGGCGCAGGTGATAGCGGATAAGACGACCGGACTAATGCCTGATGCTTTGCAAACCGATTCGCGTTGGGAGAATAGCGAAGTGGGTTGGCTCAGTTGTATGGCGTACGATACCTATTTGATTAATCCGATGTTGCGCGATTCGTCGAAATGGGAGCCTGCTAAGGACGCGGATAGGGGGAATAACCAATTGCGTGTTTCCGAGATTGGCGAAGTCAACCAATATGCGGTTACGTGGGCGATGAACGTATCGAATCGTTTGTTTGTAGGCGTTGGACTGAATATCCAGTCGCTTTATTATAGTGCCTCGGCACGTTATGAAGAATCGTTTGGTGGTGCAAGAACAAAGGGCAAGAGCAGGTTATCGGAGACGAGTGCTCTCTCGCTTTCCGGTACAGCGTTTAATGCAAGTATCGGTGTGCTGTATCACCCGATAGAGATGTTGCGTATTGGTGCTTCGTTCCAAACGCCTTCCACGATGAAGTTAGGTATGCGTTGTGATGGTTCGTTGTCTTCCACGATAGAGGACACCGATTATCCTGCCTCTTATCCTCCTTCTCCGTACAGTTATGTGCAATCGGGCTATGTATTGCCCCTGCGCGCCTCGGCAGGTGTAGCGCTACAATTCTGGAATTACGGAATGCTTTCTTTCCAATATAACTATGCCCATTGGACAAAGAATCAGCAGAACGATTGCGCACGCCGCATATCGATGAGCGATGTTCATTCGCTTCGTGTAGGTGCTGAAGCCGTGATTGCGGATAAGGTGTTTATCAATGCGGGTTATGCTTTTGAGTCGTCGTTTATGGATGAAGATCCGATATGCCAATTGGAATATAATACCACGCGAATGGACGCATATTTCCGTAATTATCGCTCTACGCAGTATGTTTCGGGCGGATTGGGTTATCGAGGCGATTGGTTCTTGGTACACGTGGCGTATCAGTATCGTTGGCAGAGACTTAACCTGTATGCTCATGAATTAGTGACAACGCCTTATGATATACGCACGGATACCCATCGTATTGTGTTGACGCTGAATTGGCACATGCGCGATTAAAAGTGAGATAGTGTTGTAAGTTTACGAGACCGGAAAACTCAACAGATTATTATTAAAAGGGGTCAATAGTTGACCAATGGCGTGCCGGTACTTGCCTGCGATGACCCGTGCAAACGGAGAGCGGTTTAGAAGCCGGATTACAAAGGTCCTCCACACCTCAAATCCTATTTTTAGGAGTTTTCTCGAGTAAAAGAACTTACAGCACTTTTTTTGTGTCTGTAGTAAGTGCATTGACCAGCATACCGCAAGCAGCGAGAATATCTTCGCCACGGCTTTTACGAATCGTTGTGGTGATGCCTTTTGCGGTAAGGTAATCGCGAAGCCACTCCATTTGGCGCTCGTTGCTGTTGGCAAACTGTCTGTTTACTCCCTCGTGGAAACGTATTAGGTTAATGCGGCAGTCGATGCCTCGCAGCAGGCGCAGCAGTTCCTCTGCGTGTTTAGGTGTATCGTTTACGCCGCCCCAGCATATATATTCAAAACTGACACGTCGCTGGTGGGAGAAATCGTATTGGCGCAGCAGTTCTACGACCTCGCGGATAGAGTATAGTTGTTCTGCGGGCATAATCTCGCGTCTTTCGGCGGGGAAAGGATTATGCAAAGATATTGCCAAATGGCAGTCGCTTTCGTCCAAGAAACGCTTTAGTCCGGGAAGGAGACCTACGCTGCTTACCGTGATACGTTTAGGCGACCACGCCAAGCCGTATTGTGAGGTCATAATTTCCAGCGAGCGCAGTACGTTATCGAGGTTATCCATGGGTTCGCCTTCGCCCATATAGACGAGGTTTGTTAGGGCGGAAGGGGTAGTGGAATCGTTAAGTCCGCTGATGCGGGCATCTACTTCGAATATCTGATTGAGAATATCGGCTGCCGACAATTGCCCATGAAAACCTAATGTCCCTGTCATGCAGAACTTACACCCCATTTTGCAGCCTGCCTGTGTACTGACGCAAAGCGTAGCGCGGTCAGGTTCCGGGATATACACGCTTTCGATGAAGGTATGGTCGTTTACCTCAAAGAGGTATTTGCGAGTGCCGTCTTGAGAAACGGCTTCGCGGACAGGTTGGTGTCTGCCGATGCAGAACGAAGCGGCTAAGGCATCACGTCCTTTCTGCGATATGTTCGTCATGGAATGGAAATCGCTGACACGCTTTACGTACAGCCATTCTGCCAGTTGTTTACCGGCAAACTTTGGCAGTCCGACTTGCAAGGCAACAGCCTGCAACTCCTCCAGTGTCTTTCCCAACAGCACTTCCATTTTTTGACGATTTGTAAAATTGGAGTAAAGACGCTCCTTGCTCCTTTGTCCTTGCTCCTTATTCCTTTGTCCTTGCTATTTTCTCTTCCAGTTCTTTCTTTGCCCGTTGCAGGTCATCGTTTACGATAGTCACATCGAAGTGGCAAGCGTCAGCCATCTCGATATTGGCTTTGGCGAGTCGTTTCTGAATCATCTCCTCGGAGGTGTCGCCTCTGCCGTGTAGTCGCTTGCTCAGTTCCTCGATAGAGGGGGGGGCGATGAATATGCTGAGCGCCTCATCGCCGAACAATCGTTTGAGGTTGATACCGCCTTTCACGTCAATGTCGAAGATAGGCGTATGTCCTGCTTGCTGAATGCGTTCTATTTCGCTCCGAAGGGTGCCGTAATATAGTCCTTCATATACCTGTTCGTGTTCTACGAATGCGCCTTCTTGAATCTTTTTTTCAAACTCTTCGCGGGTAATAAAGTAGTACTCTCTGCCGTTCACTTCTTGTCCGCGCGGGGCGCGTGTTGTGCAGGAGATAGATAGTTCGTAACGGTTGGGGTAGGTAGTAAGGAGGTGTTTCACCATGGTGGATTTACCGCTTCCGCTGGGTGCGCAAAGAATGATTATCATAGTACGTTCAACACTTGTTCTTTGATTTGTTCGAGTATATCCTTCATTTTCACGACGATGATTTGCATTTCGCTTTGGTTGGACTTGCTGCCTAAGGTATTGATTTCTCGTCCCATTTCTTGAGCGATGAAGCCGAGTTTCTTGCCCACGCCGGTTCCGTCGCCTTGCATTGTCTCGCGGAAATAGCGGATATGGTTGGTAAGGCGCACTTTTTCCTCGGTGATGTCTAATTTCTCGAGGTAGTAAATCATCTCTTGTTCCAAGCGGTTGCTGTCAATAGCCTTCTTTGTTTCGTCGGCTAATTTGTCGAGGTTGCAGAGGAGGTGTTGTCTGATTTTCTCGACGCGTCCTTTCTCGAAGGGTTCTACTTCGGCGAGTAGGGTTGCGATGCCGTCTAATTTCTCGGTGAACATCTTTTCGAGGGCAGCCCCTTCTTGTTTTCGGAAGGCAAGGAAGGCGTCAATAGTCTCATGGATAGCGCTTTTGATGATGTCCCATTCGCTGGCATTGATTACTTTCTCTTCGCCGGCTTTTGTGACATCAGGCATACGCATAACGGAACTTACGAGGTCTGTTATGGCAGGCATGCCCAATTCGTCTCTCAGGTCGCGTAGGGTATTGTAGTAATAGCGAAAGGCTTCTTTATTGATAGGGGTGAAGGAGGCTTCTTGCGTGGTGTTGTCATCGGTTTGGAAATATACGGCTACGTCTATTTTGCCGCGTTCCAAGCGTTGTGCAATCATTTGTCGAATATCTAATTCTTTCTCTCGCAGTGCAGGTGCGACACGCATACTGAGGTCTAAACTTTTTGAGTTGAGGCTACGAATCTCTACGATGAGTTTCTTGTCGGCAAGTTGGTGTTCGGTCTTGCCGTAACCGGTCATGCTGTATATCATTGCTGTATTTCTACCATTTGCTTTTCTAATTTGCACCCGTCTTTCGTGATGGTGAGGGTGTAGGTCATATCGCTCACGAACTTGCATTGTTCGTTGAAGAACAGGGGTTCTACCACATCAAAAGTCTCGCTATTGATTAGTTCCACTTGCAGTCGTTTTACGGGTCGGTTCATCATCCAGCCTTCTAATTTGCGTTTTACGGTCTTTTGTGGTTCTACGGTGAGGATATGATCCATTCCGTAATATACCATTGCCGTGTACGACCGATATTCCAAGGTAGAGTCTGTCGCGCCGTCTTTGAGAACTTTGACGTATCCGGATGGGTAATGATTCACCACGGTTAGGGTAGTGGGAGTAGTATCGCAAGCGCAGAGCCCGCCCATAACGATAATCAAGAACAATAGTTTCCGCATAAGTTTTTGTTGTTTTATATTTACATACACCATATACAATTTGCGTACCATTTTAGAATTCACTGCAAAGGTACTACAAATTTTCCGAATGAGCAAGCGGAAAGGGAATTTTAATTATTTGTTATTTCATATTTGTGATTTGTTATTTGCGCTTCGCGCGTCATTAGCCGCTTGCGGCGTCATCATTTGCATCATTCGCATCATTTAGCCGCTTGCGGCGTCATCTCATAATTCATAATTCAAAATTCTCTCGCGCCCTCATAGTACCCGCAAGGTACTTTGCGTTAAGTTAAAGTTAAGTGAATAAAGCAACGTAGAAAACGTGAAAAATCAGTTTTAATTTGTGCATATCAATTATTTTTAGTATCTTTGCAGGCGAAATAGAAAAAGGGGTCTTTGCTCACCCCTATACTTCACAAAAGTGTGTTGTTCACAAAAAAGTGAACAAGTGACACCAAAATGACACTTTGAAGTAGTACCTTTGCAGGCGGAAGTCGGAGTATCTCCGTGCAAGTCCGTTGTAACTTAATTTTTGGCATATTTCCCAAAGGTGTTCCAAAGGTGAAGATAAGGTGAAGATAAGGTGATGATAGACTGATGTTGCAGAACTACCGAAATAGTCAAACGCATAAGTAAATAAAATTTGCGTATATCCGAAAAAAGTTGTACCTTTG